>NZ_JBWKWD010000020.1:0-116751 GCF_059422045.1 Pseudomonas sp. GW821-FHT02A08
CGAATGCGGTTTATCATTCAACATTTCAGTTGGCTGAGATTGCGCATTCGCGAGCAAGCCCGCTCCCACATTTGATTTTCGCCTGCCTCAAGATTGCGCCGCGCCTGCTATCATGCGCGACACCTATTCGCACAGGACCGCGCCGTTCCCCATGGATTACCGCAAACCCTCCGACCGCAAAAGCATGCACTCGCGCATCGTCCAGGAACTGGGCATGCAGATCGTCTCGGGACGTTTCCTGCCGGACGACAAACTGCCCGCCGAAGCGCTGTTGTGCGAAGAATATGCGGTCAGCCGGCCGGTGCTGCGTGAAGCCACCCGAGTATTGGTTGCCAAGGGCCTGGTGTATTCCCGCCCGCGCGTCGGAACCGTGGTCAAGCCGCGCAAGGACTGGCACATGCTCGATCCGGACGTGCTGCACTGGCTGATGCAGAGCAGTCCGCAAAACCAGTTTTTCGACCTGCTGACCAGTGTGCGCAGCATCATCGAACCGGCCGCTGCCGCCCTCGCCGCGCAATTCGCCACCGAGGCGGACATCGCGTCCATTGGCGAGGCCTACCAGCGCATGGAAGCCGCGCCGACACCGGAGGCGCTGTTACAGCCGGACCTGGACTTCCACAGTCGCATCGCCGACGCCACGCACAACGACTTGCTGGCCAACCTGTGCAACATGCTCTCGGTGGCCATCGCCGAAGCCTTGAAGCATTCGAACCAGCGGCCGAACCTGCATGAACTGGCGCTGCCCCGGCACAAGGCGATTCTCACCGCCATTGAAAACCGTGATGCTCTGGGTGCGCGGCATGCGACGCTGGTGCAGCTGGATGATGCGCGTAGTGCGTTGAATGTAGTGCTCGGAAGCGATCCTGCCTGACTGACAAAAATCCATTGTGGGAGCGGGCTTGCTCGCGAAGGCGGAGTGTCAGTCGACATCATGGGTGCCTGATACAACGCTTTCGCGAGCAAGCCCGCTCCCACATTGGACGGTGTGAAATTCGAGGCATAAAAAAGCCGCAACCAAGGTTGCGGCTTTTTCATTTCTGCATGGATCAGTGAGCAAACAACGAGTTGCCCTTCTGCCCCGCCAGTTTCTCAGGCTTGATCAGGAACCGCGCCAGTGCCGGCAACAGCCACAGCGCACCGAACATGTTCCACAGCAGCATGAAGGTCAGCATCAGGCCCATGTCGGCCTGGAACTTGATGGCCGAGAAGATCCAGGTGCACACGCCGATGGCCAGGCACAGACCGGTGAACAGCACCGCTTTACCGGTCGACTTCAGCGTCTGGTAGTACGCCTCTTGCAGCGGCAGGCCGGCACGCAGGAAGCTTTCCAGGCGGCTGTAGATGTAGATGCCGTAGTCCACGCCAATCCCCACCCCGAGCGCCACCACCGGCAGGGTCGCGACTTTCACGCCGATGCCCATGAAGGCCATCAGGGCGTTGCCGAGTACCGAGGTCAGCACCAGCGGCAGCACGATGCACAAGGTCGCCGCCCACGAACGGAAGGTGATCATGCACATGACCGCCACACAGATGTACACCAGGATCAGGATGGTCAGCTCGGACTTCTTGATCACCTCGTTGGTGGCCGCCTCGATCCCGGCGTTACCGGCGGCGAGGATGAACTCCAGGCCTTCCTTGTTGTTTTCACTGGCGAACTCCTGCACCGCATGCACCGCGCGATCCAGGGTCTCGGCCTTGTGATCGTTGAGGAACACCAGCACCGGCGCCAGGGAACAGCTGTTGTTGTACAGGCCGTCAGCGCGGGCAATGGAGTTGTTCAGCACGTCAGGGTTACGCGACAGGGTTTCCCATTTCAGGTTGCCCTCGTTCATGCCCTTGATCATTTGCTTGGACACGGTCACCAGGGAAATCGCCGATTGCACGCCCTCGGTGTTCTGCATCTTCCACATCAGCTCGTCGATCGGCGCCATGGCTTCGTAGCGCGAGCAGCCTTCGGACCTGGTCTTGACCATCACCACCAATACGTCGGAACTGGTGGAGTAGTTGTTGATGATGAAGTTGTTGTCCTTGTTGTAGCGCGAGTCCGGACGCAGCTCCGGGGCACCCTGGTCGAGGTCGCCGATTTTCAGGTTCTGGCTGTACCACAGGCCGCCGCCAAAGGCGATCAACGCCAGCAGAATGGACACCGGTGCGACTTTGGCGCTGGCAAAGCTCGACAGCAGGCGCCAGAACGGGTGTTCGCGCACCGCGTCTTTCTTGCTTCGCTCGACGGCACGCTTGCTGATGCCGACATAGGAAATCGCCACCGGCAGCAGGATCAGGTTGGTGAACACGATCACCGCCACGCCGATGGACGCGCCAATGGCCAGTTCACGGATCACACCGATATCGATGATCAGCAGCGTGATGAAACCCACGGCATCGGCGAGGATCGCGATCATCCCCGGCAGGAACAATTGACGGAAGGTGCGACGCGCCGCGGTCAGGGCGTTGTCCGCTTCACTCGATTGCAGGGCGATGCCGTTGATCTTCTGCACGCCGTGGGAAATACCGATGGCGAAGATCAGGAACGGCACCAGCATCGAATAGGGGTCGAGCCCGAATCCGAAGAAGTGCATCAAGCCCAGTTGCCAGACCACTGCCACCAGCGTAGTACTCAACACGGCGACGGTACTGCGCAGGCAGTTGGTGAACCACAACAGGAGGATCAGGGTGATGACGAAGGCGACGCCGAAGAACATCACCACCATCACCAGGCCGTCGATCAGGTCACCGACTTTCTTGGCGAAACCGACGATGTGGATCTTCACGTTCGGGTTCTGTGCTTCGAACTTGGTACGGATCTTGTCTTCAAGCTCGTGGGAGAACTGGCGATAGTCCAGCGCCAGCAGCTTGCCCTGGTCCTGCGGGTCCGGATAGGACTCCAGCAACGGAATGTCGACGATGCTCGACTTGAAATCGTTGGACACCAACCGTCCGACCTGACCGGACTTGAGCACATTGTTGCGCAACAGATCGAGGCTGGCCTGGGAGCCGTTGTAGCTCTGCGGAATCACTTCACCGCCGGCGAAGCCCTCTTCGGTCACTTCGGTCCAGCGAACGCTCGGGCTCCATAGCGACTTGAGGCCGGAACGGTCGACGCCGGAGATGTAGAACACCTCGTCGTTGATCTGACGCAGGGTCTCCATGTACTCCTTGGAGAAGATGTCGCCATCGGTGGCTTCCACCGAAATCCGCACGGTGTTGCCCAGGTTCGCCAGATCGTTGCGGTGCTCCATCATCTTCTGGATGAAGGGATGCTCCAGCGGGATCATTTTTTCGAAGCTGGTGGATGGACGGATCAGCGTCGCCTGCCAGAACAGGAAAATACTGACCAGCAGGCAGATCGTGATCACTGCCGGGCGGTTGTTGAAGATCAGGCGCTCGAGGAACGTCGCCTTGTCCTGGTGATGAGTACTCAAGGAAGTCATAGCTCCGCCTTCTTATTATTAACCCGGCTCATTTTCCCGACTCGGTGCCGTTTGGCGAGGTGACGCGAACGCCGCCCTGCCCGGCCAGAACCAGATTGCCATTGCCTGCCGCCGTCACTGCCGAGACCGAAATACGGTCCGGACGGTTGACCACCATGAAGGTTTCGCCATTGTCGCTGCTGCGAATCACCGAACCGCCGTTGCCGACGATCACGATGGAACCGTCGTCGAGCAACGTACCGCCGGACAACCCGAACTCCAGGTCGCCACGTTCAGCCTTGAGCTCGACCTGGTCCCAGGTGGTACCGAAATCCGTGGAGCGGTAAAGGTTGCCGCGCAGTCCGTAGGCCAGCAGCGTATTGGGCTGCGCTGTGCCGATCACGCCGAACAGCGAGCCCTCGTACGGACCTTCGAGTTTCTCCCAGGTCTGGCCCCAGTCCGGGGAACGGAACATGCTGCCCTGCTCGCCGACGATGAACAGCCCGGCGTCCTTGACCGCAGCGATCGAATTCAGGTGGTACTGGTCTTCGTTGTCCAGGCGGTCGCTGGCGTCTTCCCAATGCTTGCCACCGTCGGTGGTTTCCATCAGCGAGCCGTAAGCGCCCACGGCAAAGCCGCTGTCGACGTCCTTGAACCAGACATCGAGCAGCGGCGATTCGCGTGTCAGATCTTCAAATTGCTTGGTCCAGGTCGCGCCGCCGTCCTCGCTGGCGAGGATCTGCGCGTCATGGCCGACGGCCCAGCCGTGCTTGTCATCGACGAAAAACACCGACGTCAGCAGGGCCCGGGTCGGGACCTTGGCCTGGGTCCAGGTAGCGCCCTGGTCATCGGAATACAGGATGTGCCCACGATCCCCGACCGCCACCAGGCGCTTGCCGGCGTGGACGACATCGAGCATCAGGCTTTTGGCAGCCTTGGCCGATTCAATGGAATAAACAACATCGGATGCTGGCGCCGCCGCGGCCAGCGCAGGTGCCGACAGCATGGCAGAGCCCAACAGCGAGAGCGCTGTAGCCAGCAACGCTAATTTGCGCAGTGCCGGCGGGCGGCAGATACCCACACCCATGACAGGCTCACTCATAGACCTTCTCCCATTATTATTGTTAGGTCGTTCAACCTTTCTGGGCGCCGCAAGGGTGCGTGTCTGGACCGGCTGTTTCAGAGCATAGTCCTGAAACCCGCAATCCAGAGCCCCTTCGGAAGCTGGCCTATCCTATCGGTGTTTTTTAATGTCTGACAATCGACGCCACGTTATCTTTTGTTAACCGGGGGGATGGGGGCGTGGTCTGAATGGTTGGGTATCAGGTGGGGTGATTGGGGGTTTGGTGATTGGTGTACATATCCGTTGCTGCGGTAACGGCCTCTGGCGGTTCCGCCCTTACGGCGGGTCACTTTGAAAAGCGCAAAGTAACCAAACGCTCTTGCCCCTGACATTCGGTGCCATCGGCCATCCATGGCCGGGGGCGGCTAACCCGGCATCCATGCCGGGTTGCCCACTGCGCAGAACTTGCGCTCGGCCTCATGAGGGGGCGTGTACCGCAACAGCGTCCGAGGCGGCCTACCGGCCGGCCTGGTTGTTGGGGTCGTTCGTCTGTGATGTTCCTGGTCGACTGGCAGGCCGCTATCGCGAGTTCGCTCCCACAGTATTTACGGCGAACACCAATTATTCGAACGACACCAAACCTGTGGGAGCGGGCTTGCCCGCGAAGAGGCCGGCACATCTGGCATTGATGCTGGCTGACAGACCGCCATCGCAGGCAAGCCAGCTCCCACAGGGTCAAAGTACATCCGCCAGATTCAGGTCGGCTGTCAGGCCGCCTTCGCGAGCAAGCCCGCTCCCACAGTTGGGCTGGGTACATTCGAAAGAAATTGGTCGGCTGGCAGGCCGCCTTCGCGAGCAAGTCGGATCGCCGCACCGCCGCTCCCACAGAAGAGCAAAGGCAGAGCGGCGTACACCTTCGCTCTTCACCACTCATCAGGCCGAGCGTTAGCTCGCCTGCAGCTCTTGATCTTGATCCACCCGCCCCCTCGGGAGGCTGAGCGCAGGTGTTCATCCGGGTATTGGCGCGCAGCGCCGTTCGACGCAGTCGAACTCATTGCATGTAGGTCGAAGCGAAGCCGACCGGAGGGCAATGCCCCCGGATGAATACCGCAGCGAAGGAACCCCGAGCCTCAGCGAGGGGCCGTACGTAAGGGCGAAACCATAAGCCGCCGTTACCGCAGAAACGGATATGTACTCAATCAACCAGGAACCTGGTCGGCCCGAAGGCCGCCAAGTCCAAAAAGGCCAAGATCAAGCCAAACTCTTGCTGACCACTTCAAACACATCACTGGACAACTGCCCCGAAGCCCGAATCCGCTCCAGTTCACCCTTCATCAGAGCCTGACGAGCATCGTCATACTTGCGCCAGCGAGTCAAAGGCGCCAACTGCCGCGAAGCAATCTGCGGATTAAAGCCGTTCAACTCAATCACCAGATCCGCCAGGAAGCGATACCCGGAACCATCCGCCGCATGGAAGTTGATCAGGTTCTGCCCGGCAAACGCACCGACCAGTGCCCGCACCTTGTTCGGGTTCTTGATGTTGAACGCCGGGTGCTGCATCAACGCCTTGACCCGCGCAAGTCCGCCAGGCAACACGCTGCCGGCCTGGACGCTGAACCACTGGTCCATGACCAGCGGGTTGTCCTTGAAGTGCTCGGCGAAGCTGGCCAGCGCCTTGGCCTTCTCGGCTTCGAAGGGTGAGTTGACCAGCACGGCGAGTGCAGTCAGGCGCTCGGTCATGTTGTCGCACGCGTCGAACTGCTCCAGGGTCGCCGCCAGAACTTCCGGCTTGCCGCTGAGCATCAGGTACGACAGCGCGATGTTCTGCAAGGCACGACGGGCAAAGTGCTCGGCTTCGGCCACGTACGGCGTCTGCTTCGACAACTCGCGATTGGCCTGATAACGCTGCCACAAGCCGTCGAACAACGCATCGGCCAATTGCTTGCGAGCAAATTCACGGGCGGTGTGAATCGCTTCGACGTCCGCCACTTCGCTGATTTCGGTCAGGTACGCCTCGCTCGGCAGCGACAGCATTTCGGCGACCATGGCCTGGTCCAGCGACTCATCCGAGAGCACCGTGCGCAGCGCCGACACCAGACGCTGATCGAGCACCAGCGCTTCGCCCTTCTGCTGCTGGGCAATCAACTCTTGCAGCACCTGCACCGACAGTTGCTGACCAGCATCCCAGCGGTTGAAACCGTCGCTGTCGTGCTGCATCAGGAACATCAACTGGTCACGGTTGTACGGGAAGCTCAGCTTCACTGGCGCCGAGAAGCCGCGCAGCAACGATGGCAGCGGTTGTTCGGCGATGTCGACGAAGGTGAAAGTCTGCTCGGCTTCGGTCACGGAAATGACCCGCGAGGTGCCTTGGGCGGTGGCTTCACCGGAAAGACGCAGGGCAATCGCCGCGCCTTTGGAATCCAGCAGGCCGAGTTCGACCGGGATCACGAACGGCAGTTTTTCAACCTTGTCCGGGGTTTGCGGGCAGCTCTGGCGGAAGGTCAGGCTGTAGGTCTTCGCCGCCGCATCAAAGGACTCGCTCACCGCCAGACGCGGTGTACCGGCCTGGCTGTACCAGCGTTTGAACTGGGTCAGGTCGACGCCATTGGCATCTTCCATGGCCTTGATGAAGTCATCGCAGGTCACGGCCTGGCCGTCATGGCGTTCGAAGTACAAGTCGCTGCCTTTGCGGAAGCCTTCGGCGCCGAGCAGGGTGTGGATCATGCCGACCACTTCCGAGCCCTTTTCATACACGGTCAGGGTGTAGAAGTTGGAAATCTCGATGAAGCTGTCCGGGCGCACGGCGTGGGCCATGGGGCCGGCGTCTTCGGCGAACTGGTGGGTGCGCAGGTACGCCACGTCCTGGATGCGCTTGACCGTGGCCGAGTTCATGTCCGAGGAGAAACCGGCATCGCGGAACACGGTGAAGCCTTCCTTGAGCGACAGCTGGAACCAGTCGCGGCAGGTCACGCGGTTGCCCGACCAGTTGTGGAAGTATTCGTGGGCGA
The DNA here is from genome assembly GCF_059422045.1 of Pseudomonas sp. GW821-FHT02A08. Taxonomy (NCBI): domain Bacteria; kingdom Pseudomonadati; phylum Pseudomonadota; class Gammaproteobacteria; order Pseudomonadales; family Pseudomonadaceae; genus Pseudomonas; species Pseudomonas sp. GW821-FHT02A08. The sequence continues at coordinate 7,482 of NZ_JBWKWD010000020.1, forward strand.
CGATCGCCTCGACCCGCTGGTGCGCGGCATCGGTGGCGGTTTCCGCCTTGGCCAGCACGGCGCTGGAGTTGAAAATGTTGAGACCCTTGTTCTCCATGGCCCCCATGTTGAAGTCATTCACGGCGACGATCATGAAGATGTCCAGGTCGTACTCACGGCCATAGACCTCTTCGTCCCAGCGCATGGATTTCTTCAGGCTGTTCATCGCGTGCTGGCACTTGTCGATGTTTTCCGGCTCGACGTAAATGCGTAGCGCCACGTTGCGCTCGCTCATGGTGGTGAAGCTGTCTTCGACGCACCACAGGTCACCGGCCACCAGCGCAAACAGGTACGCCGGTTTCTTGAACGGGTCTTCCCAGGTCGCCCAGTGCCGGCCTTCTTCACCGGGACCGGAAGCGATCGGGTTGCCGTTGGACAGCAGCACCGGATAGCTGTGTTGTTCGGCCACCACCGTGGTGGTGAAGGTACTCATCACGTCCGGGCGGTCGAGGTAATAGGTGATCTTGCGAAAGCCTTCGGCCTCGCACTGGGTGCAGAACATCGTGCCGGACTTGTACAGGCCTTCGAGCGCGGTGTTGGTTTCCGGGTGGATCCTGACGCTGGTATCGACCGTAAAGGTAGCGCTGGTCGGGTGCAGGGTCAGGTGATTCTCGGTCAGCTGATACTGTGCAGCAGAAAGCTCCTGGTCGGCCAGGGTGACCGACAGCAGTTCCAGCTGCTGGCCGTCCAGCACCAGCGGCGGCAGCCCCGGGCCACGCTCGGGGTTGCGGCGCATCACCAGTTGCGCATGGACCAGGCTGTGGTCCTCGTACAACTCGAAGGTCAGGTGCGTTTCGTCGATCAGGTACTCGGGCGCCTGATAGTCCTTGAGGTAGATCATCTTCGGTTGTTCGGTGCGCATGCTGGAGTCCTTACTGATGCACGGCGAGCTGGTAAGCCGTGTATTTACGAATGTTGATCACGCCGGTATCGAAGATCAGGTACTGGCCCTTGATCCCCATCAGCGTGCCTTCGGCAATCGGGTTCTTGTCCAGGTTGAAGCTGACGATCTTTGCCGGGTACTGCTCGACCGGGTAGCGGATTTCCAGCGGTTCGACGTCGGTCACCGGCTGGATCGCCTGCAAGCCAAATCGCTGCTGCAACCCGAGCAGGCCTTCAGCGCAGCTGTCGAACAGCTGATCGCGGACTTCGGCCAGGTTCACCGCCGCCGCATCGCCCTTGAGTAAAGCACGCCAGTTGGTCTTGTCGGCCACCTGGCTGCGGAACAGGTCTTCGACAAAACCGGACTGCTGGCGGGTCGAAACACGCATGATCGGCAAGGCCTGGCTCGCACCCTGGTCGAGCCAGCGGGTCGGCAACTGGGTGGCGCGGGTAATCCCGACTTTGATCCCCGACGAGTTCGCCAGGTACACCACGTGGTCGGTCATGCAGAACTTCTCGCCCCACTCAGGCTCCCGGCAGGTGCCGGCCTCGAAGTGGCAGCGCTCCGGGCTCATGATGCACACGTCGCACTGGGCCAGTTTGGTCATGCACGGGTAGCAGTAGCCCTGGCTGAAACTGGTCTTGGTCTTGCGTCCACAATGGATGCAGTGGATCGCCCCCAGGTATTCCAGGCGCACCGTGGTGCCGATCAACGGATTGACCGGGACCTCGGTTTCGCCCAGACGAAATGCATATTGCACGTTCGGCCCGTCCAGGCGCGCCGACATTTTGCTGATTGCACCGCGGCCAATCTCGATCAATGGATGGCATCCGACTTGAACAGGATATTCGGTACTTGAATTGACTTGGAGCTGCACTCCTGCGGGCCCATGTAGCCGGTGCGCTGGTCCTCGGGCAGGTTCTGGATTTCCCAGGCGATCATCGCCTGCAGCGACAGCTCGCGTTGCTCGGCGGTGAGCTTGCCACCGTCGGACCATTTGCCGATTTCCACGGCCAGTTTCAGGCTTTCGTAGATATCGGGGGTGATGTTGTTGATCATTTCGTTAAAAGAGGACATTGGGTCTCCGTCTCTTTATTGCATGTTCTTGAATTAGGCGGCCAGTTTACGGCGGTTATACAATCCGCCCAACAAACCGGTGAAGCATCCGATGAGTAACCCGCTGACGTGGGCCGCGTTGGCGATTTCGCCGAAACCGATCATCGACACCAGCCCGGACAGGCACAGCAGCAACCACACCAGCATCATCACCAGCACGCCACGGGGCAGGCGATAGGCCGGGTTCGGCGCCAACAGCTGGAAGATCCAGCAGTGCCCGAGCAGGCCGTACAGCACGCCGGACAAACCACCGAACAAGGTCGGGCCGCTGAAGTAATACTGGGCGTAGTTGGACACCAGGCTGAACAGCAAGGTCAGGCCGATCAGGTTGATACTGCCCTGGCGCGACTCGATGCGCCGCCCCAGCTCCCAGTACCACATGCCGTTCATCGCCAGGTGCAGGATGCCGAAGTGGATCAGCATCGGCGTGACCAGGCGCCACCACTGCCCCGCCGCCAGGCTGTCGGCCAGTGGCGTGAAGTGGATGTACTCGCCGACCACACGGAACTCGAGGAAGGTCAGCCAGCGCATCGTTTCAAGGTTGTCGCCCAGCAAAGTGACCGCGCCGACGATCAGGCTCAGCAGCAATACCAGCGCAGTGGCCCTGGCGTATTTCAACTGCTCGACGAACCCCGGGCGCTTGATGGTTTGCGCCACCGGAATGTCCAGTTGCTGATCGGGATCGCCCGCCGGAAAACGTTCGTACAGCGCACGCACGTCTTCGCTGATGTTGTCCGGCACCCACAGCACCTGCTCGCCAGCTTCCTCGCTGACCCGATGGGGCACTTGCATGCGCTTGAGCAGGGTGACGAACCCGCTCAAGTCCACCGCCAGGGGCAGACGCAATACCGCTACAGCACTCATTGCAGCACCTCCGGCCGCTCGACATCGACCCAGACGAATTTTTGCGGATCCAGGCGGGTTTCCTGATCCAGTCGGTAGGCAACCAGTTTGCCGTACAGCACCGCGCTGTAATCCAGGCAGGCCAGGTTCGGCCGGATCGGCGCCGGTTTGCCGCTGCGCCAGTAATGGCCGACGAACAACAGCGGCTCATCGATGCCATAGCGCAGCAAACTGTTCTTTTCGGTGGACGTCAGCGGCGTCCGGGCCACGGGTTCGGGCAGTGCATCCGGCTGGAACACGATGTCGCCGTAGGTTTTCGGATCGTCTTCCCAGAACTTGGTCCGGAAAAACGAACGCACCAGGCCATCGCCGCTGGTCATGGTCAGGCCATGGGGCAAGCGCATGTCCGTGCCGCGCAGCAGCCGGTCGAACACGGTGCAGGCAAAGGAGCCCGACTCCGCCGACGCCTGGACAAAATGCTCGTCGACGCAGCCGTTGGGGAACAACGCCCGCAGCGGCTCGATCAGCCCGGCGTCCCAGCAGGCGTGGACCACGCGAAAACGCCCGGCATCGACGAACAATGGCAACTTGTAGAACCATTGCTGGAAGTCGTGCCAGTCGCCCGGATGGTGTTCGAACTGGGTCAGGGTCTCGTGCAGCAGGCGGGCATGGCGCGGCGTGTGCTCGCGCACGAACTGCTTGCCGCTGCCGGGCAACGCCGGCGTGCTCCAGCCCAGCGCATTGAACTCATGGTTGCCCATGATGCACAGCGCCTGACCGGCCTCGACCATGTCGTGGACGATGTGCAGTGCCTCGCGAATCCGCGGGCCGCGGTCGATGATATCGCCGACGAACACCGCCATGCGCGAGGCATGCCGCCAGACGCCACCCTGTTTGTGATAACCGAGTCGGTCGAGCAAGTGCTCCAGGGTCAGGGCGCAACCGTGCACGTCACCGATCAGGTCGTAGCTACGCGCGGGATCGAGCATCAGTCGCCTCCACCCCCCAACTTGCTGCCCCAGCCGAGCTTGGTCCGGCAGACTTCATAGTAGTTGTGGTCCAGCGGGTGAATCAGCCGCAGTTTCTGGGCTTTCTTGCTGACGGTGATGGTGTCGCCCGGCGCGCAGGTGAAGTGGTTCTGCCCGTCGCACGAGACTTGCGGGTAAATCTGCATATCCTTGGACACGACGATTTTCAGCTCACTGTTGCCATCGACCACGATGGGTCTACCCGACAAGGTATGGGGGTACATCGGCACAATCACAATAGCGTCGAGCTTGGGATGCATGATCGGCCCGCCAGCGGACAACGCGTAGGCGGTGGAACCGGTCGGCGTCGCGACGATCAGGCCGTCGGCCTTCTGGCTGCAGACGAACTGGCCGTCGATGTACAGCTCGAATTCGATCATTCGCGTGGATTTTCCGGGGTGCAGCACCACATCGTTCAGTGCGTCGCCCTGGCCGATGGCCTCGCCATGGCGACGGACTTCGGCCTGCAACAGGAAGCGGTTTTCCACCAGATAGTGGCCGTCCAGCACTTCGGCGACCTTGGTTTCCAGTTCGTCGGGACGGATGTCGGTGAGGAAACCCAGGCTGCCGCGGTTGATGCCGAGCACCGGGATATTATGCTTGGCCAGCGCCCGGGCGGCGCCCAGCAGGCTGCCGTCACCACCGACCACGATGACCATGTCGCAGACTTCGCCGAGCATCTTGCGCGACGAGGTTTGCAAGCCGTGCCCTGGCAGCACTTCGGCGATGGTGTCTTCGAGGATCACGTGCAGGTGACGATCGAGCAGAAACCGTTTCAGTCGGCGGACGGTATCCAGCACCTGGGAACTGCCCAGGCGACCGATGATGCCGATATTGCGAAATTGCTCCATGGGGCTCCTGCGGGGATCTGCGTGGCGGCGAAAACCACGATTATGGGCGAAACCCGCCCGTAGACAAAATCCTTTCAGCTTCAAGGGTGTGCCCGGGTTTCGGGCTATGCTCGCAAGATGATGCTATTTCCGGATTTGCTCCACCTGCCCCATCAGTTACGCCATCCCGAAGTGCGTGACCTGGCGTGGGTCATCCTCGCGCCACCCATGCTGGACGATACCCCGTGGCCGCAGCGCCACCCGCTGGCCGGCAGCGACTGGGTGCAGGCACCGGAACGGCTGGAGTACTGGCTGCGGCAGTTGGATCGCGATAGCTATGGCCTGCTGCACTGGCTGGCCCAGGCCCGGACCCGGCGCCTGGGCTTGTACTACGAACGCCTGTGGCAATTCGCCGTGCAGCATGCGCCGGGCATTGAACTGATTGCCGCCAACATGCCGATTCGCCGTGAGGGGCACACCCTGGGTGAACTGGACATGCTGCTGCGCGACCGCGACGGCGCGCATCACCTGGAACTGGCGATCAAGCTCTACCTGGGCCCGCAATCCGGCGACGGGCACGACACCGCCCAGTGGCTGGGCCCGGGCTGCCACGACCGGCTCGACCGCAAACTGGCGCACCTGAGCCAGCATCAACTGCCGATTTCCGCGCGCCCCGAGAGCCGTGAAGTGCTGGCGGCGCTGGATATCCAGGTGTTCAGCGCCCATTTGTGGCTGGGGGGTTACTTGCTGTACCCGTGGCCAGGGCAGGCAGCCCCGCCGTCCGGTGCGCATCCGCAGCATCTACGGGGTCGCTGGCTGCATCAAAAGGATTGGCCGGCATTGTTGGCCCAAAGCCCGCCCGGGCGCTGGCAACCCCTGCCCCGCCACGCTTGGCTGGCGCCGGCGCATTATTCGGCCGAGCACACATGGAGCCCCGGACAGATGCAGGCGTGGCTGGATGACCTGGACCCGTTGGCACCGGCACAACTGCTGGTGCGCCTGACGGAAAATGCCAGCGGCGACTGGGAAGAGGCCGAGCGTCTGTTTCTGGTGGCGGATCTTTGGCCGAATGTGCCGGGACAGGGTTGAGTCTTGCATTGCCTGAGCCGGCCCCTTCGCGAGCAAGCCCGCTCCCACAGGGATCTTCATCGGATACAAAACCTCTATTCGACCGAGATCAAATGTGGGAGCGGGCTTGCTCGCGAAGAAGTCATCACGGTCTACCTGAGGAGCCCCGGAAGCACGAAGTCTACCCCGACTACAACCGAATCACATGCCCCTCGACAGGTGGAACCTGGCCATGGAACAAGCGTGAAATGACGCTTTGCGCCGCCTCGTAACCTCGACTTTCAATGACCTTCAGCAATGGTTTTTCACTTTCCGTCACCTGCCGAAAAAACCGCAGCAACCCCTCGCCGATATGCTGGCTGACCCCTTCCGGCCCCCATTCGGCATTGCGCTTGCGGATCTGGATCGGCGCAAAAAAGAACACCGGTTGGGGCCCCTCGATAGCCGTCAACCGTGCCTCATCGGTACTTTGCGCAGAGCCGGCGAAGCAGCTGTAGACCAGTTGCCGAGCAAAGTGCCGGTGCACCTGATCCCGCAACTGGAGGTCACCCGAAAAGTCCACATACAACGCAGGACGATCATTCCCAAGACTCGTCAGCTCTTCGTAGGACACTACCCGCTCGTAACAACCGAGGGTTTCGACAAAGGCTTTGTTGGCGGCCGAGGTCAGGGCAATCCGTTCCAGTTGCGGATGACTCTCCAGGCAGACCGCCGTGCCATAGGCGGTTTTACTCGACGCACTGGAAAACACCAGCCGGGTTGCGCCAAAGAACTGGTTGTCCTGGAGGAGGTCCGCCAGCATTGAAGAGGTCAGGAACAGTGGCTTGAGCAATATCTGCAGGTTTTCGGTTTCCGGGTTGTAGTACGGATCCCAGCTGCAACGGGCGTATTGGTTGTACGCCGAGGTCAACTCCGCGCGGTGCCCGACCCCATCATAGAAGCCACGTTCAGTGACCCGTTCCGGGCGCATCCACAGGTGGCTGGCCAGCGGAAAGTAACCGTAGAAGCGCTCGCCCACCTCGATGCCGGCCACGGTTGACGCAATGACGTCCGCGAACCCCCAGGCCGGAATGTGGCCCCAATCCTCCAAGCCTGTAGGAAAGAATCCCCAGTAGTTCATTGAATCGCCATACGCAGCGTAAGTAATGTTGTTGGTGGTCAATGCGCAACGATCAATCTTCAGGATCACCTCGCCGGCTGCCGGAACCAGACTACGTCGCTCCTGCTCCATGCGGCTCTGGTCCAGGGCATTTTTGCGGGTAACCAGGCGTGTTACCTTGGTGAAATCCTGCATGTTCGGTCTCCTGCTGCGACACGGTGGCGGGTCACACAAGGGTAATGACTGCCGATGAAGAGCGGGTTCGGAAACACCAGGGGCGGCTCCCCCATCCTCGATTCCCGCGCCAAGCCGCTGAAACGACCCCGCCAGGCTCGGGCGATCCTCACCGTCGAGGCGATTTACGAGGCTTTTGTTCGGATTTGGCAGCGCAACGGCTGGTCAAGACTGACTACCCGGGACGTGGCACTGGAAGCCGGCGTGGCGGTTGGCACACTGTATGACTATTTCCCGAGCAAAAAAGCCCTGCTGTCAGGTTACATCCGGCATCGCCTGGATGCACTGCTGGCTCAACTGGATCAAGACGTCATCCAGGCAAACGACCTGGACTGGCTGACGCGCATCAAGCGACTGGTGCGCCTGACCTGCGACCCTGACGATCCCCGCCAACCCCTGTTCAACCATGCCCTGTCGCTCATCGAGCATCAGATCGCCGAGCCCAAGCATCACCGAAGGGTGTACGAGGAACTGTCGCAAAAATGGCGGGAAGCCTTCGCGGCCTGTGGCGATTTGCCGATACAGCCGTCAGCGCCGACTATCGACGCCTGGGTCATCATGGCCTGGGGCGGTCGTCGCTACTGCATCACGGCACAACCGGCGGCGGAACAAACCGCCGCCTGGCTGTCGGAAATGGAAGCATTGGTTTGCAGCCGATTGGCCAGCGCTTCGCAGGACTGAGCGCCGGCAAACGAACATCATTCTTTCTTGTGCTGCTCGACCCACTGCCCATAGGCATTGATGAATTTTTGCAGGAACGGCTTGACCGACTCGGACAGCTTGCCCGCCTCGTCGAATGCAGAACCGGCGTTCCCCAGATAGGCCTCCGGCTGCTGCATCATCGGCACATTCAGAAACACCATGGATTGACGCAGGTTGTGATTGGCGCCAAAACCACCGACCGCCCCCGGCGAAACACTGATAACGGCGCCGGGCTTGCCACTCCATGAACTCTTGCCATAAGGGCGAGAACCGACGTCAATCGCATTTTTCAACGGCGCCGGCACCGATCGGTTGTATTCCGGGGTCACGAACAACACCGCGTCGGATGAGCTCACCTGTTGTCGGAAAGTGCTGTAGGCTGCCGGCGGTGAAGCGCCATCGATGTCTTCGTTATAGAGCGGCAGATCGCCAATTTCGACGATGTTGAGCTTGAGATTGGCCGGCGCCAGCTCTATCAGGGCCCGTGCGACCTTGCGGTTGATCGATTCCTTTCTCAAGCTGCCGACCACGACGGCGATCGTATAGACGTTGCTCATTAGAGTTTCTCGACTGTCCGATAGGAAGAGCTTGTAGTTATAGATGACGATTCAAGCAGCGGGCGACCGAAAACAGCGTCCCTGACTATTTTTTTCCTGTAGGAAAACTTACCTCGCCCAAGCACGGTCTACAGTGCCGCAAATTGAGTGATTTATCTCCAGAGGTTCTAAGCAGATGGCAGCAGTACTCGTCGGTCAGTTCCATGCAAGAGATGCGGAAGGCCGTATTTATTCGGTGCACGAGTTCCAGGACTCTACCCCGGCGGTAGACGGTTCAGGCCCTGTCACCACTTACAAGCTGGCCATTGGCGACCGTGTCAACAAGGTCGACGACAATGAATTCATGCTGGTGCAAACCGGCGTGACCATTACCCGCGAACCGCAAACCGCCAGCGTTTCATAACCCGTCGTTATGAGCAGAAGTCATATGCGCGGACTTGGGGTAGGATTCAGCCACTGACTCCTCCACCTGCTGAACATGGACTTCACGCATGCGCTTACGCCATATCGAAGTGATCCAGGCGCTCTTGCAGACCGGTCACCTGGGCACCGCCGCCGAATGGCTGCAGTTGCCGGTGGCCGAAGTCGAGCACTTGCTGCGCGACGCCGAGGATCAGCTGGGTTTCATGCTGTTCGCCAGCGTGCGCGGGCGATTGCAGGCCACCCGCGAAGCGCGGGATTTGCAGGTGGAAATTACCCGGGTCTACGATGCGCTCGAACCGGTGCAGCGCCTGGCCAACAGCCTCAGGCAGTACCTGGCGCCGCCGCTGCGCATCATCTGCACCCCGCCTCTGGCCAACCAATTGTTGCCACACAGCATCGCGACCCTGCGCCGACGCCTGCCCGACGCGCCTTGCACTCTGCTGAGCCAGCCCACCCGCGACATCGTCAGAAGCCTACTGCTGCGTGAAAGCGATCTGGGCCTGAGCCTGCATGACCCCGATCACGCCGACCTCGATTGTCAGGTGATTGCCCAGGGCAAACTCCAGTTGCTCGCGCCCCATGGCTGGCTGCAACCGAAACAGAAATACATTTCACTGCAGGATCTGGCCGGTCAATCGATGATCGGCCTGGAGGGGCACGATCCGTTGAGTCCGGCGCTGGAAAACAAACTGCACGGTTTGCGCCCTGCCCCGGTGATTCAGACCCGGGTCCAGACGCATCAGATGATGCGCAGCATGGTCGAGGCCGGCGAAGGCCTGGCCATCGTTGACCCCTTCACCGCCCTCGGCGCCAAAGCCTCGGGACTGGACGCCTGCCCGCTGGCACCGGCGGTCCCGATCTGCCTCTACGCCCTGACCCTGAAAAACGCCGAACCCTCTGCGGCTGTTCAGGCACTGTTGGCCATCGTCACGGAACAAGCCGCGGCGATGCTGACGAACTGAACGGGTTTTCCAGCGGATTTTCGAACAATCGATACCAGAACAGCGCCACTTCGGCGGTGTTCGGATCGATGCCGCGATAGCGCAGGTGGTCGATCCCGCCAATCACGTAACCGCAGCGCTCATAGAGCCTGCAGGCCCCCAGGTTGTTGTTCTGGGTTTCGAGCATGATGCCCGGGAGCTTTTTCTTGCGGCTCCAGAACTGCGCCACATCCAGCAGGGCCTTGGCCACACCATGCCGCCGGGCCGGAGCGTGCACCGCCAGTTCGTCGATATGGGCAAAGCCGTTCCAGTTGGTACTGACCACCAGGTGCCCCACGGGCTGGTCATCCAGATACGCCATGAAAATCGCGCTGTCGGCGGCATCGCGAAAGCTGCTGAATTCCTCGGGGTCGATGCCGTAGCACTTGCGATAAGGCGTGATCGGGGTAACCGACCACTGCGCCACCGGCGCTCCTATTTGTGCCGCACCGTAGGCCGCGACTTCAAAACTGAAATCACTGCCCCAGATATAGGCGGCAAAACCCTCGTCGGCAACCCGTACCGACAACCCTGGATAATTCGGATTTATAACCGGCTGCATACTGGGAAAGGTCCTCATTCCTTGATGCAATCGACGGTGTAGCACCGCCCACTGCCCTGATCTTCGTGTTGCAATCCGTGCACATCAGCAACGAACCCCGGAAAACTGCTATCGAACGTGCGGGCAAATGCCAGGTAGTCGATGATCGAGCGGGTCGACTCGGTAAAACGCTCGCCCGGCATGATCAACGGAATGCCCGGTGGGTAAGGCACCAGCATCACCGCTGCGATCCGCCCGTCCAGCGCATCGATCGACACGGCCTCGACTTCACCTCGCACCAATTGATCATAGGCGTCCGCCGGCTTCATCGCGACTTCCGGCAATACGGTGTACATGCGTTTGAGGTGCCTGGCGGTGGCATTGCTGCGATAACAGGCATGCAACTGATCGCACAGATCACGCAGCCCCATGCCCTGATAGCGCGCGACATTCTCCTGCGCCACGCAGGGCAGGCAGCTGGCCAGACTGACGTTGGCGTCATAGCTGCGCTTGAACTCCAGCAGCTCGGTGAGCAGCGTGCTCCACTTGCCCTTGGTGATGCCCATGGAGAACAACACCAGGAACGAATACAGCCCGGTCTTCTCGACTACCAGGCCACGCTCCCAGAGGAACTTGCTGACCACCGCCGCCGGAATCCCGCGCTCGCTGAGGGCGCCACCGGCGGTCAATCCCGGCATCACCAGCGTGACCTTGATCGGGTCGAGCAGCACATAATCGTCGGTCACGCCGCCAAAGCCGTGCCAGTCGGCATCGGGTTGCAGCAACCAATCCTCGGTGACGACCCGCTCTATGCCTTGCGCCGACGGCGGTTGCCAGATCGAGAACCACCAGTCATCGGCGGCAATGTGCTGGCGCAAATTGGCCAGCGCCCGGCGAAAACTCAGGGCTTCGTCGAACATTTCCTGCAACAGCGAACGCCCGGCCGGCCCTTCCATCATCGCCGATGCCACATCCAGCGAGGCGATGATGCCGTACTGCGGCGAAGTCGAGATATGCATCATGAACGCTTCGTTGAAGCGATCCCGGTCCAGTTGCCGCGCACCACCATCGCGCACGTGAATCATCGATGCCTGGCTGAAGGCCGCCAGCAACTTGTGGGTCGAATGGGTGGTGAACACCAACGGGCTGCCCTCATCACGGGAGGTGCCCATGCCGTAGCGCCCGGCAAAGAACTCATGAAACGCCGCATAGGCGTACCAGGCCTCGTCGAAATGCAGCACCTCAACGCTATTGCCCAGTTGCTGCCTGATCAGCTCGGCGTTGTAGCAAAGGCCGTCATAGGTCGAATTGGTCACCACCGCGAGCTTGACCTTCGGTGAACGGCCCTTGGTCAGCGGACTGGCGTCGATCTTTGCCTGGATCGATTCGCGGCTGAACTCGCTCAGTGGAATCGGGCCGATGATCCCCAGTTCATTACGCTCCGGACACAGGTACAGCGGGATCGCGCCGGTCATGATGATCGAGTGCAGCACCGACTTGTGGCAATTGCGATCCACCAGCACCAGATCATCGCGGGCGACTACCGAGTGCCAGACAATTTTGTTGGCCGTGGAGGTGCCATTGATCACGAAAAAGGTGTGATCGGCACCGAAATTGCGTGCCGCGCGGGCCTCCGCTTCAGCCAGGGGGCCAGTGTGATCGAGCAAGGAGCCGAGCTCGGGCACCGACACCGAAAGGTCCGAGCGCAGGGTGTTTTCACCGAAAAACTGGTGAAACGCCTGCCCGACCGGACTCTTGTGATACGCCACGCCACCTCCGTGACCGGGGGTGTGCCACGAGTAGTTGGAGTCCGCCGTGTGTTGCACCAATGCCTTGAAAAACGGCGGCAGCAGGCCATCGAGGTATTTGCGCGCGGCGCGGGCCACCTGCCGGGCGAGAAAAGGCACGGTGTCCTCGAACAGGTAGAGAATGCCGCGCAACTGGTTCAGCTCGGCCATGGCATCGGCGGGCGCGTTTTCCAGGGTCACCTTTTCGCCCAGGGCGAAGATCGGCAGATCCGGTGCTCGCACCCGCGCCAGACCGATCAGCTCGGCCATGTTTTGCAACAAATGAGAGTGGGTGCTGGCGTCTTCGGAGGCAATCAACATGCAGGACAAGCCATGGTAAGTCGACGCCACCAGACGTCCTTCGGTGTAGTCCACCGCCGAAACGACGCTGAACCCTTCCTGCTCCAGCTCCCGGGCAATCCCCCGCACGCGGTCACCGGCAACGCTGTCGGCCTTGATGTCGCGATGGACAATCAGGACCGGGAATTTCAAGTCTTTGTACATGAGGCTCAGTGTCCCGAGACAGCAGACCAGAGCCTGCCAATCACCTCAGGGTAGAGTGTTGCAGAGGATGTGGCGAGCGGGATGCACCAACTTGTGGCGAGAAAGCTTTCCAGGGCGTCAGGCCTGCGCTTGCGCCTCGGCCAACTGCACCCACAACGCCGGGGCACCCGCGGATTTGCCGATGATTTCCAGGCGCGCCGCGTGGCGGGCCAGGTCGTCTTCGCTGGCGCGGATGATGCGCGTCGGCTGGCGATCCGCCGGCAAACGGCGAATCTCGGTGGCCGAATTGTCCGCCCCTTCACCGGAGCCATTGCCATCGGAGGCGTTGCCGGCCAGGGACAGGCTGGTCTGCCCCCCGGTCATGGTCAGGTAGACGTCGGCGAGAATCTCGGAGTCGAGCAAGGCGCCGTGCAGTTCACGGCCGGAGTTGTCGACGCCATAGCGTTTGCACAGGGCGTCGAGGCTGTTGCGCTGCCCCGGGTGACGCTCCCGGGCCATCATCAGGGTGTCGAGGATCGAGCAGTGCTGCGTGATGTCCGCGCGGTCCTGCTGCCCCATCAGGGCGAATTCGTTGTTGATGAAGCCAACGTCGAACGCCGCGTTATGGATGATCAGCTGAGCGCCCTTGATGAACTCGAAGAACTCTTCGGCCACCTCGGCGAAGCGCGGCTTGCCCACGAGGAATTCGTTGGTGATGCCGTGAACGCCGATGGCGCCCTCGTCACTTTCGCGATCGGGTTGCAGGTACACGTGAAAGTGCCGGCCCGTCAGGCGTCGGCCGATCAGCTCGACACAACCGATTTCGATAATCCGGTGGCCGTCGGTCACCGGCATGCCGGTGGTTTCGGTGTCGAGTACAACGGATCTGGTGGCCATCAGTGCTCAGCTCTCAATCGGTCAATCGTGCAAAAGCGGTGATGTTATCACGCTTGCAGGGGCTTTCAGATACACCGAGTCGCCACCTTCGCGAGCAAGCCCGCTCCCACAAGGGATCTGTGGCGCATGGAGATCAATGTGGGAGCGGGCTTGCTCGCGAAGGCCGCGGCGCGATGCATCGGCAGTACCGGAATCAGCCCTGCTTGTACCCACGCACTTCATCCACGCCACGGTTGGCCAACTGGTCGGCCCGTTCGTTGCCGTGATGGCCAATGTGTCCGCGCACCCATTTCCAGGTGACCTTGTGGCGGTTGACCTGCTCATCGAGCAACTTCCACAGATCAGCGTTTTTCACCGGTTCCTTCGCTGCGGTTTTCCAGCCGCGCTTCTTCCAGTTGTCCATCCACTCGTTGATACCTTTCATCACGTACTGGGAGTCGGTCACCAGCAGCACCTCGCAAGGACGCTTGAGCTCTTCCAGGCCACGGATCGCGCCCATCAGCTCCATGCGGTTGTTGGTGGTATTGGCTTCGCCGCCCCACAGTTCCTTTTCGACGCCCTTGCACACCAGCAGTGCGCCCCAGCCGCCAGGGCCAGGATTGCCTTTGCAGGCGCCGTCGGTGAACAGTTCTACGCTATCGCTCATGCCAATCTATCCAGAAAATGCGCTGGCCCGCCGATCGCTGACCGACGACGCCCGAAGCCGGGACATGCCCGGCCGCAAATGAAAAGTGTGAATTACGGTTCGATGTTGCGCCGGTTGACCTTGGCCATCGGCAACGGGATCAGCTTGCCCATCGGTTCGCGCCGTTCCTGACGGACCGGTCGCAGGCCCACCACGATCTTGCGCGCCACCAATAAATAGAAGCCGCCACCCGACAATTGCCAGTCACCGGCCTTGCGCTCCCAACCGGCCAGGCGGGTCTGCCATGCCGGTGACGCAAGCGGCGGACGATAGCACCCGAAGCGGCGTTTCTCCAGCGCGAAGCCCAGCAGGTTCAGCCAGTCCGCGACCCGTGACGGCGAAATGCAGCGCGCCTTGCGCAGCGCATCCTGGGCAAACACATGGCGCAGGCCCCAACTGCTCCAGGGGTTGATGCCGATGATCAGCAAATGCCCGCCGGGGCGTACACTGCTGGCCGCCTCGCGAAGCAGGCCGTGGGGCGACAGGCAGAAATCCAGGCCATGCTGCAGCACCACCACATCGGCGGCATGCTCGCTCAGCGGCCAGGCCTGTTCCTCGCAAACGATCTCGACCCCCGGCAACGGCGCGCCAAGGCGCACATTGCGCTGCACCTGGGGGGCCGGCGGCGGGGTCTGGGCCGAGGGACCGTAATGCACCAGATAGCCACCAAAAAACCGCCCGAGCTCGTCTTCGAGCATGCGCCGCTCTTCGTCCAGCAGAAATTGCCCGAGGGGACCGGCCAGCCACTCGCGGGCGGCGCTGATCAACGCCAGCCAGTCAGGATCGGCTTGTGCGAACGCTTTATCAGTCATTGCATTCTCCAACGCGCCAGGAAGCTCTAAGATGCGCCAATGTTTTCCGCTTGGCGAATCCGACGATGATACAGATCACTGCCCTGCCCGCCTTCACCGACAACTACATCTGGTTGTTACAAGACCACGGCAGCAAGCGCTGCGCGGTCGTCGACCCGGGTGATGCAGCCCCCGTGACGGCCTGGCTCGGTGCCAATCCGGGCTGGGTACTGAGTGATATTTTGATCACTCATCACCATCATGACCACGTCGGCGGCGTCGAACAGCTGAAAAAAGCGACGGACGCGAAAGTCTATGGTCCGGCCAGCGAAACGATCCCGGGGCGGGACGTTGCGCTCAGGGACAATGACAAGGTCAGCGTGCTCGGCTGGGACTTCGACGTCCTCGCGGTGCCGGGCCACACCCTGGGGCACATCGCCTATTACCATCACGGCCTGCTGTTCTGCGGCGACACACTGTTTGCCGCCGGCTGCGGACGCTTGTTCGAAGGCACGCCACAGCAAATGTACAGCTCGCTGACACGCCTTGCCGGGTTGCCGGATGACACGCTGGTGTACTGCACCCACGAATACACCCTCGGCAACCTGAAGTTTGCCGCGGCCGTCGAACCAAACAACCCGGACACCGCCGAGCGCCTGGCCAAAGTCGCCCGCCAACGGGAATCCGGGATCATGACGCTACCCTCGACACTGGCGCTGGAAAAGCTCACAAACCCGTTCTTGCGCTCCGGCGAAACATCCGTTAAAGAAAAAGCGGACGAACGGACCGGCACCGATAACTCGGCGCCCGATATGGTTTTTGCTGCGCTTCGAGCGTGGAAAGACAGGTTCTAAAGGGGCCTCTCAAGATTGCAACAATTCTGAAAGGTTGACCGCGCAGGGTGCGCTTTCTAGAATCGCCCGACATTTTTGCCCGGAACTTACTTCCAGCCAATGTCGTCACCTATTCGCAAAGCCATCAGTTCCGACGCATTGACCCGCCTGGCTCAAGCCATAGCGGTGGCTGTGTCCGCCACCCTGGCGGGCTGTTCCAGCCATGCGCCGCAGACCGATGCGGCGCACACGCCGAACATCGCCGCGCGCGCCAAGCAGAAGCCGATCTGGCTCAGCGAAAAACCCAGCCCGCAAATCCCCCAGGACGTCTGGGAGCGCATGCGCCAGGGCTTCCAGCTGCAGGACGGGCTGGGCGTCAACCCGCGCATCGAGCAGCAGCGCCTGTGGTTCGCCAGCAATCCGTCTTTCCTCGAAAACGCCGGCGAACGTGGCAGTCTCTACATTCACTACATCGTCGAACGCCTTGAAGAGCGCAACATGCCGCTGGAGCTGGCCCTGCTGCCAGTGATTGAAAGTGCCTACAACCCGATGGCCTATTCCCGGGCCGACGCGGTGGGTCTTTGGCAATTCATCCCCTCCACCGGGCGTTACTTCAACCTGCGACAAACCCGTTTCTATGATGGCCGTCGCGACATCACCGCGTCGACCACCGCCGCGCTGGATTACCTGACCCGCCTGCACGACATGTTCAACGGCGACTGGATGCTGGCCCTGGCGGCCTACAACGCCGGCGAAGGTACCGTCAGCCGGGCCATCGAGCGCAACGAACGCCTCGGCCTGCCGACCGACTACTGGAACCTGCCGCTGCCCTCCGAAACCCAGGCCTACGTGCCGAAGTTGCTGGCACTGTCGCAGGTGGTGATGGCGCCGGAAGCCTATGGCGTGAACCTCAACCCGATCGCCAACGAACCTTACTTCAAGGTCGTCGAAATCAACCAGCGCATGGACCTGTCCAAGGTTGCCGAAGTCGCCAACATCGACGAAGACGAACTGTTCCAGCTCAACCCGGCTTTCAAGCAACGCACCACCATCGACGGCCCGCAGCATCTGCTGGTCCCGACCTCCAAGGCGCAACTGCTGACCAGCAGCCTGCAGACCATGCGTCCTGAAGAACTGATCAGCAAGAAATCGCTCAAGCCGGTCTTCGAAGGTGCCGACGACACCCGGGTCGCCAGCGTCAAGCGCTCCTACCGGGTCAAGCGGGGTGACAACCTCGGCTCCATCGCCAAGGCCAACAACGTCGATGTGAAGGACCTGCAACGCTGGAACAAGTTGACCGGCAAGAACCTCAAGCCCGGCCAGACCCTGGTCATGCAGGACACCAGCAAGCGTAGCTCCGGGCGCGTCAATACCGTGATTGCAGCCAATACCAAGAAGCAGCAGACCAAGTACAAGGTCCAGCAAGGCGACTCGCTGTACATCGTGGCCAAGCGCTTCAACGTAGAGATGCAGCACCTCAAGCGCTGGAACCCGCGAGTCGGCCAGGCGCTCAAGCCCGGCCAGATGTTGACGGTGGCCAATCCGCACTAAAAAAACAGCCCCTCAATCGAGGGGCTTGTTTTGTCCGGACACCCTGCACCGGCCCTGTAGCAGCTGGCGAAGCCTGCGTCCGGCTGCGAAGCAGTCGTGAATCCTGAGTGCAAGGTCATCCTGATTCACCGCCTTGCCTGAATCTACGACTGCTTCGCAGCCGGACGCAGGCTTCGCCAGCTGCTACAAGGCATCTACCCATACAATTAACCAAGCATTAACCGCCGTCTTTTTCCTGCCCATACAAGCTGTTACTGTACGGAGCACAAAGCCCAAGCCGCCCGGACCGGATCCCCTATTTGAAGCGTCCCCTCCTTTTCCTGATCAGCCTGGCCTTGAGCTGCACCGCAAGCGCGACGATCAGCGAAAGCCATGGTTATGCGCAGTTCGGCACGCTCAAGTACCCGGCCCGATTTACCCACTTCGACTGGGTCAACCCGCAAGCGCCCAAGGGCGGTACGTTGCGGGTCATGGCGTTTGGTACCTTCGATACGCTCAACCCCTACACCTTCAAGGGCACCAGCCCGGTCATCACGCCGAGCTTCCTGCAATACGGCATCAATGAACTCAACGAACCGCTGATGGTCGGCACCGGGCAATACGCGCCGTCGGGTGACGAGCCCGCTTCCAGCTATGGCCTGATCGCCCAGTCGGTGGAGTACAACGAGAACCGCAGTTGGGTGGTATTCAACCTGCGTCCCGAAGCACGCTTTCATGACGGCACGCCGATCACCGCCTACGACGTGGCGTTCTCCTATCGCGTGCTGCTCAAGGAAGGCCATCCGCTGTACCGCACCAGCCTTCAGGAAGTGTCGCGGGTCGACATCCTCAACCCGCGGCGCATCCGCTTCGTGTTCAAGCGTGCCGGCAATCCGTTGCTGATCCTGCGCCTGGGTGAAATGCCGGTGCTGGCGCAGCACTACTGGGAAGGGCACGACTTCAAGGCCACCACTTTCGAGCCGCCGCTGGGCAGCGGACCGTATCGCATCGCCTCGGCCACGCCAGGGCGGCAGATTGTCTTCGAAAGGGTCAAGGATTACTGGGGCAAGGACCTGCCGGTCAATCGCGGCAAGTACAACTTCGATCGCATGGAAGTCGAGTTCTACCGCGACAGCGACGTGGCGTTCGAAGCGTTCAAGGCCGGTGAGTTCGACATCTATATCGAGCATCAGGCGAAAAACTGGGACACCGGCTACAACTTCCCCGCCATACGCCGTGGTGACGTGATCAAGGCACAGATCCCCCACCAGATCCCGACCCAGACCCAGGGCCTGTTCATGAACAGCCGCCGTCCGACATTCTCGGACGCCAGGGTCCGTGAAGCGCTGGGGCTGATGTTCAACTTTGAATGGACCAACCGCACACTGTTCGGCGGCGCCTACCAACGTGCCATGAGCTACTACCCCAACAGCGAGTTCTCGGCCAGCGGTTTGCCGGTCGGGCATGAATGGCTGTTGCTCAAGCCCTATCGCGAGCAACTGCCGGCCAGACTCTTTACCGAGCCGTTCAGCCTGCCGCAGACCGATGGCCGTGGCATTCCCCGGGAGACCCTGCGCAAAGCTCTCGGCCTGCTTGCCGAGGCCGGCTGGAAGCTCAATGGCCAGCGCTTGCAAAACGCCACCGGGCAGCCGTTGCGCCTGGAACTGCTGCTGGTCAATCCGAACCTGGAACGCATCCTCCAGCCTTACGTCGAGAACCTGGCCAGCATCGGCATCGACGCGCGGCTGCGTACGGTCGATCGCGCGCAATACAAGCAACGCCTCGACCAGTTCGATTTCGACATGATTCTGATGACCCTCAACCAGACGCTCAGCCCGGGCCTGGAACAATGGCAGTACTTTCACTCCAGCCAGGCCGGGGTCAAGGGCAGCAAGAACTACGCCGGCATTGCCAATCCGGTGGTCGACCATTTGCTCGAACAGTTGCTGGCCGCCCAGACCCGCGATGAACAGGTCGCCGCCGGCAAGGCCCTCGACCGCGTGCTGCTGTGGCAGCACTTCATCGTTCCCAACTGGTACCTCAATTATCACCGTCTGGCGTACCGCAACCGGCTCGCCTTCGTCACCACGCCGCCCTATACCCTGGGCCTGAACGCGTGGTGGCTGAAATCTTCGGAGAAAGATCAATGAAACCCATCCATGCCCTGCTCCTGCAGGCCAGCGGTCTGCTGTTCGCCGGGCTGGCCTGCGCCGCCCCGCAACATGCCGTGACCCTGTACAACGAACCGCCGAAATACCCGGCCGACTTCAAACACTTCGACTATGTGAATCCCGAAGCCCCCAAGGGCGGGATTTTCCGTCAGGCCGGTTTCGGCGGCTTCGACAGCCTCAACCCCTTCATCAGCAAAGGTGTGCCGGCGGACGATATCGGCATGATCTACGACACCCTGGCCAAACAGGGCCTGGACGAGCCGTTCACCGAGTACGGTTTGATCGCCCGGCTGATCGAGAAAGCCCCGGATAACGCCTGGGTGCGCTTCTACCTGCGCCCCGAAGCACGTTTCCATGACGGCCATCCCGTACGCGCCGAGGACGTGGTGTTCAGCTTCCAGATGCTGACCAAGGACGGTGCACCGATGTATCGCGGCTACTACAGTGACGTGGCCGAAGTGATCGCCGAAGACCCGCTGACCGTCCTGTTCAAGTTCAAGCACACCAACAACCGCGAACTGCCGCTGATCCTCGGCCAGTTGCCGGTGCTGCCCAAGCATTGGTGGGTCGACCGCGACTTCAACAAGGGCAACCTGGAAATCCCGCTGGGCAGTGGCCCGTACAAGGTCAGCGAAGTCAAGGCCGGACGCTCGGTGCGTTATGAGCGGGTCAAGGACTACTGGGGCAAGGACCTGCCGGCCAATCGCGGTTTCTATAACTTCGACGTGATGACCACAGATTACTACCGCGACAACACCGTCGCCCTGGAAGCGCTCAAGGCCGGACAGTTCGACTACTGGCTGGAAATGACCGCGAAGAACTGGGCCAACGCCTACAACATTGCGGCGGTCACCGAAGGTCGACTGGTCAAGGAACAGATTCCCAACGGCAATCCCACCGGCATGCAAGGCTTCGTGTTCAATATGCGCCGCCCGGTGTTCCAGGATGTGCGTGTGCGCCAGGCCTTGTCGCTGCTGCTGGATTTCGAATGGACCAACAAGCAACTGTTCAACGGCGCCTACGCGCGTACCCGCAGTTACTTCGAGAACTCGGAAATGGCCGCCACCGGCCTGCCTGACGCCGATCAGGTGGCGATCCTCGAACCGTTCCGCGCCAAGCTGCCGCCGCAGGTATTCAGCGAAGCCTTCCAGAACCCGACCACCGACGGCAGCGGCATGATCCGCGCCCAGCAACGGCAAGCCTATCAACTGCTGCAGGAGGCCGGCTGGCGCATCGTCGATGACAAGATGGTCGACGCCACCGGCAAGCCGGTGGTGATCGAGTTCCTGTTGGCCCAGACCGAATTCGAACGGGTGCTGCTGCCGTTCAAGCGCAACCTGAGCGACCTGGGCATCGACCTGGTGATTCGCCGGGTCGACGTCTCGCAGTACATCAACCGCGTGCGCTCCAGGGACTTCGACATGATCGTCGGCAGCTTCCCGCAGTCCAACTCGCCGGGTAACGAACAGCGGGAATTCTGGATGTCGGACGCCGCCGACAAACCCGGCAGCCGCAATTCCATGGGCCTGAAGGATCCGGTGGTCGATCAACTGGTCGAGCAACTGATCAACGCCGATTCGCGCAACAGCCTGGTGGCCCACGCCCGTGCACTGGACCGAGTGCTGCAATGGGGCTATTACGTAATACCCAACTGGCACATCAAGACCTGGCGCGTGGCGTACTGGAACCACATCGGTCATCCCAAGGTCTCGCCCAAGTACGACATCGGCACGGCCACCTGGTGGGTCAAGCCCGACATCAAGCCGGCGATAGAAGTCGAAACCATACTGCAGGCCGCTCCTGCGGGCACGGAGTAATCAGATGCTGGCGTACATTTTTCGGCGACTGTTGCTGATCATTCCAACCCTGTTCGGCATCCTGCTGATCAACTTCGTGATCATCCAGGCCGCCCCGGGCGGGCCGGTGGAGCAGATGATCGCCAAGCTCGAAGGCTTCGAAGGCGCCACCAGCCGGATCGCCGGCGGCGGTGCCGAAGTCTCGGTGGCAGGGTCGGCCTATCGCGGCGCCCAGGGCCTGGACCCGGCGCTGATCAAGGAAATCGAGCACATGTACGGCTTCGACAAATCGGCGCCGGAACGCTTGTGGATCATGGTCAAGAACTATGCGTCCCTGGATTTCGGCGACAGCTTCTTCCGCGACGCCAAGGTCATTGACCTGATCAAGGAAAAGATGCCGGTGTCGATCTCCCTCGGGTTGTGGAGCACGCTGATCATGTACCTGGTGTCGATCCCGCTGGGGATCGCCAAGGCCAAGCGGCACGGCAGCCACTTCGACGTCTGGACCAGTTCGGCGATCATCGTCGGCTACGCGATCCCGGCGTTCCTGTTCGCCATCCTGCTGATCGTGGTGTTCGCCGGTGGCAGTTACCTGGACTGGTTCCCCTTGCGCGGGCTGACCTCGAACAACTTCGATGAACTGAGCATGGGCGGCAAGATCCTCGACTACTTCTGGCACCTGGCGCTGCCGGTGACCGCGCTGGTGATCGGCAACTTCGCGACCATGACCCTGCTGACAAAGAACAGCTTCCTCGACGAGATCAACAAGCAGTACGTGATCACCGCGAGGGCCAAGGGCCTGACCAACCACCGCGTGCTGTACGGCCATGTGTTCCGCAACGCCATGTTGCTGGTGATCGCCGGTTTCCCCTCGGCCCTCATCGGCATATTCTTCACCGGCTCGTTGCTGGTGGAGGTGATCTTCTCTCTCGACGGCCTCGGCCTGATGAGTTTCGAAGCGGCGATCAACCGCGATTACCCGGTGGTGTTCGGCACGCTGTTCATCTTCACCCTGCTGGGGCTGGTGGTGAAACTCATTGGTGACCTGACCTACACCTTTGTCGATCCGCGCATCGACTTCGAAAGCCGGGAGCATTGAGATGAACCTGTCCCCTCTCAATCGCCGTCGCTTCGAACTGTTCAAGACCAACAAGCGTGGCTGGTGGTCGCTGTGGCTGTTCCTGATCCTGTTCGGCGCAAGCCTGGGCGCCGAGCTGATCGCCAACGACAAGCCGCTGGTGGTGCACTACGACAACAACTGGTACTTCCCAGCGCTCAAGCGCTACCCGGAAACCACCTTCGGCGGCGAATTTCCGCTGGAGGCGAACTACAAGAGCCCGTACATCCGCGAACTGCTCAAGGCCAAGGACGCCTGGGTGCTGTGGGCGCCGATTCCCTACAGCTACCAGAGCATCAACTACGACCTGAAAGTCCCGGCCCCGGCCCCGCCATCGACGGATAACCTGCTGGGCACCGACGACCAGGGCCGTGATGTGCTGGCCCGGGTGATCTACGGTTTCCGCATTTCGGTGCTGTTCGCCCTGACCCTGACCGTGCTCAGCTCGATCATCGGCGTGATCGCCGGGGCCTTGCAGGGTTTCTACGGAGGTTGGGTGGATCTGGCCGGGCAGCGCTTCCTGGAGATCTGGTCCGGGCTGCCGGTGCTGTACCTGCTGATCATCCTCGCCAGTTTCGTGCAGCCCAATTTCTGGTGGTTGCTGGGGATCATGCTGTTGTTCTCGTGGATGAGCCTGGTGGACGTAGTGCGCGCCGAATTCCTGCGCGGGCGCAACCTGGAATACGTGCGCGCCGCCCGCGCCCTGGGCATGCAGAACGGCGCCATCATGTTCCGCCATATCCTGCCCAACGCAATGGTCTCGACCATGACCTTCATGCCATTCATCCTCACCGGCGCCATCGGCACATTGACCGCCCTGGACTTCCTCGGTTTCGGTTTACCGGCGGGCAGCCCGTCCCTGGGCGAACTGGTGGCCCAGGGCAAATCCAACCTGCAGGCGCCGTGGCTGGGCATCAGCGCCTTTGCCGTGCTGGCCTTGATGTTGAGTCTGCTGGTGTTCATCGGCGAGTCCGCTCGCGATGCCTTCGACCCGAGGAAGTGAAATGAATCAGCACAATCTGATCGAAGTGCGCGACCTGTCCGTCGATTTCGTTGTTGGCAATCGCTGCCAGCGGGCAGTCGAAGGCGTCAGCTTCGATATCAAGCGCGGCGAAACCCTGGCCCTGGTCGGCGAGAGCGGATCCGGCAAATCGGTAACCGCCCACTCGATCCTTCGCCTGCTGCCCTACCCGCTCGCCCGGCATCCATCCGGCACCATCGAATATTCCGGGCAGAACCTGCTGGACCTGAAAGAAAAAACCATCCGCCACATTCGCGGCAACCGGATTGCGATGATCTTCCAGGAACCGATGACCTCGCTCAACCCGCTGCACTCGATTGAAAAGCAGATCAACGAAGTGCTGGGGATCCACAAGGGCCTGACCGGCAAGGTCGCGACCAAGCGCACCCTGGAGCTGCTGGAGATGGTCGGCATCCCCGAGCCGCACAAGCGCCTCAAGGCCCTGCCCCACGAATTGTCCGGCGGCCAGCGCCAGCGGGTGATGATCGCCATGGCCCTGGCCAACGAACCGGAACTGCTGATCGCCGACGAACCGACCACCGCGCTGGACGTGACCGTCCAGCTGAAAATCCTCGAGTTGCTCAAGCAATTGCAGGCCCGCCTGGGCATGGCGCTGCTGCTGATCAGCCATGATTTGAACCTTGTGCGAAGAATTGCGCATCGCGTATGTGTCATGCAGCAAGGTTGCATCGTCGAACAGGCATCGTGCGAAGAACTGTTCCGCGCGCCGCAGCATCCGTACACTCGGGAACTGCTGGCAGCGGAGCCCGGCGGCAGGCCTGCAAGCAACGTGATCGGCCCGCCCCTGCTGGCGGTCGAGGACCTGAAAGTCTGGTTTCCGATCAAGAAAGGCCTGCTCAAGCGCACGGTGGATTACGTCAAGGCGGTCGACGGCATCAATTTCAGCCTGCCTCAGGGCCAGACCCTGGGGATCGTGGGAGAAAGCGGTTCCGGCAAATCGACCCTGGGCCTGGCGATTTTGCGGTTGATCGCCAGCAAAGGCGCCATTCGTTTTGAAGGCCGGCAGCTAGACTGCCTGACGCAGCAACAGGTACGGCCGCTGCGGCGGGAGATGCAAGTGGTGTTTCAGGACCCGTATGGCAGCCTGAGCCCGCGGATGTGCGTGAACGACATCGTTGGCGAAGGCTTGCGGATCCACAAGATGGGCACTGCGGCGGAACAGGAACAAGCGATCATTGCGGCACTCAAGGAGGTAGGTCTGGATCCGGAAACCCGGCACCGCTACCCCCACGAATTTTCCGGCGGGCAACGGCAGAGAATCGCCATTGCCCGGGCATTGGTGTTAAAACCGGCGTTGATTTTGCTGGACGAGCCGACTTCGGCCCTCGACCGCACGGTACAACGCCAGGTAGTGGAGCTTTTACGTTCACTGCAAAGCAAGTACAACCTGACGTATCTGTTTATCAGCCATGACCTGGCTGTGGTGAAAGCGCTGAGCCACCAGTTGATGGTGGTCAAGCATGGCCAAGTGGTCGAACAGGGAGACGCGCAAAGCATTTTTGCCGCCCCCCAACATCCGTATACACAGCAGTTGCTGGAAGCCGCTTTTTTGGCTCCGGCCACTGCGCAATAACCTGAAAGAGGAGCAACACATGGGTTTTCTCGCCGGTAAGCGCGTACTGATCGTCGGTGTCGCCAGCAAGCTGTCCATCGCATCCGGCATCGCTGCCGCCATGCATCGCGAGGGCGCTGAGCTTGCCTTCACTTATCAGAACGACAAACTCAAGGGTCGTGTCGAAGAGTTCGCACAAGGCTGGGGTTCGAGCCCTGAGCTGTGCTTCCCGTGCGACGTGGCCAGCGATGAAGAAATCGCCAAGGTCTTCGAAGCGCTGAGCAAGAAGTGGGACGGCCTGGACTGCATCGTGCACTCCGTCGGCTTCGCCCCGGGCGACCAACTGGACGGCGACTTCACCGAAGCCACCACCCGTGAAGGTTTCCGCATCTCCCACGACATCAGCGCCTACAGCTTCGTGGCCCTGGCCAAGGCTGGCCGCGAAATGATGAAAGGCCGCAACGGCAGCCTGCTGACCCTGTCGTACCTGGGCGCCGAGCGCACCATGCCGAACTACAACGTCATGGGCATGGCCAAGGCTTCCCTGGAAGCCGGCGTACGTTACCTGGCCGGCTCCCTGGGCCCGGAAGGTACTCGCGTCAACTGCGTATCGGCAGGCCCGATCCGCACCCTCGCCGCTTCCGGCATCAAGAACTTCCGCAAGATGCTGGCCGCCAACGAAGCGCAAACCCCGTTGCGTCGCAACGTCACCATCGAAGAAGTCGGCAACGCCGGCGCCTTCCTGTGCTCGGACCTGGCGTCCGGCATCAGCGGTGAAATCATGTACGTGGACGGTGGCTTCAACACCACGGCCATGGGCAGCATCGAAGAGTAATTTTCGGTCAGCTAAAAAACCCGCCTATTGAGGCGGGTTTTTTTTTACCAGAAACCATGCGATCAACATCAACTTTGAACCCCTATGACTTTAGGGTGCTTCTCTCCAATGTACGGCCCCAGATCGGCGGCAAAGATGATTCGGCCACTTTCACGCTGAACAATGCCGTCACTCAAATAGCCGTCGGCATATCTGGACATCCCTTGATCTGCGAAACCCGGATCGAGCGCCCCCGCGTCGCCAACACGCAGCCAGAACAACGTTTGCTGAACACCATCAAAGGTGTAACCGGCAACCACGATTTTCCTGTCTGACTGCACAGCAATGGACATGGGAACAACGGAAGGCACATCCAGATTGATCAATACCGCTTCCCCACTGTTAAACGACAAATCTACGGAGCCATCAGCCAGCAGGCGGTTCACTGCAAGGTAAACCATATCACCGATCGTTCTGCTCGATGAAAATATCATTTTGTCTTCATGCACCTGCATTTGGCCAAAATAACCGAGATCTCCTGCTTCCCAATACCCCTGCGTCGCAAACTCTCTATCCAGCTCGCCATTCGATGTATAGCAAGCTAACGCAGACCTTGGGTTTGACTGGCCTTGATCCACACGGTCAAGGCTTCCGAATACAACAATGCGATTGTCAGGCAAAACATCGACACTCTGGATCTTCGAATTTTCGCCGTTGAATCGCACTTCGCGTGTTCCAAAATCCCGGTCAGGCTCGCCAGACGCATCAAATCGATGCAGCAATCCCACCTCCAATCGATATGAGTTGTCAAAGGAACTCAACAAATAACCGGAAGCCAGCAGAAGTTGACCATCAGCGCTGATGCATCCCACCGGAGCTGGAGTGGTCAAGGCATGCTCCGGGGGTACGGGATCAACCGGAAACGGGAGAATCTTCGTGCCGAAGATCAAATCCGGGGTGCCGTTTTCATTGAATCGCGTTACAGCGACACGCCTCATGAATGGGTCACTGCCCGTTGAGCCAATCAACAGGAGCTTGCCATCGGCTTGAGCCAATAGTTGTGTGGGTCTGGCGTCTGTGCCTGCTTCAAATTGCCATTGGGTGACGCCATCCTGTTGACCGAACTCAGGATCGGGTGAGCCATCAGCCATTGCTCGACGCAACCAACAAAAACGACCCTGATAGACGACGTAAACAAGTTTCCCCTGGCTGCTTTCAACAACACATCGAGTCGAGCCATGGCTCCCGCCTGGAATATTGATCAAACCCATTTCGGCAAAGCTCTCATCCAGCTCACCCGCCTTTTTTGGTGTTTTTTTAGCTTGTGCAGTCATGTTCCCATCCTCTGAAATGTCAGATTCTTATCTGGTGACAAATCACTTTGAGGTAATGGGGAAATAACAACCACTGTCATAAATGACAGTTAAACCGTCTTTAGGAGCCAATAAACTGTCCTGATAGGCCAAAGAGTGTTCACGCGTCCATGAAGCAAGCAGCGAGAAACTCAGGACCATTCGGACTGCTCGCGAAGAGGCTCACCAACACAACACGGCCCTAGCGGCTCATCACCCCCTCGGCCTCCTCCAACAGCTCCTCGATTGAGTCATGAACAACGGGGTCATATTCGACCTGGGTCACACTGAACCGAATGTCGTAACTGCGATGCGCCGTGGCGTTGCGTTCATCGAGTATCTCATTGAGCCGGGCCTTGATCGCCTCAATCTCCACGGCGCTGGAACCGGTCAGCATCGCCACGAACCGATCGCCTTCGAGTCGGCCGACCACATCGTTTTCACGAAAGCCGATCCGCAGGACATCGGCGAACGTCTTGAGCGCATCGTCACCTTTGACCCGGCCATACAGATAGCAGATGCGTTTGAATTCATCGAGGCTGAAGTACAGCAGCGTTGCCGACGTCTCCAGCTCCCGGCAAGCCTCCAGCCCGAGCCGGGCCAGTTCGGTGAAGCCGTGCCGGTTGGACAGCAGCGTCAGCTCGTCCATGCTCGCCATCTGCACACCTGCCAGTTCTCGTTCGGCCTGGCGAGCCAGCTCGCGCAGCCGTTCGCGCTCTTGCTGTGGCGTGAGCAACGGGTTGGCTGATCGGCCCGATTTGCCCGTTTTGCCTGAGATCAACATCGTTCACTCCTTGGCAGGTATGTACGTTAGAGTCGCCCGTACCCGCATTGACTCCCTGCAAGCGTGCCGCTGGTCAGCTACCCGCCACCGGGCACGGTCCTCCTGCATCGGCCCAGGTTTTGAACCGGGCGACGAAGATATCGTGGGGCACCGGCACCGGCGCGCGATTGCCGCCAGGGCTCCAGCCCCACAGCACCAGCTTGTCGTCGCTGACGTGCTTGATCAGCGCGGCGAAATCCCGATCGCCGTTGCTGGAGCGATCCTTGATCATCGCGCACAACTTGTCCGCTGGCAGGCCGATCCAGGCCATGCGGTGCGCGGCCGGTGGCAAACTCCAGTGCGGCGCCCCGGGTGGCGCGTGGGGACCGTAACTGGCCGGCGGATTGTTTTGCGCATGGCAGGTTGCACAGGGCAGCCCCGCCGAGCCCTTGCCGTCCATGCCCCGCACGACACTCATGGCGTGGGGCACGCCGGAATCGAATTGCAGCGGCGAATCCCCGGGAATGTGGCAGTTCTGGCAACGGGGGCTCTGGAAGACCTTCTGCACGGTGTCGAACGCCTGCAAGGCCTCGCGGTCATCGGCGAACACGTGGGAGGCGTAGGCTATGAGACAGACCAGGATCACAGCCCCAAGCAACCAGTGATGTCGTTTCATCTCACACCCCCGACAGCTGCAAGGGCAGCTCCCGCAGGCGCTGCCCGGTCAGGGCAAACACCGCGTTGGCCACCGCCGGCGCCATGGGTGGCACGCCGGCTTCGCCGATACCACCGGGCTTGTCGCTGCTGGGCACGATATGCACTTCGACCACCGGCATTTCGTTAAGCCGCAGCACCTGATAGTCGTGATAGTTGGACTGCACCACCTGCCCGTCCTTGAGTGTCAGCTTGCTGTGCAGGGCGAAGCTGAGGCCAAAGGTAATGCACGACTCCATCTGCGCGGCGATGCTCTGGGGGTTGACCGCAATGCCGCAGTCCACCGCGCACACCACCCGGTGCACGCGGATGGCGAGGTTGTCCTGGGACACCTCGGCCACTTGGGCCACGTAGCTGCCGAATGACTCATGCACCGCCACTCCCAGGGCGTGGCCATCCGGCAGTGGCGCGGTCCAGTTGGCCTTCTCCACCGCGAGGTTCAGCACACCGAGGTGGCGCGGATGGTCCTTGAGCAAGGTGCGCCGATATTCCACCGGATCCTTGCCGGCCGCCGTGGCCAGTTCATCGATCAGCGACTCCATGACAAACGCAGTGTGGGTGTGCCCCACCGAACGCAGCCACAACACGCTGATGCCGGTTTTCGGTGAGTGCAGTTCGATCTGGTGATTGGCCAGTCCTTCGAAATATGGGCTGTCGGCCACGCCTTCGACGGAGGTCTTGTCGATCCCGTCCTTGACCATGCTCGCTTCGAGCGAGGTCCCGGCCATGATCGACTGTCCGACCATCACATGCTTCCAGGCCAGTGGCAGGCCGTCCGCGCCCAGCCCGATACGCGCATGGTGCAGGAACGCCGAGCGGTAATAGCCGCCGCGGATGTCGTCTTCCCGCGCCCACACGGTTTTCACCGGTGCACCGGCGGCCTTGGCGACATACACCGCTTCGCTGACGAAATCCGACGTCGGATTGGCCCGACGCCCGAAACCGCCACCGAGAAACTCGGTATGGATCACCACTTGTTCCGGCTTGAGCCCGGTGATTTTCCCGGCGACCATCTGGTCCAGGGTCTGGAACTGGGTGCCGGTCCAGATTTCGCATTTGTCCTGGGTGATGCTCACCGTGCAGTTCAGCGGCTCCATCGGCGCGTGGGCCAGATAAGGCACGCTGTATTCAACGTCGATTTTCTTCGCCGCTTTCGCCAGCGCAGCCTGGGTATCCCCCGCCTGACCGGCGTTCAGGCCGGGGGTGGCAGCGAGTTTGCGGAAGTTCTCCAGCAGCGCCCGGCTATTGAGCCCGGCGTTCGGCCCCGGGTTCCACTCGATTTTCAGTGCATCGCGCCCCAGCTTCGCCGCCCAAAAGTGATCGGCAATCACCGCGATGCCTGTCGGCACTTGCACCACTTTGTGCACGCCGGGAATCGCCAGCGCCTCGGCGCCTTCAAAGGATTTGACGCTACCGCCGAAGGTGGGCGAACGGGCGACCATCGCAGTCATCAACCCGTCGAACTGCACGTCCATGCCGAATTTCGCCCGCCCAGTGATTTTCTCCGGCGTGTCCAGACGCTTGGTGGGTTTGCCGATCAGCCGCCAGTCTTTGGCGTCCTTGAGTTTGATCGACGCCGGGTCCGGCCGTGGCAACTGCCCGGCGTCATCGGCCAACTCGCCATAAGTTGCGCGATGCTCACCGGCAATGACTACGCCGGATTCTGTATGAATTTCGGATGGAGCGACATTGAAACGCTTGGCCGCCGCCTCGATCAACATCAAGCGCGCCGCCGCGCCGGCCTGGCGATAACGGTCGAACTCCATCCAGGTCGAGGTCGAGCCGCCGGTGATCTGCATCCCGCCAAAGCCAGGCAGGCCGTAATCGGCGGCCGACGCCGGGGAATGCTCGACGCGGATCTTCGTCCAGTCGGCGTCCAGTTCTTCGGCGATCAGCATGGTCAGGCCGGTCCAGATGCCCTGGCCCATTTCCGAGTGGCCGAGCAATACGGTGACGCTGTTGTCGTTGCCAATGCGCAGGAAGGCGTTGGGTGCAAACACATTGCCCTGGTTCTGCGCGCCCATGGCGAAACGGTGGGCACCGGGCATGGCAAATGCCACCACCAGCCCGCCCCCCAGCACGGCACTGCCCTTGAGAAAACCACGGCGCGATAACGTGTTGATGCTGTTCATGGCCGCCTCATCCCAGCTCGGCGGCGCGCTTGACTGCCGCGCGGATCCGCGGGTAAGTGCCGCATCGGCAGATATTGCCCGACAGTGCCTGATCGATGTCGCTGTCGGTCGGTTTCGCAATTTTCGCCAGCAACGCCGCTGCCGACATGATCTGCCCGGACTGGCAGTAACCACACTGGACCACGTCGAGTTCTGCCCATGCCTGCTGGACCGGGTGCGAACCGTCCACGCTAAGGCCTTCGATGGTGAGAATCTTTTGCCCATGGGCCACGGCGGTGGCCGGTGTGATGCACGAGCGCAGCGGTGCGCCATCTACGTGCACGGTGCAGGCTCCGCATTGGGCGATGCCACAGCCGAACTTGGTGCCGGTGAGGTGGGCGACATCGCGCAAGACCCAGAGCAGCGGCATGTCGGCGGGGACATCCAGCTCCTGATCCTGGCCATTGATGTTCAGGGTCAGCATGGCGCGGTTCCTCAGACTCAGGGTGATCTGAAGGGGCGTCGCTGCGGCCTTGTAGAACCTGCGCGCGCCTCGGGCTATCCCTTCAGCTAAGCGCAATTTTGCCGGCAGGCCGTGGCGCATCGACCACCGGTCATGAAAAGGCGCCTCTAAGGGCGGCCATGGAATCGCGCGCCAGCGCCTCGGCCTCACCACACAGACAGTCCGTTTGACTACGTTTACGCAACACTGGGGCAAATTTGTCGATCTACGGTACGGCCAGACGACCAGAGGCTGACTACGCTGAAAGTCCGGAACATGCGTTACCTGCAGAGGAGCTGGCACCATGCTACGCGTACAAAAACTCACGCCTTGCCTTTGGTTCGACGATCAGGCCGAAGAGGCGGCGAAGTACTATTGCTCGATCTTCGACCACTCGAAAATCACTGCCATCACCCATTACGGCCACGCCGGATTCGAGTTCCACGGGCGGCCCGAGGGTTCGGTCATGACCGTCAGCTTCGAGCTCGACGGGCAGAGCTTCACTGGGCTCAACGGCGGACCGCTGTTCAAGTTCAGTGAAGCGGTTTCGTTTCAGGTCAATTGCCTGAGCCAGGAAGAGGTCGATCATTACTGGGGCAACCTGTCGGCCGGTGGCGCGCCCGAGGCCCAGCAATGCGGTTGGCTCAAGGACAAGTTCGGACTGTCGTGGCAGATCGTCCCCGTCGCGATGATGGACATGATCAAGGACCCCGACACGAAGAAATCCCAACGGGCCATGCAGGCGATGATGCAGATGAAAAAACTCGATATCGCCACGCTGCAACGAGCCTTTGACGGCGAGAGCTAATACACTCGGGCGCTGACCTGCCGAGGAGTGAGCATGAAGCACGCCGTTGCCAAGAACGCCGACAAGGCCCCGCGCTTCTGGCGCGATGATACCCTGCCCTTCATCGAAGCCCGCTCCATCGCCGACGGGCGCGAAGTCTGCTACACCCGGCACGCCCACGAGCACTTTTCCATCGGGGCGATCACCGCCGGGCGCAGCACTTATCTGCATGAGCAGTCGGCATTCGAGGTCAGCGCCGGCACGGTCGTACTGATGAACCCCGGCGACGTCCACGCCTGCAACCCGATCGAAGACCAACCCTGGTCGTACCTGATGCTGTATGTCGATACGCCGTGGCTGACCGATTTGCAGCATCAGCTCGGCTTCAGCGATGACGCGGCGTTTCGCCGCTTTTCCCTGACCCACACCCGGGACGCCCAGCTGTTTGCCGGCCTCACGGGCTTGTATGAAGTGCTGGTCGATCCGCAACAGGACGTGCTGCGCAAACACAGCGTGGCCGTGGAGTTCTTTACCGAGGTTCAGCTAAGACTCAACCCCGCCAACCCGCCGCTGCGCGAGCCCAACTTCAAGCTGGAGCGCGCGGCCGACTACATCCGTGACCACTGTACGCAAACCCTCAGGCTCGAAGACATTTGCGAGGCGGCGCAATTGTCGCCGTCCTACCTGATCCGCGCCTTCAAACAGCATTACGGCATGACGCCCCACGCGTTCCTGGTGAACCGGCGCATCCAGTTCGCCCAGGATCAATTGCGCAGCGGCAAGCTGATCGCGGACGTGGCACTGGAGGCGGGGTTTGCCGATCAGGCGCATTTTCAACGGGCATTCAAACAGCATCTGGCGGCGACGCCGGGGCAGTATCGGGGGTGAAGCCGTGGAGATTGCCGTCAAGGCAACAACAGGTACGCGGCACTCACCACCAGCAACAACGCCATGGCGCGATTGAACAGGCGCATACCCGCCGCGTTGTTCAGAAAACCGCGCAAAAACGTCCCGGCATAGGCCCAGCAACCGACTGACACATAGCAAATCACCAGATAAATCGCGGCGAACTGCCAGACCAGGCGCGCCTCGCCATCGGCGACAAACGCGCCCATGCCGGCCACGCAGGCCAGCCAGGCCTTGGGGTTGAGCCATTGCATGACGGCGCCATACAGCATCGACGGCGCCTGGGCCGACTCACTGGCCTGCACCTGCCCATTGTCGGCCGCCAGCTTGAAGGCCATGTACAACACAAAGGCCACCCCCGCCCATTGCACCACCCGGGTCAGCGCCGGCCACTGTTGCAACAACTCATGCAGGCCCAACCCCATCAACACCAACAACAAGACAAACCCCAGGGTGGCCCCGGCCACGTGACGCTGGCTGGCCCGCAAACCAAAGCGTGCGCCGGAGCTCAACGCCACAATATTGACCGGCCCCGGCGTGATGGAAGCGACCAGCGCAAACGCTGCCATGGACATCATCAGACTCATTGCACACCTTCTTCCATCGAATTGAACAAGGCCCTCAAGGTAAAGAGCCGAACGGCTCGCGTATTGAAGAAAACTGCCCTGCACCGCTACGAGTAATAGCCAACGACGTTTTTAACCTTGCCCAGGGCTATCCGCAGTGAATCCATGTCCACCGAACCCAGCGCCAGGCGTATCGCATGCGGCACATGGGCCGAAATCGCGAAGGGCTCGGCCGGCGACACCGACACCTGTTCGCGCATCAACGCCATGGCGATCCGGTCGGCACGGGCGTCTTCCGCCAACGGCAACCAGATGAAGTAGGAATTCGGGTGACTGATGGTCCTGAGCCCTGCCAGCACCTCGCGGGCCAAGGCTTGCCGAGCCCGGGCGTCCGCGCGCTTTTGCTCCTCCAGTAGGCTGACAGTGCCGTCGTCGAGCCAGGCGGTGGCGATGGCAGTCATCACGCCCGGGGTGTTCCAGGTGGTCGCCATGATGGTGCGTTCGAAGGCGGCGACCCATTGCGCGGGCGCGGCGATAAAACCGACACGCAACCCGGTGGCGACATTCTTCGACAGGCCGGACACGTACACCGTCCTCTCCGGCGCCAGCTCGGCCAACGGTGGCGGTACGTTTTCGGCCAGGAACGCGTAGGCGGCGTCCTCGACGATCATCAGGTCATGCCGACGCGCAATCGCCACCAACTGCCCGCGCTGATCGAGGTTCATCACCCAACCCAGCGGGTTATGCAAGGTCGGCATCGAGTAGACGGCACGTACCGAACGGCTGCGGCAGAGTTTTTCCAGGGCAGGCAGATCAGGCCCGGTATCGGTGACCGGAATCGGCAAGACTTCCAGGTGCAAAGTTTCGGCCAGGGTCTTGAAACCGGGATAGGTCAGCGCATCGGCGGCAATCACATCACCGGGCTTGAGCAGCGTCATCATCGCCACCGCCAGGCCATGCTGGGCACCGCTGACGATCAACACCTGTTCGGCCGGCACGCTCAGCCCGCGGTCAAGCAGATGGCGCGCGACCGAGGCCCGCTCGTGCAGGCGCCCCGCGTGGGGCTGATAGCGCAGGAGGGACTCCAGGTCACCGGACAGCGCCAGTTGACGCAAGGCCGTGCGCAACAGGTCGGCCTGACCGGGCAATGACGGGTAGTTGAAATTCAGGTCGATCATCCCCGCCGCCACCACGTGCTGCGAGATGCCCTGCCCCGGCGGCAGCGAGGTTTCCCTGACAAAGGTCCCGCGTCCGGTTTCGCCGCTGACCAGGCCCATGCCCTCCAACTCGGCATACACCCGGCTGGCGGTGACCAGCGCCAGACCGTGCTCCGTGGCCAGTTGCCGGTGAGTCGGCAGACGCGTTCCAGGCGGCAAACGCCCGCAACGGATGTCCGCGGCAAAGGCATCCACCAGTGTTTTGTAGCGGGATCGAGGCATGTCGAGATGTATCCATGACAATTTTTTGATTGTATCGATAGTCGCTCATAGGATGAGTTTCTAGCAATCAGACAATGAGCGTGAGCCAAATGGAACGGACCTCGAACCTGCAACACCGGACGCTGGAAAACAGCACCAGCGGCTGGATCAACGGCCTGATCGGCGTGGTGATCTTCAGCGGCTCGCTGCCGGCGACACGGGTGGCGGTGCTGGAGTTTGACCCGGTGTTCCTGACGGTCGCCCGCGCGACCATCGCGGCTGTCCTGGCGCTGTGCCTGCTGGGGTTGTTCAAGGAAAAACGTCCCGCGCCCCGGCAACTGATACCACTGGCCATCGTCGCCCTGGGCGTAGTCATCGGCTTCCCTCTGTTGACCGCGCTGGCGCTGCAATACGTGACGTCCGCGCACTCGATCGTCTTCGTCGGCCTGTTGCCCCTGGCGACAGCAGTGTTCGGCGTCCTGCGCGGCGGCGAACGACCACGGGCGGCATTCTGGATCTTCTCGGTGCTGGGCAGTTTACTGGTGGTCGGGTTTGCTCTGTCCCAAGGGCTGACCGCGTCCCCCCAAGGCGACATCCTGATGCTGCTGGCCATCCTTGCCTGCGGCCTGGGTTATGCCGAAGGCGCGAAGCTGTCGCGCACGCTCGGTGGCTGGCAGGTGATCAGCTGGGCGCTGGTGCTGTCGCTGCCGGTCGTGGTGGCGCTCAGCTGGATGCGCATGCCGGCCTCGTTCAGCGGCATCAGCACGCCGGCCTGGTTCAGCCTGGCTTACGTCTCGCTGTTCAGCATGCTGATCGGTTTCGTGTTCTGGTATCGCGGGCTGGCCCAAGGGGGCATCGCCGCCGTCGGGCAATTGCAGTTGCTTCAGCCGTTTTTCGGGCTGACCCTGGCCGCCACCCTGCTGCATGAACACGTCAGTGTCGGCATGCTGGGTGTCACTGTCGCCGTGATCCTTTGCGTGGCCGGGGCGAAGAAATTCGCCGGATAGCCCCGTGTACGGTGGTTTGCGCCCATGACTGTATGGGTCTGGCCACCGCTGAGCCGTGATAAAAATAGCGTTCTTGCTACAGGAGCCCACCATGGACCTCGCCACCCTCACCCTGTTCCTGCCGGCCTGCTTCGCCCTCAACATGGCACCCGGCCCCAACAACCTGCTGTCGGTCAGCAATTCGACCCGCTATGGCTACCGCACCGCGTGTGTGGCCGGCATCGGCCGGTTGCTGGCGTTCGCCGGGATGATTGCCCTGGCCTCGGCGGGGCTGGCGGTGGTGCTGCAAACCTCTGAACTGCTGTTCTACGCCATCAAGATCCTCGGCGCTGCCTACCTGTTCTATCTCGCCTGGCAATTGTGGCGCGCCGATCCCGGCGTCGAAAATCTGGCCACCACAGCCCCCGTGGGCACGCTGGCACTGGCCCGGCAGGAGTTCCTGGTAGCGGCCGGCAACCCCAAGGCGATTCTGATTTTCACCGCGTTCCTGCCGCAATTCGTCGACTCGACCCACGCCATTGCGCCGCAGTTCGTGGTGTTGGGGGCGCTGTTTCTGGTGCTGGAGTGGATCGCCATCGGCGCTTACGCCTACATGGGCCTGCACATGCGCCGCTGGTTCGCCAAGCCGTCGGGCAAGCGGATATTCAATCGCTGCTGTGCCGGGTTGCTGTCGGCTGCGGCCTCGGTACTTCTGATGGCCAGACGCGCCTGAAGGATTAGCATTTACCTAATGTGGGAGCGGGCTTGCTCGCGAAGGCGTAGTGTCAGTCACCTCAATGTCGAATGACACTCCGCCTTCGTCGGAACGCCGCCCGGACCAAGCCCGCTCCCACAGGGGGAAATCAATTTCCAGTCCGGAATTCGCTGTCGATTTTCCGGTGGAGGTCGCCTATGCCGCGATCTATGCTGCGCCCATGAACCTACAAAAAACGCTGCTTCCGCCCCGTGCCGAGATGGTTCGCGCCATGCTCGAGCGAGACACCTCCTACGAGGGCGTGTTCTTCACGGCGGTCAAGACCACAGGCATCTTCTGCCGCCCCGGTTGCACTGCCCGCAGCCCGAAGCCTGAGAATGTCGAGTTCTTTGCCAACGCCGAACAGTGTCTGGCGGCGGGCTATCGCGCCTGTCTGCGCTGCAAACCGCTGGACACCGCCGCCAGCGCGCCGGACTGGGTGCAGACACTGTTCAAATCGGTAGACGCCGACCCGGAGCAGCGCTGGACTGACGCCCAGCTAATGGCCGCAGGCATCGAACCACTGAAACTGCGCCGCTGGTTCAAGCAGCATTTCGGCATGACCTTCCACGCCTGGCTGCGCGCCCGGCGCCTGGGCATGGCGTTGGGCGGGATCAAACAGGGAGACTCCATTGATGACGTCGCCTTCGATTCCGGCTACGAGTCCCTGAGCGGATTTCGCGACGCCTTTCAGAAATCATTTCATATCACCCCGGGCAAGGCGGCCAACAGCGAGCCGCTGCTGTTCACGCGCCTGACCACGCCGCTGGGGCCGATGATCGCCATGGCCGAACGGCGCGGGCTGGTGCTGCTGGAGTTTCTCGACCAGGCATCGCTGAACCCTGCGGTCCAAGCGCTGCAAAACCGTTTCGGTTATGCCGTGGCGCCGGGGCACAACGCGCATTTGCAGCAGATCGAAGCGCAATTGTCCGCGTACTTCGCCGGCACGCTCACTGAGTTCAGCGTGGCCTTGCACATGCCCGGTAGCGAGTTCTCCCGCCGGGTCTGGGCTGAACTGGCGAAGATCCCCTACGGCCGGACCACCACCTACGGCGCCATCGCGGCGAGCCTGGGCAAGCCCGGTGCCAGTCGGGCGGTGGGCCTGGCCAACGGGCATAACCGCTTATCGATTGTCGTGCCCTGCCACCGAGTGATCGGTGCCGACGGTTCGTTGACCGGCTACGCTGGAGGCCAGCCGCGCAAGGCGTTTCTGCTCAGGCTGGAAAACGCCGCGGTGCAGTTCACGGAGCAACTGGCGTTCTGATCCCCCCACAGATTTTTCATAAGGAAGGAAACTCGATGGACAGGCTCGACAATCAACTGCACCAACTGCATCACGAGGGTTTGCTGATCCTCACCAACGTCGCCGATGCCGCCGGGGCGCGGCTGGTGGAGCAACTGGGCAACAAGGCCGTAGCCACCAGCAGCGCGGCGGTGGCCTGGGTGCATGGCTATCCGGACGGCAACACCCTGCCCCTTGAGCGCCTGGTCTCGACGGTCGAATCGATTGCCCGGGTCATTTCGGTGCCACTGACTGTGGACATCGAAGCCGGTTATTCCGATGACCTGGAACGGGTGGCCCAGGTGGTTGATGCGGTGATCGCCGCCGGCGCTGTCGGGATCAATATCGAAGACGGTTCCTCACCGCCGGAGCTGCTGGTGCGCAAGATTGAGATCGCGCGCCAGGTGGCCGACCGACGCAACGTGAACCTGTTTATCAATGCGCGTACCGATGTCTACCTGCGGGGCCTGGTACCTGCCGAAGATCGCGTCGCGGAAACCCTCAGGCGCGCTGCGCTGTATCAGGCAGCTGGTGCCAATGGCCTGTTTGCGGCGGGCGTAACCGCCGAGTACGAGATCAAGGCGCTGTGCCACGGCACCTCGCTGCCGCTGAATGTGCTGGGGTTCCCGGGTCTGCCGTCGCCCGAAGCGCTTGAAGCACTTGGCGTACGCCGTCTGACCGCCGGTTCCGGCATCGCCGAATTCCTCTACGGCGCCATGGCTGGCATTACCCAAAGCTTTCTGCAAACCGGCAAGTTCGATACCCACAACCTGAAGGCTTTCACCTATGGCGAAATCAACGCCCTGTTGAAACCGTCCGGGAAAGCCTGAACCCATGGCCGACGGCTATCGGGCGGCCAGCGCGTTCCTGGCCGCCATCGATGAAGACTGGCGCCACCACATCGACGCCATCGGCCCGTGCCTGCACCAGCCCCATGCGGCCCGTGACCCGTATGAGTCGCTGGTGCGGGCGATTGCCTATCAGCAACTGCACGCCAAGGCCGGCGATGCGATCGTCGGCCGGCTGCTGGCGCTGTTCGGTTCAGGCTCGTTTCCCAGACCTGAACAGATCGTCGCCACGGATTTCGACCGACTGCGCAGTTGCGGGTTTTCCGCGAGCAAGATCGCGACCATTCAGGGCATCGCCCAAGCCTCGCTGGACGGCGTGGTGCCGGATTACGCCACGGCGCTGGCCATGGATGATGAAGCGCTGATCGAACGCTTGATCACCTTGCGTGGCGTGGGTCGCTGGACCGTGGAGATGCTGCTGATCTACAGCCTGGAACGCCCGGATATCCTGCCGGCCGATGACTTTGGCGTGCGTGAGGGCTATCGACGGCTCAAGGGGCTCCAGGTGCAGCCGACGCGCAAGCAGATGATCGAGATCGGGTTGGCGTGGAGCCCGTATCGGACGGTGGCGGCGTGGTATTTGTGGCGGGTGCCCAACCGGTAGACCGCGTTATCGTTCTTCGTCGGAACGCCGCCCGGAGCAAGCCCGCTCCCACAGTTGGAATGCAATCCCCTGTGGGAGCGGGCTTGCTCGCGAAAGCGTCAGCCCAGTCAATACATCACCCGAAACTGATCACAACCCCGACTTCAACCGACTGAACGCCCGGATCAGCGCCCGGTTGAACGCCTTGCCATTGTCATTCTTGCTATACAGCGAAGCCCTGACCGCCGCCGTCGGATACGTCCCCGGGTCGTTGCGAATCGCCGGGTCGACCAGGCCGTCCGCCGCCGTGATCGCATTGGCGTAATGGATGGTGTCGGTGATCGGCGCGATCACTTCCGGAGTCATCAAGTAATCCATCAGCGCCAGACCGGCCTTCGGGTGCGGTGCGTCCTTGGGAATGACCATGGCATCGAACCAGATCAACGTGCCCTCCTTCGGAATCCGGTACTTGAGCGAATACGGCTTGCCCGCCGCCTCGGCCTGGCCCGCCGCGATGGCCACGTTGCCGTTCCACGACATCGCCACGCAGGTGTTGCCGTTGGCCAGGTCGCTGATGTTCAGGTCATTGTCGAAGTAACGAATGTAGGGCCGAATCTTCGCCAGTTGCTGTTCGGCCAGCTTCAGGTCATCGAGGTTCTGGCGGTTGATGTCCAGGCCCATGTACTTCATGACCGCCGCAAACACTTCATTGGGATCGTTGAGCAGGCTGACCCCGCAATCGGCGAATTTCGAGACCACGGCCGGATCGAAAAGCATCGCCCAACTGTCGGTCGGCGCTTCCGGCAGGCGCTGTTTGACCGCCTGTTCCTGATAGCCCACGCCCGTGGTGCCCCAGGCGTAGATCCCGGCATGGCGGTTGCCGGGATCGAACGCCGCCATGTGCTGGCGGAACTCCTCGCCGACCCCGGCGAAATGCGGCAGTTGCTGTTTGTCGATCGTCTGCACCGCGCCACTCTCGATGGCTCGCGACAGATGCTGCCCCGCCGTCAACACCAGATCGTAACCACTGCGGCCGGTCAACAGTTTGGTCTCGACGGTTTCCAGGGAATCGAAGTGATCGGCCACCACATGGATGCCGGTTTTCGCCTCGAAGTTCTTCAAGGTGTCCGGGGCCAGGTACTCGCCCCAGATGTACAGGTTGACCACCGGTCTGGCGGTATCGGCGGCCTGCACACACAGGGGTGCAAGCACCAGCAGTATTGCTTGAGTCAGTTTGTGCAGGCCCATTTTCACACTCCTTTGCCAGCGTACTGCGGCATGGTGATGCACGCGACGTTGCCGCCACCGAGGAGGATTTCCCGGGAGTTTTCGATGCCGACGATGCTGTGTTTCGGGAACAATTCGGCCAGGGTCGCCAGCGCCACCTTGTCGTTGCGATCACCGAACAACGGCACCACGATGGAACTGTTGCCGGCGTAGTAGTTGATGTACGACGCGCAGATCTTCGTCCCGGCCTGGCGGGTATGGGTGCTGTCCTGCTGGTCCAGGCCTTCGGCTTCTTCGGCCGTCCACTCCAGCACATCCGGTTGCGGCAGCTTGTGCACGATCAACTCGCGGCCCCGACTGTCGCGGGTGCTGCGCAAGATGTCGTAGGCCTCCTGATAGATTTCCCACTGCGGGTCATCGCGATTGTCGGTCCATTGCAACACCACTTCGCCAGGACGTACGAAACACGCGAGGTCGTCGACATGACCATCGGTTTCGTCGAACTTGCAGCCCCGTGGCAGCCAGATCACTTGCTCGGCGCCGAGGTAGTCGGTCAGGCGGCGGGTGACTTCGTCCTTGCCCAGATGCTGGTTGCGGTTGCGGTTGAGCAAGCACTGTTCGGTGGTCAGGATGCTGCCCTGGCCATCACTCTGGATGCCGCCCAGTTCGGCAATCAACGGCGCGCGATAGCGGTCGAAGCCTTCGATTTCGAGGATTTTGCTGGCGATCTGGTCGTCCTTGTCCCACGGGTAGTACAGGCCACCGTCGAGCCCGCCATAAGCGTTGAATTCGAAGTCGACGCCGCGCACCTCACCGCTCCGATCGTTGACCACAAAACACGGGCCGCTGTCGCGGAACCAGGTGTCGTTGCAGGTCATTTCCACCACACGCACCTGCGGCGGCAACTGGCGACGGGCGGTGGCAAACTGTGCCGCCGAGGCGCACACGGTGACCGGTTCGCTCATGGAAATGGCGGTGACGATCTGCACCCAGACTTTCTGCGCCGGCTTGGCCCCGTTGCGCCAGACGTCGGTGCGCTCCGGCCAGCCGAGCCAGCAACCGGACTTGGCTTCGAATTCGCCGGGCAGACGGAAACCGTCCTGTTTGGGGGTGGTGTCGAGCAAGCGGGCCATGGTCAAACCTCTTCAGCGGGGATTGGAATGACCACAGGCTAAGGGCGTTGGCGACTGGCTCGCCAACGATGATTATTTCGGAATACTTGAATCTAACTCATCAATCGAGCAACTGATCGTTGAACCATTCCAGCATCTGCGCCACTGCCGGACGCTCCAGCCGCACCCGTTCGCACACCAGTGCGTATTGGCCCAGTGCAGTCATGCTCGAGGTGAACGGCCGTACCAGCCGCCCGCTGAGCAAATCTTCCTGGGCCGTCAAGTTGTCGCCCATGGCCACGCCCTGCCCTTGGGCCGCAGCCTCCAGTGCCAGCCCGGCGTGGGCAAAATACAGCTGCCGGTCGGGGCGCTGATCGCCGGCATGGCTGGTGAGCCACGCGGTCCAGGTCTTGCCGTCCTGGTCGTCGTGCAGCAGGCAATGGCGGACCAGGTCCTTCGGAGTTTTCAGGGTGCCCTGGTTGAACAGGCCGGGGCTGCACACCGGGAAGAACTGCAACGCCGGCAGCGGCCGGACGAAATACGCGCTGCTGTCCACCGGGCCGGTGCCGTAGGTGATCGACAGGTCGATGTCCTCCCCGGGCGCCGTGGCGTCGATCGGCTGTTCGTATAGATGCAAGGTGATGTGTGGGTAGCGCGCGTAGAAATCGGTGAGCCGGCTCATCAACCACTTTTGCGCCAGCTCGGCGGTGACCGCCAGACGCAATACCGCCAGGGATGAAGGGTCACGCAGTTCATCGCAGGCATCGCCAATCAGTTCGAACGCCTGCTGCAAGCTCTGCATCAGGCGCCCGGCGGCCAGGGTCGGGCGAATCTGCCGGCCCTCGCGCACGAACAGCGGCACGCCGAGCTGCTCTTCGAGTTGGCGAATCTGGTGGCTGACCGCGCTGTCGGTGACACACAGCTCGGCCGCTGCCCGACCGAAATGGGCGTGGCGGGCGGCGCATTCGAAGGTTCGCAGGGCTGCCAAGGAAGGTAATCGTCGCATCAGGTCATGTCCCGGTTTCGAGGGGGACATGCTGACTTGGCCGTTGGTGGGCGTCCAGTAACACCGCGTTATCGTTCTTCGCGAGCAAGCCCGCTCCCACAGTTGGAATGTAATCCCCTGTGGGAGCGGCGGTGCGACGATTCGACTTGCTCGCGAAAGGGCCGGCCCATTCACCCCCCATCCAAAACCCGGCACATGTTGAACAC
Organism: Pseudomonas sp. GW821-FHT02A08; assembly: GCF_059422045.1. NCBI lineage: Bacteria > Pseudomonadati > Pseudomonadota > Gammaproteobacteria > Pseudomonadales > Pseudomonadaceae > Pseudomonas > Pseudomonas sp. GW821-FHT02A08. Next base: position 50,446 of record NZ_JBWKWD010000020.1, read on the forward strand.
TCAAACTGAAACCGGTGGCGACCGGCGACGGTCTAGGCTGTCTTGGATACGCTCAAGACAGCCGGAGGCTCCCATGCAACTCGAAGGTTCCTGCCATTGCGGTGCGGTGTCGTTCAGTTTGACCAGCGCCCACCCCTACCCTTACCAGCGTTGCTACTGCTCGATCTGTCGCAAGACCCGAGGGGGTGGCGGTTATGCGATCAACCTCGGTGGCGATGCCGCCAGCCTGAAGGTGCGCGGGCGCAAGCACATTGCGATCTACCACGCACGGCTCAAGGACGAAGGTGACAAACGCGCCCACAGCAGCACGGCCGAGCGGCATTTCTGCTCGGTCTGCGGCTCGGGTTTATGGCTGTTCAGCCCGCAGTGGCCGGAATTGATTCACCCGTTTGCCTCGGCCATCGACACGCCGCTGCCGGTGCCGCCGGAGCACACGCACCTGATGCTGGGTTCGAAGGCGCCGTGGGTTGAGGTCCAGGCGCAGCCAAGGGATAAACAGTTCGATGTGTACCCCGAAGAGTCCATCGCGCAATGGCATGAACGCCTGGGTTTGAGCCGTTAGCTTTTGTGTTGCTGATGGCCCCTTCGCGAGCAAGTCGAATCGTCGCACCGCCGCTCCCACAGTTGACCGGGTTCTGACATGGGAATGCGGTCGAATGTGGGAGCGGGCTTGCTCGCGAAGGCGCCCGCAAAAACAACACCGAATAATCAGGCCGCAGCAGGCACACCGCTGTGAAAACGAAATTCCACATCCGGCGACTCGATCAGTTCCTGCTCGGCGGCGCGGACCTTGTCGATCACCTGGGCGATATCCTTGGCATCGCCGTACTGGTACGCCAGTTTCAGGTAACCCTGGAAATGCCGGGCCTCGCTCTTGAGCAGACCGAAATAGAACTTGCCCAGCTCTTCGTCCAGATGCGGCACCAGCGCTTCGAAACGCTCGCAACTGCGGGCCTCGATGAACGCCCCTACCACCAGGGTGTCCACCAGTTTCACCGGCTCGTGACTGCGTACCACCTTGCGCAGCCCCGACGCATAGCGCCCGGCGGACAGTTGGCGCAATTCGATCTTGCGCCGTTTCATCAAGCGCATGACCTGTTCATGGTGCACCAGCTCTTCCCGTGCCAGGCGCGACATCATGTTGATCAGATCGAAGTGGGAGTGATACTTGGCGATCAGGCTCAACGCGGTGCTCGCCGCCTTGAATTCGCAGTTCTTGTGGTCGATCAGCAGGGTTTCCTGATCGGCCAGCGCGGCCTGGATCCAGCCGTCGGGGGTGCGGCAGCCAAGGAACTCGTGAATTTCGGGAAGGATCATGGGGCTCACGGAAAAATAGGTTCAAAACGAAGGGCGCCGATTATACCGGCCTGCCCGCAGACCACCAGTCGCCAACCGTTGATATGCATCAAGTCCCCGAATCGCAGACAGCAACTATAGTTGTGCAACGCCGTGCTTTTTTATTTTCAGGAGATCCCGCACATGCAAGCCGTTCGCAGCATTCTGGTGGTCATCGAACCCGAGCACTCGGAAAGCCTGGCGCTCAAACGGGCGAAGTTGATCGCCGGTGTGACCCAGGCACAGTTGCACCTGCTGGTGTGCGACCCCAAGCATGATCACAGTGGCATGCTGGGCGTGCTCAAGGCCGCGTTACTTGCCGACGGCTACACCGTCACCACCGAGCAGGCCTGGAATCAGAGCCTGCACGAAACCATCATCGAGGTGCAGCAAGCCGAAGGCTGCGGCCTTGTGGTGAAGCAGCACTTTCCCGATAGCGCACTGAAAAAGGCCCTGCTGACACCCGAAGACTGGAAATTGCTGCGCCAATGCCCTTCCCCGGTACTGCTGGTAAAAACCGCTGGTTCATGGAAAGACAAAGTGATCCTGGCAGCCATCGACGTCGGCAACAGCGACCTCGAACACCGCCACCTACACGACACCATCATCGATCATGGCTATGACATCGCAACCCTGGCCAAGGCCCACTTGCACGTGATCAGTGCCCATCCTTCGCCGATGCTGTCGTCGGCCGACCCAACGTTTCAACTCAGCGAAACCATCCAGGCGCGCTACCGCGAGCAATGCAAGTCGTTCCAGGCTGAATTCGACATCGACGATGAGCACCTGCACATCGAGGAAGGCCCGGCGGACGTGTTGATTCCGTTTATGGTGCACAAGCTGCAGGCGGCAGTGACGGTGATCGGTACCGTGGCGCGTAGCGGGTTGTCAGGGGCGTTGATCGGCAATACCGCAGAAGTGGTGCTCGATTCGGTCGAGAGCGATGTACTGGTGCTCAAGCCGCAGGAGATTGAGGATCATCTGGAGGAGGTTGCCGTCAAGCATTGAGATTTGTGGTGATTGAAAGGCCGTCTTCGTCGGAACGCCGCCCGGAGCAAGCCCGCTCCCACAGAGGATTTGTGAACGACGCAAATCCCCTGTGGGAGCGGGCTTGCTCGCGAAGCTTTTAAAACTCAGCCTCCAAACGCGTCCTTGAGGAACCCCGGCGCTATGTAGCGCTGGTAATGGGCTTCGGAGAGCAGGAAAAATTCCCGATCAATGGCGTCGCGCAATTCCGGCAGGTTCCACTCGCGAAACTCCGGCAGCAACACCATCCCGTAGGCTTCCAGGTTGTTGATCACCCGCGCACCGCGCGCAATCAACTGATAGGCCCAGCAATATTCCGACTGATGGGGCACGAAGCGGATCTTGCGCTGCTCCAGCTGCATTCTCAGCAGTGCCGGGTCGAAAATTTCCACCTTGGCGGCCATCACCTGGGACAGCAACTGCTCAAGACGCAGCCATACCGCGCGCTTTTCTTCCTCGTTGTAACCGTTCCAGTGGATCACTTCGTGGTGGAAACGCTTGCAGCCACGGCACACCAGGTCACCGTAAACAGTGGAGCAGAGGCCGACGCAGGGTGTCTTGATGGTCTGATTGGGCATAGATAGGCAAAAACGCGAGAAGGCAGAACAGGCCCGCATGTTAGCCCTTTGTCGGCCATTGATCACCCCTCAAAGTTCAGGGCCCATGGAGAATCGGGCTCTGCTGAGCACCGCCACCAAAGTCCAATAAACACTGACTTACCTTAAATTTTTTTTTGCCGTAGAATCAGCCTGCCTTTTTAGGCGCCAATGTCCGTTAGAAGCTGTTTTCAAAGCGTCACGAGCACAGTCGTTCCTTCAGAGCGGTGTTGGCGAGGGGTTTTTCCAGCGGGGAAAAGCCCAACGCCAACCCTCATCAGCTCCCGTTCTGCAGGCGTAAAACTTTGAAAGCAGCTTCTGTAAGGAATTGTCGGTAATTCTGGCTAAGTGGCTCACAACGCCATGCAGCGCATGAGTACGGCAATTTCGGGATGAGCGTCCCGGACACCCATTTGGGACCACTGATGAGGGTAATAACTGTGCTTGAAGCCTACCGCAAACATATCGAAGAGCGCGCAGCACTGGGTATCGTTCCCCAGCCGCTAAACGCCGAACAAACTGCAGGCCTGGTCGAGCTGCTGAAAAATCCCCCGGCTGGCGAAGAAGCATTCCTCGTTGACCTGATCACCAATCGCGTTCCGCCTGGAGTGGACGAAGCAGCCTATGTAAAGGCCGGCTTCCTGTCCGCCATCGCCAAAGGCGAAGCCAAATCCCCCCTGATCGACAAGAAGCGCGCTGTTGAACTGCTCGGCACCATGCAGGGCGGCTACAACATCGTGACTCTGGTTAACCTGCTGGACGACGCCGAACTGGCTCCAGTAGCTGCCGAAGAACTCAAGCACACCCTGCTGATGTTCGACGCCTTCCACGACGTCGCTGAAAAAGCCAAGAACGGTAACGTTCACGCCCAAGGCGTGCTGCAATCCTGGGCTGACGGCGAGTGGTTCGTGAAGCGCCCGACCCTGGCCGACAAGATCAGCCTGCGCGTGTTCAAGGTCACCGGCGAAACCAACACCGACGACCTGTCCCCTGCGCCTGACGCCTGGTCCCGCCCGGACATCCCGCTGCACGCCCTGGCCATGCTGAAAATGGCTCGCGACGGCATCGTGCCTGACGCACAAGGCGTCACCGGTCCGATGAAGCAGATCGAAGAAATGCGCAACGCCGGCTTCCCTATCGCCTACGTCGGTGACGTGGTCGGTACCGGTTCTTCGCGTAAATCGGCCACCAACTCCGTACTGTGGTTCTTCGGCGACGACGTTCCTTACGTGCCGAACAAGCGTGCCGGCGGTTTCTGCTTCGGCAGCAAGATCGCTCCGATCTTCTACAACACCATGGAAGATGCCGGCGCACTGCCAATCGAATTCGACGTTTCCAACATGCACATGGGCGACGTGATCGACCTGTACCCGCATGCTGGCAAAGTCTGCAAGCACGGCACCGACGAAGTCCTGACCACCTTCGAAATGAAGACCCCGGTGCTGTTGGACGAAGTTCGTGCCGGCGGCCGTATTCCGCTGATCATCGGCCGTGGCCTGACCGAGAAGGCTCGCACCGAGCTGGGCCTGCCACCTTCGACCCTGTTCAAGAAGCCTGAAGCTCCGGCTGAAAGCACCAAGGGTTTCACCCTGGCGCAGAAAATGGTCGGCAAGGCTTGCGGCGTGACCGGCGTTCGCCCGGGCACCTACTGCGAACCGAAAATGACCACCGTGGGTTCCCAGGACACCACCGGTCCAATGACCCGTGACGAACTGAAAGACCTGGCGTGCCTGGGCTTCTCGACCGACCTGGTGATGCAGTCCTTCTGCCACACCGCGGCTTATCCAAAGCCGATCGACGTGACCACCCACCACACCCTGCCTGACTTCATCATGACCCGCGGCGGTGTTTCCCTGCGTCCGGGCGACGGCATCATCCACTCGTGGCTCAACCGCATGCTGCTGCCGGATACCGTCGGTACCGGTGGTGACTCCCACACCCGTTTCCCGATCGGCATCTCGTTCCCGGCCGGTTCCGGTCTGGTTGCGTTCGCCGCTGCCACCGGCGTCATGCCGCTGGACATGCCTGAGTCGGTCCTGGTTCGCTTCAAGGGCGAACTGCAGCCAGGCGTCACCCTGCGTGACCTGGTTCACGCCATTCCTTACTACGCGATCCAGGCTGGCCTGCTGACCGTAGAGAAGAAAGGCAAGAAAAACGCCTTCTCCGGTCGCATCCTGGAGATCGAAGGCCTGCCTAAGCTGACCGTCGAGCAAGCGTTCGAACTGTCTGACGCCTCGGCTGAACGTTCGGCTGCCGGTTGCACCATCCAGCTGTCCAAAGAGTCGATTGCCGAATACCTGCAGTCCAACATCACCCTGCTGCGCTGGATGATCGGCGAAGGCTACGGCGATGCCCGTACCCTGGAGCGTCGTGCCCAGGCGATGGAAGCCTGGCTGGCCAACCCTGAGCTGATGGAAGCGGACAAGGACGCCGAGTACGCCGAAATCATCGAGATCGACCTGGCCGACATCAAGGAGCCTGTACTGTGCGCTCCGAACGACCCGGACGACGCTCGCCTGCTCTCCAGCGTTGCTGGCGAGAAGATCGACGAAGTGTTCATCGGTTCGTGCATGACCAACATCGGTCACTTCCGCGCTGCCGGTAAGCTGCTGGAACAGGTCAAGGGTCAGCTGCCAACCCGTCTGTGGCTGTCGCCGCCGACCAAGATGGACGCTCACCAACTGACCGAAGAAGGCTACTACGGCATCTACGGCAAGGCCGGTGCGCGCATGGAAATGCCAGGCTGCTCGCTGTGCATGGGTAACCAGGCACGTGTAGAGCCGAACTCGACTGTCGTGTCGACTTCGACCCGTAACTTCCCGAACCGTCTGGGTGACGGCGCGAACGTCTACCTGGCTTCGGCTGAGCTTGCGTCCGTGGCTTCCATCCTGGGTCGCCTGCCGACCGTCGAGGAGTACATGGAATACGCTGGCAAGATCGACAGCATGGCGGCCGATGTCTACCGCTACCTGTCCTTCGACCAGATCGCCGAGTTCCGTGAAGCTGCTGCGAACGCCAACATCCCGGTCGTTCAAGCCTAACGTTGCAACGCAATGAAAGACGCCGCCCATCGTGAGATGAGCGGCGTTTTTTTATGCCTTCTACCTCAACACCATACCCCCTTGTGGGAGCGGGCTTGCTCGCGAAGAGGGAGTGTCAGTTCATACAAATACCGACTGACACCCCCTCTTCGCGAGCAAGCCCGCTCCCACAGGGTTATGCGTTCAGCTTCAGGGCTTGTTGCACTGCGCCATCAACACTTAGCCCGCTCAAAACCACCCCGTTAGCCTTCACCTGCGACAATGCCGCCAACGCCGTTTGTGCGTCGTCCTTGAGACGAGCCAGAATCAAACACTTACCTTCCTGACGCACCCGTACGAAAAACTCCTGCAACGCCTCGATGCTGGTGCCATCCAGATCTGGCGATTCCTCAAGACTTAGAATCACCATATGAATCGGCGTTTGCGAATGCCGGATCAGACGCAAGGCACCCCCAAGAATCCGCTCGACGTTGGCAAAGAACAACGCTTCCCCCGGCCGCACAATCAGCACATCAGGCACTGCTTGCGCCGCCGGGTGGCGTTGCAGGTCGACAAAGTCGTGACCGCCATCGATGCGCCCCAGAATCTGGATATCCGCCGCCGACATCTGCTTGAGCATCAGCAACACACTGATCGCCACCGCCACCAGCAAGCCGTCCAGCACCCCCAGCACCAACACCGCCCCCACGGCGCAGATCACCAGCAAGCGGTCTCGGCGCCAGATGAAATAGCGTCCCAGCGGCTGCAGGCTCAAGCCGCGCCCCAGGGCATGGATGACGATGGCGGCGAGGATCGGTTCCGGGGTCAGGGCGATGTAAGGCAGCACCGTCAGGACAATGACCAGCACCACCAGCGCCGCCACGATACCGGCCAGGCGCGAAGTGGCACCCGCCGCCTCATTGGCCGACGTCGCCGAATACCCCGCGCCCGCCGGCATGCCATGGAACAGACCAGACAGCAAGTTGGAAGCCCCCAGCGCCAGCAGGTCGCGGTTCGAGGTCACCCGGTCGTGATGCTTTAGCGCATAAGAACTGATCGAGCCGTAGGACTCCGCATACAGAATCATCACCATGGCGAACGCCAATTCCCCCAGACGCAGCCAGTCGGCAAACGGCAGTACCGGCAGCTTCGGCACCTCCAGGCTCAGGTCGATCACGCCGATCAGCTTCACACCATAAGCCGGCAGGTCCAGCCACTGCCCCGCCGCGATGCCGATCACCACCACCAACAAACCTCCGGGCAAGCTCCGAAACCGCGCAAACAGCCATAACAAGCCCAATGCCACGGCGCCGACGCCAGCCGCCACCCAGTTCCATTGCGGCAGTTGCTCCAGCAGTTGCGGCAGCAAGCGCACCAGGTTGGCATCGGTCAAATGCACGCCGACCACGTTGGCGACCTGCTTGAGGATGATGGTCAGCGCCAGGCCAAAGGCAAAGCCGCGCAGCACCGGCTTGGCGATGAACGAGGTCACGCTGCCGAGCTTGAACAGCCCCGCCAGCAAGAAAAACGCCCCGATCACCAGCACCAGGCCGAAGGCCAGGGTCGCGCGAAGCCCGGGGTCGCCATTGGCCAGGGTGGCGGTCGCGGCGGCCAGCACGGCGGCGGAGGATGAAGTGGCCGAGACAATCGCAAAGCGGCTGGTGCCGAACAGGCCATAACACAGCAACCCGGCGAACAGGGCGATCACCCCGGCCTGGGGCGCCAGTGCGGCGATGCTTGAGTAGGCGACCGCTTCGGGCAGCAACAGACCGGCAATCGACAGCCCTGCCAACAGGTCCTGCCAACGGTTGGGTTGCTCGCTGGGATCAGCCTTTGGTTCGCTCGACAATCCAGTGCCTCCAGGCGAAAAAAAACCGCTGCACGTATCACGTGCAGCGGCCACTGTAGCTGTCAACCCGGCACTGCGCGAGCAGGCCGGTGGATCACGCGGTCAGCGAGTAGATCAACGCCGTGATCGCCACCAGGCCCACCGCCGTCACGAAGACGTTGGATGCCTGTGCGCGATAGCGTGCCATCGCCGGCACCTTGCGGATGGCGTACATCGGCATCAGGAACAGGATCGCCGCGATCACCGGGCCACCGAGGGTTTCGATCATGCCGAGGATGCTCGGGTTCAGCGTGGCGACGATCCAGCACACCACCAGCATGAACGCGGCGGTCATGCGGTCCAGGGCCTTGGCGGACGGACGCTTGCCGCTCTTGACGATCAGGCCCTTGAGGCCTTCGCTGGCACCGATGTAGTGCCCCAGGAACGACTTGGAAATGGCCACGAAGGCAATCAACGGCGCCGCAAAGGCGATGGTCGGGTTGCTGAAGTGGTTGGCCAGGTACGACAGGATCGACAGGTTCTGCGCCTTGGCTTCGGCCAGTTGTGCTGGCGACAGGGTCAGCACGCAACTGAAGACGAAGAACAGCACCATCACCACCATCAGCAGGTGGGCGCGGGACAGGATCTGCGAGCTGCGCTGCTCGGCGTGCTCACCGTAGCGACGCTTCTGGTCCACGGCGAAGGCCGAAATGATCGGCGAGTGGTTGAACGAGAACACCATCACCGGAATCGCCAGCCATAGGGTATGCAGCAACGCCGATGGCGCCGGCACGCTGCTCGCGGTGGTGAGGATACCACCGTTCCAGTGGGGAACCAGGTACACCGCCAGGAACAGCAGCGCGACGATGAACGGGTAGACCATCAGGCTCATGGCCTTGACGATCAATTGCTCACCGCAACGCACCACCGCCAGCAGGCCGAGGATCAGCACCAGCGACAGCACGGCGCGCGGTGGCGGCGTGATGTGCAGTTGATGCTCCATGAAGCTGCCGACCGTGTTGGTCAGGGCCACGCTGTAGATCAGCAGGATCGGGAAAATGGCGAAGAAGTACAGCAAGGTGATCAGCGCGCCGGCCTTGATGCCGAAATGCTCTTCCACCACTTCAGTGATGTCGGCGCCTTCGCGACCGGACAACACGAAACGGGTCAGCCCGCGGTGTGCGTAGAACGTCATCGGGAACGCCAGCAACGCCAGGATCAGCAGCGGCCAGAAACCGCCCAGGCCTGCGTTGATCGGCAAAAACAGGGTTCCGGCACCAATCGCCGTGCCAAACAGGCCCAGCATCCAGGTGGTGTCCTGGCGATTCCAGCTCGACAGCGTCGCGGGTGTCGCTTCTACATAGCGTTCGTTAACGCTATTGGCCTGATCATTCATCCGGTGGGATCTCCACATTCCGGTCACTTGCCACCCGGCCAGGACGCGTCGGAATACCCGACAGGCGGCGTCCGGCCGAAACAGGGGCGGCATTCTGGGGGATTAGTGAGCAGAAGCAAAGACTTAGGTGAGGAACGGTGGTACCAGGTAGTCGAAAATCCCCCTGTGGGAGATCCTCTGTGGGAGCGGGCTTGCTCGCGAAAGCGGAGTGTCAGACACATCAATGCTGAATGTGCCGCCGTCTTCGCGAGCAAGCCCGCTCCCACAGGGATCTGCAGTGAACCTGCGCGTCATCGCCAAAGCGCAATGCGCGCTTGATAAAGGTCTATCATCATGTATTTTTAACCGACCCGCATTCCTTCCGGAGTCTGCCCATGCCACTGGTTCGCGTCGACATCAAAAAACACCGGGACCCCACCCACGCCAAACGCATTGGGCAACTGATCTATGCCGCCATGCGCCAGACCATTGGCGTACCGGAGCACGATAACTTCCAGATCCTGACTGAACACGACGAGCAGCATTTCATCTTTGATCCCGAGTATCTGGGCATCAACCGCACCGATAACCTGGTCGTCATCCAGATCACCCTCAACGAAGGGCGAACCCTGGAGCAGAAAAAAAACCTCTACAAGACCATCGCCGAAAGCCTTAACGCAGAGCTGGCCGTGCGACTGGAGGACGTTTTCATCAATCTGGTGGAAGTGAAAAAAGAGAACTGGTCGTTCGGCAACGGGATTGCCCAATACGCCCTCTGATATTCAACCTGCAAACCGAGAATGACCCATGCCCCGAGTTTCCCGTAAACAAGCCGACCTCAACCGCGAAACTATCGTCGATGCCGCCACCCGGCTGTTTCGCGAGCGCGGCCTGCACGGGGTCAGTGTGGTCGATGTGATGGCTGCCGCGGGCCTGACCCACGGCGGTTTCTACGGGCACTTCGAATCCAGGGAAGCCCTGGCGCAAGAGGCCAGCGGCCGGGCTTTCGAACAGGCCGCGCAACGCTGGCTGGGACGGGTGGCCGAGCATGACAGCAAGGACGCGTCCCACCGCGCCGTGGTCGAAACCTACCTGTCCAGCGAAAGCCGGGACAATCCGGGCGACAGCTGCCCGGTGGTCGCCTTTGCCGGGGACATGTGCCATGAGGCCACCGAGAGCGGCTTGCGCCAAACCTATCTGCTGGGCCTGAACAACCTGCTCGATTCCCTCGGCTCGCTGCTGGACGCAGAAGACGAAGCCGGCAAACGGCAGCAGGCGCTGGTGCAGTATTCGCTGATGTTCGGTGCGCTGATGCTGTCCCGGGCCACCCGGGGCGATCCGCTGTCGGATGAAATTCTCGAAGCTGCCCGGGCCGTCCTCATGCCGCCGAAGTAAAGCGACCTCACCGCGCAATAAAAAGATCGCAGCTTCGCCAACCCCTACACTCAGCCCGGTGCCCGCCAGGGCCCAGGAGCTGCCACGGGCTGCGATCGCTGGTGGTTGCCAAGCCGGCCTGAAGTCAGCAATCTCAAGTGGCGTTCCAGCCGATTTTTCGATGCCCACAGGGAGCCAAGCATGCCTGTAACCGTTCTGGTACTGGTTGAAACCATCAATGATTACCTACCTATCCTTGAACATCAGGGCTTTCACCTGATCCTGGCCCCGACGCCCGCCGAGCGCGCCGAAGCCATCGCCCGCCACACCGGGCAGATCGACGCCGTCCTCACCCGTGGCCCGTTGGGGCTGTATGCCGAAGAAATCGCCGCGCTACCCAATCTCAAGATCATCTGCGTGATCGGTGCCGGCTATGAACACGTCGACCTGCAGGCCGCCGCCAACCGGGGTATCACCGTCACCAATGGCGCCGGGGTCAACGCCTCGTCCGTCGCCGACCATGCCATGGCGCTGCTGCTGTCGCTGGTGCGCGACATCCCCCGCTGTGATGCCGCCGTACGGCGCGGCGAGTGGCCGAAGATCATGCGCCCTTCCCTCGCCGGCAAACGCCTGGGCATCCTCGGCCTCGGCGCGGTCGGCATGGCCATCGCCAAACGCGCCAGCGCCGGTTTCGACATGGAGATTTGCTACCACAATCGCCAGCATCGCAGCGATGTGTCCTACACCTTCTGCTCGACCCCGACCGAACTGGCGCGGGCCTCGGACTTCCTGATCGTCGCCACGCCCGGCGGCGTGGGCACCCGGCAACTGATCAATCGCCCGGTGCTCGACGCGTTGGGCCCCAACGGGTTTATCGTCAACATTGCCCGGGCCAGCGTGATTGCCACTGCCGACCTGATCAGCGCCCTTGAGCAACGCCGGATCGCCGGCGCCGCGCTGGATGTGTTCGACGCCGAACCGAAAGTGCCGGATGCACTCAAGACCCTGAGCAACGTGATCCTCACCCCCCATGTCGCCGGGCTATCCCCGGAAGCCACCCAGGGCACCGTCGAACTGGTGGGCAAGAACCTCGTGGCGTTTTTCTCCGGCCAACCGGTGCTCACGCCGATTGCCTTGCCCGCGCCGATCACGCCGTACCCGATCACCGATTAAAGGACACCCAACAGCGTCCACAGGCGACGGGATTCGGCATCGGCCGAGATCAGTTCACCCAACAGTTCACTCAGCGGTTTATTGCCCCACTCCACCCCCCTGCGAATCAAGTAAGGGACGGGGCTGTGGGGTTCGGTGCGTGTCAGGTACTCGGCAATCAACAGTAATTGCCGATAGGCCTCGTCGCGGCTCGCCGGCTCGCGAAACACCTGAGGTGTGGATGGCGCCGACGCCAGCCCGGCCGATTCCGACGCCGCCAGGGATGGCGACTCCACCGGCACTTCGGTCAACAGTCGTGGCTGCATGGCGATGAACTCCTGTACCCGTGTCAATAATGCCTCGATCACTTCCTGCAAGCCCCTGAAGCCCGGTGCCTGGGCGCCGAGGTAAGCATCGCTCCAGGCTTGCAGCCGTTGCAGATGTTGCAGGCTCGCCAGCAGGTTGTCCTGGCGGCGTAGCCAGTGGGACAGAGGTGTCGACCGGATCAGTTCGGTGAGTTTTTGCTGTTCGCCCCGTGCTGTTTCCGCCGCGGTTTTTGCTGCCTTGCTGTCATTGACCAGTACCTGTTGCAGCTGTAATCGCCGCCACGCGTCCAGACAGTAACCGTCGAATTCCCCGTGACGCGGATCGATCAGCGCCACCCGTGTCAGCAACACTTCGCTGTAGCGCCGCACCAGCCACTCCAGGGGAATGACCCGCCATGACTGGTCACCGTCTTCGGCCCGGGGATGAAGCTGCTCGGGGTAGCGCTCGCACAAGCCCGCAACCAGCGCGAGGCTGCCGGGCAACCCGTCCAGGCCGTCCCGATGCAACCAGGCCTCGCCGAGCCAGGCGCACACCATCAAATCCTTGCTGCGTTCAAGCAGCAGCGTGGTGGTCAGTTTTTCCAGCTCGGGCCATTGCGCCCGTTTGATCGACGATTGCCAGACTCCCGTTGGCAGGCTGGTGTCGTCCTCCCGGCGCAGTTCGCGGGCCAGGTCGAACTCACGCTCGTAACGCAAATCCTCGCCGCAGGGTGCCTCTTCGCTGATCGGTTCGAGCAGTCGGGCAATCAGCTCCGGCAACGGTGGTGAAGTCAGGTTCACAAGCCCTCCTCCTCAGTCATGACCGTCGCAGACACAGTCGCCCTGGTTTGCATGAACGGTGAGCGCGGGGCCCGGGTGGGCGGCGGTGGAATGGACAGCGGAAATTTCGAGCCCTGGCTCATTAACGACACACGCACAAACATCAGCGTCTGCCCGGCCGTGCTGGCCTGTGCGGTGACCGGCAGGCGCAATGTCAGCGGAAAGTCGGTGAAGTCCATGTTCGGCTGGCGCTGCACCGACTGGTGTGAACGGATCAGGCGCAGCAACGACCATGGGCCGCCGTACTCCCAACCGGCTTCGAAATCACGCACCATCAGGTTGGGCTGCAACGGATCATTGGCCGGACGTTGCGAGCCGTTCCTGGCCCAACGCAAGGTCAGCCGGACCGGTTGGCCGACCATCCAGCGCAGGTTGGGCTGTGGCTCGCCGGGGTAACTGATTTGTTGATTACCGGCATTCAAGCCCCAGGCGATCACTTGATCGGCGCCACGCTCCTCCTCACGATCGGTGCGCCAGCGCACGTCCATTTCAACGCCGAGGATGCCGCTCTTGTCCCGCACGAACAGCGGACCCAGCCAGGTGCCGGCCAACTTCAAGCGGTTGAGGAAATCCTCCGCAGCCAGGCGCTCCGGCGTCTGGCTCAGCTGCAACCCGGCCTGCGCCACGGGCAGTCGTTTGTCGATCAAGTCGAGGAAGTGCTGAACCCTGGCCGGATCGGCGTCGGTGGCCTGCACGCCATTGGCAAACGGGAAGCGCTCGGCCAGGTATTGATTGAAATAGTTGGCCAGGTCGTTCCAGGCCGCCGCTGCTTGTTGCTGCTGCAAGAACTGACAGCGTTGCATCGCGCTCTGTTGCAGATCCAGGGCACGCAGGGCCAGCGTCCCGCGCCCGCCGGACAAGCTGGCTGTCTGAAGAATCTGGCCGCAGGACGTGGCGTCCATTTCAATGAAGTCGCGGCTCACCAACTGCTCGATCTGGGCCGGTGAGCTGGCAGGGTTCTGGTCCTTGTACTTGAGCAGTTCATCGTTGAGCGCGCTGAATTGCATGACACGTTCGTAATCCAGCGCCGAGAGACCTTGTTGCTGGGTCTTGAGCCACTCCAGCGCCGAAGTGCGCCGTTCGGTGATGCCGAGCATGGTGTTGAATTGCTGCTTTAGGCTCAGTTTCAAATCCTGCACATCAAGGGCGCCAAACAGTTGCAGGCCGAGGTTTTTCGAGCCGTCCCACTGACTGATCTCACTGCGCCCGCTGAACAACGGTTGCGCGGTAATCTCGTCAAGACCGCTGACCACCTGGGCCATGGCGCGACGGTTCAGCGCGTTTTGCACACGCATGGCCAGATCGTTGCGATGGACCTCGGCGAAGGCTTTTTGCAAGGCCACGGCCTGTGGCGCCAGCACGTTGAATACATCGTCGCCACGGGGTTGGTCGTTCTGGTCCTTGAGACTCAACCACATGGCCTTGGCCGCCGCCCCCTCTGCCGCCTGAAGCACCGCATCGCGATATGCCGGGGGAATGCGTGGAAGTTCTTCGGCGGCATAACTCTTGTAGCTGGCAAAATAATTAAGCGCCGTACCGAGGTCATCGCCATCGACGTTCTGCCCCTGAACGGCAGCGGCAGCCTGATCCGCGCGCAAGGCGATGGCCACGAAATCCCGTTTGAACAGGGCCTGTACCGCGTTGTTCAGCTGGTTGACATGCACTTGCAAGCTCAGCTGCCCGCTGCCTTGCTGAACCAGCAAGTTACCCCGCGCCCCCGCCTGGGCGATCCATTGATCACGAAAGCTTTGCTGCAACCTGGACGCTTGCTGGTCCAGCTGTTGCTCGATCTGCGGGCCGAGCAGGCTGCTCTGGCGCACCTTGTCCATCATCTCGCGATAACCCGGCACCAGGTCCTGCCCCTTGCCGCGACTCCAGGCCGAATTGGTCAGCCCGACCAATGCTTGCAGGTCGTCGATCAGCGCGCGCAAGTCTTCGAGTTCCGCCAGGGAATTGCCGCTGCCGGCCTCCAGCCGTTCAAGGTGCAGCTTGAGATAACCGGCCTGCCGGACGAAGTTGTCGGCCAGAAAATACTGGTCAAGCCAACGCTCCATGAGCCCGGAAAAGTTCTCCTCGATGACCGCGCGCTCCATGGCCAGGTCCAGGGGTTTGAGGTCACCGCCATTGGCATCGAGCAATACCCGGTTGTAAAAACCCGCACGGTGCAACGTACCGGCATTGAGGTTCAGGGACAGCGCGTTATTACTCAGCAACGCCAGATCTTCGAGCGGCGCCTTGGGGTTGTTCAGCGCCTGACTGAACCATTGATTCTGTTGCTCGAGACGTACCGCGCGCTCCACCAGGTCCTTGGCCTTGACGTAATTTTGCCATTGGGCCGGGTCTTCGTTTTCGACGTTGCCACGTCGCTCGGTGTTGCGAATGGCCTTGAGTTGCACCAGTTCGGCCTTCAGCAAGTCATGTAGCGGTTCCAACATATGGCTCAGGGCAGTCAGGCGCAGTTGATCCTCCAGTTGCCTGTCCAGCGACGAGAACCAGGAGGTGGGAAACACCACCGAGGTGAAGCTCCAGCGCGGAGCCTTTTCCAGGACCCGCCAGAACCCCTGGACGTTGCGCCGGGTCGACTCCAGCCTATGGGACTCATCGGTGACTGCAACGTAATTTTTCTGCGCGCCTTGCAGCAGACGCGACAGCTCATGGGCATCCTTGACCGAGTCCTGCCAGACCCAGAGCATGCTGGCGGCCCAGACCACGCCGATCACCAGGGTCACCACACCGGTCAGCCGCTGCCAACGCTGACGCAGGCGCAGCAAGCGTGGCACCACCTGAGCCAGACCGCGTTCGGCAACCACCCGGCGCTGCCACAATTGCCGGGCAAAGGCACTCTGTTGCAACCCGTTGTCATGGGCTGAGAACCCGTCGGCAGCCTCTTGCGAGGGCTGGTTGGCGGTGAAGTACACCCCACGAAAACGTGGCGCCTCGCCTTGGGCATTGCCCTGGAATACCGGTTCGAGCACGGTTTGCAGATGATGCCTCAAGGCCTCGAATTGTTCCGGCAACCCGAACAGTTCGCCCTTGAGATGGCCGGACAACGCACCGATTTCAATGATCGATTCCGACAGGGCCCGATTCACCTGGTCCAGCGCCTGATCACTCCATTGCGCCTGCCAGACCGCCTCGGGACCAAAGGGTGAAGACCAGCCCAAAGTGCGTTCGCGGGCATCGGCGGGGAGCGCCGAGATCAGTTCCTGAAAACCCGGCAGCTCTTCCATGCCGGTGATCATCACGTAAACCGGCAGGCTCAGGCCAAACCGCTGCAACAGATCGATGAAGCGCCGGCGCGCCGCCAGACCGAGGTTCGCGGCCTGCTCGGCATTACCCAGGTGGCTGACCGGCACGGTCCAGACCACCCCGTCCAGTGGCCGTTTGCTGCGCAGGCGCAGGATCAACCCCAACAGGCGCCACCAGCCGCCGCGCTGCAGACTCATGCCTTCATCGGGCAAAAACAGCGCCTGTGGCACCACCAGCACCGCGCCTTCGGGGTCCGACCACCAGCGCCCGAACCAGGCCGGTTTATCCGTCGGTTGCAAGCGCCACTGGCTGCATAACTGGGTGCCCTGGGTTTCATCACCGAGCATCAGCAGCCATGGAATCTGGTAACGGTCCTGAGCGCCCTGCTCCTGTTCCATATGACGCACCGCGTTATAAAAACTGCGGATCGCCGCCCCGCTCTGGGTGCGCAACCACCAGACCGCCACCGCGATGACCGCCAGCACCACCAACAGGACGATGACCAGCCCCACGATCTCCAGCGTGCTCATGCGTCTTGCTCCGAGGTGGCCACCGGGTCGGTCATCTGCAACACCGGGTCGAGTTCCTGGCGAATGTCACGCCAGAAGAACTGCCCCAGCCCGGTCAGAATCATGACCATGGCGAGAATGACCAGACCAAGGCGAAAGCCATCGGGCAACGACTGCCGCACCGGCAACTGCACCGCGGGTACTGCCGAAGGCTGCTCGAGCCGGGCACTGACATCGGCATACTCCGCGTCGTGCTGCCAGGCAAACGTGAACAGTGCCAGGCGCAATTTTTCATGCCGGGCCTGACTCTGCTCGCCCCGCAGCCGTCCTTCAAACCCCAACACCAGGCATTGCAAATAGACATTGGCCAGGTCGCGGGTGGCGGGAACCTGCTCGTCCAGCAACGTCTTGATCGCCGCCGGCAGTTTTTCACCGGCCTGACGGCTGGTGTACATCCGCGACTCCAGGGGTTTTTCTTGCCAGGCGGTCTGGCCCGGCCACGGCGTGAACACCAGCGTTTCATCGATCAAGGCGACAAAGGCATAGACCAGCGCCTTGACCTGATCGGTCGCCGCTTCGCCAACCCGGGCGAAAGCCGTGCGCCACAGACGCTGGGAAATTTGCGTCGACAGGTCGGCCACCGCCTCCACCAGCGCATCGTCGTCGCCGTCCCTGGGCAGCTGATTCCACTCCCGTGACCATTGCAACCAGGCTTCGCGAAATGCGCTGCTCAACGGTGCTTCGCGCAAGCCCCGTGTACCCGCCCCGGCATGCCCCTCGAACATACGACGCCCCTTCCCTGATCAGGCACTGTCACTGGCCTGTGCCACAAACAACACCACTTGCCATGGACTGCTCGCCGGCTTGGCGGCCGGCGCGACAATCAGCAACGGCAATTGCCCGTCGAACCATTGACCCTCGGCCGTCACCACAAACAACCGCGTGTCGTCGCCGACGCTGTAGGCCACTTGCTCGTTACGGCTCATCGCCTCATGGGGCAAACCGCTCATGCGCTGGCGACTGAGCAAGGGCACATGGGGCGCCGAGGCGATGATCGCGCCGCTCAGCCATTCGCCGGCCGCCTGTTCGCTGCTGCCGTTGGGCATGCGCAAACCGATGACCAGGCGCTGGCTCGGCTGATCGTCCGGCAGTTGAATCGAGAAGCTCTGTTCGCTGCGTTCGAACGGCAGGCTGCGATAGCCGGCGCGGATCAACTCGAGCGTTGTTTCGAGCCAGTCCAGGACCGGTTCATAGCCGCGCTGCAGCTCCAGAAAATCCAGGGGGGCGAACGGTGGAACCCCGGCCAAAGGGTCCAGCGCGGACCAGGCACCGGCCAGCCCGAGCAGCAAACCGTGCAATGCCTGCGGGGTGGCCAATCGGCTGTTCAGCGTCCCCTCGACCTCCGGCAGGCGCGCCCAGAGCGCCGTCAGTTGTCGACGGATTTCCAGCGCATCGTCTTGATTGCCGGCCTGTTGCGCCTGGCGCAGGCGGCCGGCCAGGAACATGCATTTCTCCCGCGCTCTGGCACACAGCCCGGCCACCCGGCGCCCCAACACCGACTCGGGCAGCAGGCACGGCGTGGGCGGTGTGTAGGGCAGCGAAAGGAAGCCGCCGCCCTCCTTGCGGATTTTCAGCAGTGGCAAACAGATGGAATCGGCCTTGTTCAGTTGCGTGCACAACCGCGGATTCGGACGCCACACCGTGATCGACTCGGGGTACTCACCGCTGGTCAAATCCGGCAGCGCGTCGCCGATCACCGATTGCAGCCGGCCCTTGAGCGGCAGCAATTGACCGGCACGCCACAAGGGGCTGACGGCCAGGTACACCGTGACCGTGGCGTTTTCCGACGCGTTGACCGCTTCGCTGACATCGAGCTCCAGCGCCGGCCCGACACCCACTTGCAGATTGATCGGCAAACCGTCCGGCAGCGTCGCTTGCAGGTCGAGCAACCGCACCAGCCCGGCACTCAATGCGCCGGGGTCGAATTCGACCCGGTTCACGCCCCAGAACCATGGATTGCAGGCCTGGGCAAAATGCGCCACCAACGCCTCGGCTCGCAGCCCTTGCAACTGAAAATGCTGGGGCAGCAATTGCATGCCCTCGTGCCAGCAAACCGCGTCAGGTAACAGGCTCATACGACTCCCTTCGACGTCTACGTCGCCGCGCAAACCAGCGGCCTGGCAATGTGTTCACTGCGGAGTATTGCTGACCAGCGTCATCTCGCGACTGTCGAACTTGAGCCAGGCATCGCTCTGGTCATCGAGCCGTAACCGGTGTGCTCCGGGAGTGTTATAGCTGGCGAAGACCAAAAGTCCAGTTGCCCGCTTGCCCCCCAGCGGGAAGGGTTGTTTGTCGATGAACTGGCCGGGCACCAGCTCCAGCCCCCAAACCGTCATCAGTTGCCGGTAGTCGCGCTGGTATTGATCGCGCTCGGCGAACCACTGCCGCGCCGTGATGCCCGACAACTGCTTGAGCAGATCCGGATCATTGACGGCGATGAAATCCACGGCAATCGGCGTGTCGTCGTTGGCCTTCGGCGCGACGTCCAGGGTCAGGTTATCGAGGTCCACCCGAGGCCCGAAAAACGAGCACCCGGTGAGGGTCAGGAACAGGGCGAATGCAAAAAAACGTGCACACAAAATGAATTTTCCTTTTCTCGGGTCGGTCCAAAATCGTTTTCACTTGCATTTTTATAGACCTGTTCTAGCGTCTTGGATAGTTCGGTCCCCCATGCCGAATGTGGAAGGTTTGTCAAAGGAACGACAGGTCCATCTGCCACCCTTTCTAACCTACGGTCCAGCAAGGGAAAGCGATGAGCGGGCCTCCCGATGCATTGCGCCCGCTCATGCATCGGAGTCAGCCAACATGGCCGAAAGTACTCAGCACAAGCTCGACAGGGTCCGCCCACCCCGGGTGCAAATCACCTACGACGTCGAAATCGGCAACGCCATCGAGAAAAAAGAATTGCCGTTGGTCGTCGGCATTCTGGCCGACCTTTCCGGCAAGCCGCTCGAGCCCCTTCCCAAGCTCAATGAACGACGCTTCACCGAGATCGACCGCGACAACTTCAACGAAGTGCTCGCCTCGATTGCCCCCCGCGCCACCTTGCAAGTCACCAACACCCTCACTGGCGATGACAGCAAGCTCAACATCGAACTCAACTTCAAACACATCGACGACTTCGACCCGGTGAAGGTCGTCGAACAGGTGACCCCGCTACGGCGCCTGTTTGAAGCGCGTCAGCGTCTGCGCGATCTGCTGACCAAGCTCGACGGTAACGATGACCTGGACAAACTGCTGCGCGACGTCATCGCCAATACCGAAGGCCTGCAAGAGATCAAGTCTGCCCGTCCGGACACCGCCGCCCCCGCAGGCGACAGCGAAGCACCGGCCGAACCGCAAGCCTGATCACTCATTCACTTAGGGAGACGTCGCCATGCCCGCTTCAGCCAGCGCCAACGCCAGTGAAAGCACCACCCAAAGCCTGTCCCTGCTTGACCGCATCATCGCCGAAGGCCGCATGGCCCACGACGATAGCCAGCAGGACTATGCCCGCGACATGCTCGCGGAGTTCGCCACTCAGGTCCTCGACGAAGGCATGGCCATCGACAAGGACACCGTGGCGATGATCAACGACCGCATCAGCCAGATCGACCAGTTGATCAGCGCGCAACTCAACGAGGTGCTGCACCACCCCGAGCTACAAAAAATCGAAGCCTCCTGGCGCGGCCTGCACCTGTTGGTGCAAAACACCGAAACCAGTTCCCGGTTAAAATTGCGCCTGCTCAACGTCACCCAGAAAGAGCTGCAGAACGATCTGGAAAAAGCCGTCGAGTTCGACCAGAGCGCGCTGTTCAAAAAGATCTACGAAGAGGAATACGGCACCTTCGGTGGCCACCCCTTCAGCCTGCTCGTCGGCGACTACACCTTCGGCCGGCACCCGCAGGACATCGGCCTGCTGGAAAAACTGTCGAACGTCGCTGCCGCCGCCCACGCCCCGTTCATTGCCGCCGCCAGCCCCCGGTTGTTCGACATGAACAGCTTCACCGAACTGGCCGTGCCCCGCGACCTGTCGAAAGTGTTCGAGAGCCAGGAACTGATCAAGTGGCGCGCCTTCCGCGAAAGCGAAGACTCGCGCTACGTATCGCTGGTGCTGCCGCATTTCCTGTTGCGGTTGCCTTACGGCCCGGACACCTCGCCGGTGGAGGGCATCAACTACGTCGAGGACGTCAACGGCAGCGACCACGGCAAATACCTGTGGGGCAACGCTGCCTGGGCCTTGTCCCAGCGCATCACCGAAGCCTTCGCCAAATACGGCTGGTGCGCGGCGATTCGCGGAGCTGAAGGCGGCGGCGCGGTCGAAGGCTTGCCGGCCCACACCTTCCGCACCACCTCCGGCGACCTGTCGCTCAAATGCCCGACCGAAGTGGCCATCACCGACCGCCGGGAAAAAGAGCTCAACGACCTGGGGTTCATCGCCCTGTGCCACAAGAAAAACAGCGATGTGGCAGTGTTCTTCGGCGGCCAGACCACCAACAAGTCCAAGCTCTACAACACCAACGAGGCCAACGCCAACGCGCGGATTTCGGCGATGTTGCCGTACGTGCTCGCGGCCTCGCGTTTCGCGCATTACCTGAAGGTGATCATGCGCGACAAGGTCGGCAGTTTCATGACCCGCGACAACGTGCAGACCTACCTCAACAACTGGATCGCCGACTACGTGCTGATCAACGACAACGCGCCGCAAGAGATCAAGGCGCAGTACCCGTTGCGTGAAGCCCGGGTCGATGTGACGGAAGTCGCGGGCAAGCCGGGTGCCTACAAGGCCACGGTATTTTTGCGGCCACACTTCCAGCTTGAAGAGCTGACCGCCTCGATCCGCCTGGTGGCCACCCTGCCGCCACCGGTCGCCGCCTGACCTGCCCCGCTCCCGTCGGCCAGCCCGGCGGGAGTTCCCTGCTTATCTAGCGCAATAACCTTCAGGAGTTTCATGCGATGGATGCAATTATTCTCGACCTCGGCGGCGACATCAAAGGCGACAGCCTGCTCGAGGGTTACAAGGACAAGATCGAAGTCATGTCCTACAGCCACAACGTGGCCATGCAGGTGACCAACGACGTCAGCAACTCGGAGCGGACCTCCGGCAAGCCGCACATCGGCGAGTTCACGCTGACCAAATTCGTCGACAGTTCCACACCTTCCCTCAATGAATACTGCTGTGCCGGCAAACCGATCCCGGAAGCCAAGGTCATCATCGGCCGCAACGCCGCTGAAGGCAGTGGTCAACTGATGCCGTTCATCATTTACACCCTGACCAACGTGGTGCTGTCCAACGTCAGCGTCAGCGGCGGTACGGGTGGCAAACCCGTGGAAACCCTGTCGCTGAACTTCACCAAAATCAAATGGGAGCTGACCGCGCAAAAAGACGACGGCACCAAGGAAGGCACGGCCGCCTCGACCTGGGACATGGCCGCCAACAAACTCGTCAAGTAATCGGGCGCGTCGGCCATGGCAGGCTCCCTACTCCCACCGCTGTTCGAGCGACTGGCCGCAAGCGAGGTCGACACGCTGCATGCGTTCGACCTCCAGGACCTGCTCGACTCGGTCCGCACGGAATTGCTGCGCCTGTTCAACACCCGACGTGGCCCTCGTGCCCTGACCTCGCCACCGAGCATTCTCGACTACGGCCTCGCTGACTGGACCGCCCTGCAACAGCAGCGTAGCGATGACCGACGGCAGTTGGCGCGGGAAGTGCGCGAGGCCATCAACCATTTCGAACCGCGCCTGAAACTGGGCGAGGTTCAGGTCAATCCAGTCCCCGACCATCCGCAGCAACTGAGCATCCGCCTGCTTGGCGAGTTGCGCGGCGGCCAGCAGCACTGGCCCGTGGCATTTGTCATCGAGAAGGCAAGCGATGGCCTTGAGGTGCGTCATGAGCGACTCGATTGACCCGCAACTGCTCGATTACTACCAACGAGAACTGACCTGGCTGCGCCATGCCGGCGGCATTTTCGCCGAGCGCTACCCCAAGGTCGCCAGGCGGCTGGAGTTGTCCCCCGACGAATGCCCCGACCCCCACGTCGAACGGCTGCTTGAGGGATTCGCGCTGCTGGCCGCCCGCCTGCAACGCCGGCTCGATGACGACTACGCCGAATTCAGCGATGCCCTGCTGGAGCAACTCTATCCATTGGCGATGCGCCCGCTGCCGTCCTGCGCAATCGTGCAGTTCCAGCCGGACCCGAGCAAAGGCAATCTCGACGGCGGCTACCCGTTGCCTCGCGACACGCCGCTGTTCGTCACCACCGGCAAAGGCGAAAGCATCCACTTTCGCACCAGTGCACCCGTGCGTCTGTGGCCGGTGGAAATCACCGAAGCGTTACTGCTGGGCAGCGATGAAGCCCAGGCCCTGACCGGCGTTGTCCAGGCGCGGTCGGCATTGAGACTGGGCCTGCGCTGCCTCGGTGACAGCCAGTGGTCGACGCTGGGCATCGAACAGTTGCGCGTCCACCTGTGTGCGTCCCCGGTGGTCAACGCCTGCCTCTACGATCTGCTCGGCGCCCATGCCGTGCAGGTCCTGGCCGGCCCCGTTGGCAGCGTGCCGAAAGCCCTTGTCGGGCTGCCGCAGATCGTCGGTTTTGCCGGCGATGAAGGTTTGCTGCCGGACGAGGACGGCGTGCACCCCGGCATGCGCCTGCTCGCCGAGTACTTTGCCTTCGCGGACAAATTCAACTTCTTCGACCTGCCCCTGGCGGGCGCCACCAGCGACAGTCAAGCGCTGTACCTGTACATCGTCTTCGACCGCGCCCCGACCAACCGCCTGCACCTGCAGGCCAGCGATCTTGCACTGGGCTGCACGCCGGTGATCAATCTGTTTCCGCGAACCTCGGAGCCCCTGCGCCCGGACGGTACTCGCAGCGAATACCGCCTGGTCGCCGACAGCCACCGGGAAAACAGCGTCGAGATCCATAGCATCCGGGCGATGCGCGCCACTTCCAGTCGCGGGGTTCAGCGAGTGCCGGCCTATTACGGCAGCCAGAATGGCGGTGCCGATAAACAGTGCTACTGGCATGCCCGACGCGTCAGCGGCATGACCCCCAATCGCCTCGGCACTGACCTGTTGGTAAGCCTGGTGGACACCCGTTTCGACCCGCTGTCAGAAGCCATTGAATACAGCCTCACCGCTGAACTGCTTTGCACCAATCGGCACCTGGCGCAGAGCCTGCCGGCCGGCACACCGTTAGGTTTTGAACGCCCGGGCCCCGTGGCCTGGGCGCGCCTGCGCAACCCGCCCAGCCCGCAAAGTGTGCCGCGACTGGACGGCGAGTCGCGCTGGCGGCTGGTCTCGCAACTGACCCTCAATCATTTGTCGCTGGTCGAAGGGCCACAGGCGCTTGACGCACTCAAGGAAATCCTCCAGCTGCACAACCTGCGGGACGAGGCCAGCGCCTGGCGGCAAATCGAAGGCCTGCTCAGCCTCGGTTGTGAACGCGTCATCGCCCATGTCGGCGAAGACGCCTGGCGCGGCTGGCGCAATGGGCTGGAGGTGCGCCTGCAACTGGACCCGCAGCATTTCGTCGGTAGCAGCGCGGTGTTGTTTTCAGCGGTGCTTGCGCAGTTCTTTTCCCTCTATGCCACCGCTAACCGTTTCGTGCGCACGGCGCTGGTGCAAGCAGACAGGGAGGTGAAGACATGGCAACCCCAAGCCGGCATGCCACTGTCCCTCTGAGCCTGAGCCAACGACTGCGCCGGGATCCCCAGGGGTTCGAACTGTTGCAGGCACTGTTGCTGCTCGAGCGTGAACATCCACAAGCCGAGTCCCTGGGCAGCGGCACCGCTCCGCAAGCGGAAGCACTGCGCTTGCGCGGTCCGTTGACGCCGCTGTTTGCCGCCAGCGAAATCGAAAGCCTGACCCAGGAACCCGGCCAGCAAGCGGTCCTCAGCACCCCGGTGTTCGGTCTCGGCGGCCCCGACGGCCCGCTACCCTACGCCTATCAGGAATGGTTGCAGCAACGCGCGCGGGCCAAGGATTACGCGCCCGCTGAATTTCTCGATCTGTTCCAGCATCGGCTGCTGAGCCTGCTGTACAAAGTAATGCGCAAGCACCGGATTGCCGTGGGGTTCACCGTCCCCGGTGCTTCGGCGGTCCAGGCGCAGTTGCGGGCCCTGACCGGGCTACTGCCCAAAGCCTTGCGCGAGCGTCAGGCCGTACCCGATTGTGCCGTGCTGGCATGCAGCGCCTTGTTCGCCGATGGGCGCCGCTCCCTCGCCGGTTTTGCAGCCATCGTACGTGAGCATTTCGAACTGCCGGTTGAACTCGGTGCCTATGAAGGTGCCTGGCGCGAGATCCCGCCCGCCAGTCGCAGCCGCATGATCCCCGGTGGCCGCAACCTGCAACTGGGGCGTACGGCAGTGGCCGGCACCCGAGTCTGGGATGAACACGCCGGCATCCGCCTGACCCTTGGCCCGCTGACCTCTGCCCAGGCGGCGCGGTTCCTGCCCGATGGCGAGTCGCACCCGGCACTGGCCAGCCTCAGCGCACTGTATTTTGGCCCGGACCTGGATTGCACCCTGGTGCTGTTGGTACGCGGTGCCGGCCCAATCAAACTCGGTCGCCAGGCGCCGCCACTGCTCAGTTGGAACGGCGGCCTGCAACGCCAGACCAGCCTGGCGGTGCAACGCATCGAAACCCGTCTTCGTCAGCTGGAGATCACCTGAACATGGAACTGGCCAGCCTGATCGGACGCCTCAACCCGGACAACCGCCGCGCCCTGGAACGGGCCGCGCAACGCTGTCTGCAGCGAGGCCACCACTACGTCGAAATCGAACACCTGCTGCTGGAACTGCTGGACATCGAGGGCGGAGACTTCGCTTATCTGCTGCCGCGCTTCGGCCTGGAGCGCGACGCCTTGACGGCGGAAATCAACAAAGCGCTGGAGCTGTTCAAGTCCGGCAGCACGCGCACCCCGGCATTGTCGTCGCACACCACCGGGCTGCTCGAAGACGCGGTGGTACAGGCCAGCGTGCTGGGGCTGGAGAGCATTCGCTCAGGCTTGCTGCTACTTGCCTTGATCGACCGCGACGAGCGCCGCAGCCTGTTGCTCAACAGTGCTTCATCACTGTTGAAGATTCCCCGGGAAGCTTTGCGTAGCAACCTGCTGGAATGGACCGAAAATTCTCGCGAGCACGTCGGCGGTAAACGTGCGGTGAGTGCCGGCACCCCGACACCGAAACAGGACTCGGTGCTGGACCAGTTCACCCAGGACCTGACCGCCGACGCCCACGCCGGGCGCATCGACCCCATCGTCGGTCGCGACGGCGAAATTCGCCAATGCATCGACATCCTGCTGCGCCGTCGGCAGAACAACCCGATCCTGGTTGGCGCGCCGGGCGTGGGCAAGACTGCCGTCGTCGAGGGCCTGGCCTTGCGCATCGCTGCCGGAGATGTGCCGCCGTCCTTGCAGGAAGTCAGCTTGCGTGTGCTCGATCTCGGCCTGTTGCAGGCCGGCGCCGGGGTCAAGGGCGAGTTCGAACAACGCCTCAAAGGGGTGATCGATGCAGTGCGCAGCGCGGAAAAACCGATCATCTTGTTCATCGACGAAGCCCACACCCTGATCGGTGCCGGTGGCGCGGAAGGCGGTAGCGACGCGGCCAACCTGCTCAAACCAGCCCTGGCCCGTGGCGAGTTGCGCACCCTGGCCGCCACCACATGGCTTGAATACAAAAAATACTTCGAGAAAGACCCGGCCCTCGCCCGTCGTTTTCAACTGGTGCAGGTGGAGGAACCGGACGAAGCCACCGCAGTGGAAATGCTCCGTGGTGTCGCTGCAAAACTCGAACAGCACCACGGCGTGCAGGTGCTCGACGCGGCGATTCACGAAGCAGTGAAACTGTCCCATCGCTACATCTCCGGGCGCCAGTTACCGGACAAAGCCATCAGCGTGCTCGACACCGCCTGCGCCCGGGTCGCCCTCGGCCAGCACGACGTGCCGCCCCCCCTGGAAAGCCTGCGTCACCGGCAGAATAGCCTCAGGGACGAAGTCGAACGCCTGCGCCGCGAACAAGCCACCGGGCTCGATCACCGCGAGCGCATCACCCTGCTTGAAGCCGAATCCGTGGCCAATGTGCAAGCGATTCGCGAACTGGAAGTGCGCTGGAATGAAGAGCGGGTTGCGGTGCGCGAACTGCTGGAAACCCGCAGCGAACTGCTGACCTTGAGCGAACGCGCCGACAGCGACAAACCGGACGAAGCCATCGACAGCCGCATCGATCATCTGGCCGCCGAACTGGTGCGCCTGGAAGCCGGGCTCGACGCCATTCGCCAGGACGATCCGCTGGTGCCGGAACAGGTCGACGGCAAAACCGTCGCCGCCGTCATCGCCGGCTGGACCGGCATCCCGGTGGGCAAAATGCTCGCCGACGAAGCCCACGCCGTGCGCACCCTCGGCCAACGCATGGGGTTGCGCGTCATGGGCCAGAGCATCGCGCTGGGCACTATCGCCCAGCGCCTGCAGGCTTACCGCGCCGGCCTCACCGATCCGCAAAAACCCGTCGGGGTGTTCCTGCTGGTCGGCCCGACTGGCGTGGGAAAGACCGAAACCGCTTATGCGTTAGCCGATGCGTTGTACGGCGGCGAACGCAACCTGATCAGCATCAACCTCTCGGAATACCAGGAAGCCCACACCGTCAGCCAACTCAAGGGCGCCCCGCCCGGTTACGTCGGTTATGGCAGCGGCGGCGTACTGACTGAAGCGGTACGGCGCAAACCCTATTCGGTGGTGTTGCTCGATGAAATCGAGAAGGCCCATCCGGACGTGCTCGAAGCCTTCTACAACGTGTTCGACAAAGGCGTGATGGAAGACGGCACCGGATTGGTGGTGGATTTCAAGAACACCGTGATGCTGGCCACCAGCAACGTGGGCGCCGAACTGTTGCTCGACACACCGGTCGCGCAACTGGGCACCGACGCCTTTAACGAAGCCTTGCACAAGGTGCTGCTGCAAGCCTTCCGCCCGGCGTTTCTGGCGCGGATGACGGTGGTCGCGTATCGCCCCCTGGATGAGGCGACGCTGGAAGGGATTGTGTTGGCGAAACTGGAGAAATTGCGTGGGCGGTACAAGGCCGCCACCGGGAAGCAGTTTGAGTTTGATGCCGGGATTGTCCAGGCGGTGTTAGCCAAGTGCAGTGCGGCGGGTGCAAGGGATGTAGAGAACGTACTGATGACCCAGGTGACGGGGAAGTTGGCGGAGTGGGTGTTGGAGTGAGATATCGGCAGTACCGCGCTCGGCCACATTCGGTGAATGAAGATAGTCAGGAGAAAACCCATGAACTGGGATGACTTGTGCGGGATCAACACTGAAGACGGAAAGGCGATCGACATGAACACCATATTGCACGTCGATCACAACAAGCGAGGTAAAACCGGCATGCCCGCCGGTGATGTTCTGGTCGACATGATGAACAAAGCCGACAACCTTGACCTGGAAGCCACGCCCAAAACGACACGCTACGGGTTGGCCGATGGTATTGCGTTCCACATCGCGCAATACGTACCGGACGGCAAGGCGCTGACGATCAAGAGCAAGTTCGTCGGCGAGAAGCGCGGCTCGGCGGTGTGTTTTGAAAACGCGCTATACGACGACACGCTGATCGCGCAAATCAATGGTATCCAGGGCAACCTCATCATCCATCAAGGCATGGCCCCCTGCAAACGCTGTCGGGCGGGTTACAAGAAACTCGCCCAGAACGGCATGCGGACCATTGTCATCTCCAGCGATACGGGATACGACAACGCCCCCAAAGACACTGTGTTCCTGTTTTCGCCCACCGGTTTGGTGTTTTACCGGCAGAAGAAGTAGCTCATGGGCATGCTCATTATCGGATGAGCTTTCTGCCTTGCACCGGCCAGTAGAAAAAGCGGACTGACGGGGTTTTCAACAGGAGATAGACATGACGGAAGTACATAAGGTCGGTCGTTACGCAGGTGGAGATGTGGCAATGACAGGGGCAAACCCTCTATACGCCACTTGGCTGGCGGCCAACCAGGCCACGAATGGCGGCACCATTCCCGACCTGGCCAGTATTTGCCATGAGTCCTCTTCAACCCGTCGCGCCCTGGCCGGGTCGGGAGCGTCTCATGGAACCTGTTTCGCACTGGTCGAACATTTCGATGCCGCACGTGGCGTACTGATGTACAAATTCGGCGACAGCGCACTGAAACTGGACCTCCTTGGAAACTACACCACCACAACCAAAAAAGTCGTCACGACCCTGCGCGGGCATGCGGAAATCAGTGCATTGGTCCAGGCGATCAATAGCGTCACCCTTCCGGACGGCGATTACAGCAACTTCGTCACCCGTATCTATATCGAACTCAGCCCCTGTCAGCTTTGTGGACCGCAACTCGCCCCCTATGTCGCAAACTCGGTATTGATGTACAGCTACGACTATGGACAAGACCGAGACATGGATGCGTGGGTCAGTGATAACCAGGCTGCAATCCATGCCAGTGGCGGTAAGTTCAAGTGGTAAGCCTTCCCTTATCTACCCACCACCCGAGGCCTTTCAATGCCCCGCTCCACCGACAGCAACACCAGCCTCTCTTTCACCGCCGCCTCGCTGTCGGCGCTTTACCCTGAGTCGCTGTCCGGCGAAGAAGCGCTCAACGCGCTGGGTTCGCAAACTCTCAACGGCCTCAACGACGGCGCCGCCCTCGCCCTGACTGGCGCCGTCGCCACCCACGTCACCACGACCCTGCACAACGACGCGACAACCCGGCCCTTCGACGCACTGGTTGCCGAAATCCGCCAGCTCCCCGCCGACGCCACCGCCGAGCGCTATCAACTCGTGCTACGCCCCTGGCTCTGGTGGCTGACCCTGGCCAGCAACAACCGGGTTTTCCAGAACCTGTCCACATCAGACATCGTCACCACGATTTTCAAGGCACACGGCTTCACCGATTTCACGCTGAAACTCACCGGCAGCTACACCCCGCGCGAGTACTGCGTGCAATACAGCGAAACCGATTTCGCCTTCGTATCGCGCCTGTTGGAAGAGGAAGGGATTTTCTGGTTTTTTACCCACGAAGACGGCAAACACACGTTGGTGTTGGGGGACAGTAACGATGCCTTCCCACAAGTCCCGAACGGGCCGAAGGTAAACTATCTCGGCCAGCAGTTGGGCGAGCGCGAACTGCATGGCATTCGCTCCGGCCAGGTGTGCATGCAAGCCGTAGCCGGGGTTTATCGGGCGACGGATTACGAATTCACCACGCCGACCACTTCGCTCTACAGCCAGGCCGAAGCAGTCGCCGGGCCCCGGTCGATGTACGAGCATCCAGGCAGCTACAACGCCAAGGCCCGCGGCGATACGCTGACCAAGCAGCGCGTCGATGGCTTGCGCAGTCAGGAGAAGCGTTTTATCGGCGAAAGCGACTGCCGCTGGCTGGTGCCGGGGCACTGGTTCACCCTCGCCGGTCATGATGATGCGAGCCTGAATATCGATTGGGTGGTGACGACGGTGACTCACGAAGTCAACCACGATAACTACCGCAATCGCTTCGAAGCGATCCCCAAAGCCACGCCTTATCGCCCGGCTCGAATCACGCCCAAGCCGCGCATGCACACGCAAACGGCGATTGTGGTCGGCAAGTCGGGCGAAGAAATCTGGACCGACGAATACGGCCGCATCAAATTACAATTCCCCTGGGACCGCGACGGCAAGAACGACGAAACCAGTTCGTGCTGGGTACGGGTGGTGCTGCCCTGGAGCGGCAAGGGGTTCGGCATGCAGTTCGTCCCGCGCATCGGCCAGGAAGTGATCGTGACCTTTATCGACGGCGATCCCGATCGGCCGCTGGTGACCGGTTGCGTCTACAACGGTGACAACGCCCTGCCCTACGCGCTGCCGGCCAATCAGACCCAGTCCGGGATCAAGACCCAGTCGTCCAAGGGCGGCGGCGGTTTCAACGAGTTGCGCTTTGAGGACAAGAAGGACGCCGAAGAGGTGTTTGTGCAAGCGCAGAAGGATCTGAAGATCAACGTACTCAATGACACCACTGCCACCGTTGGCCACGACGAGACCCTGACGGTGCAGAACGCGCGCACGCGCACGGTGAAGGAAGGCGACGAGACCGTGACCCTGGAGAAAGGCAAACGCAGCGTGACCATCCAGACCGGCAGCGACAGCCTTGACGTGAAGGACAGCCGCACGGTGAAAGTCGGCGCCGACCAGACTCACAGCACGGGCGGAAACTACGACCACACGGTCACCGGCAACTACAGCCTGACCGTGGACGGCAACCTGACCATCAAGGTGACCGGCACCCTGACCCTGCAAAGCGGTGGCAGCTTTGCGATCAAGAGCGGCGCAGACATTGCCGCCGAGGCCAGCACCTCGATCAGCCAGCAAGCCGGCACCTCCTTGAGCAACCAGGCCGGCACCTCGCTGGAGAACAAGGCCGGCACGACAATGACCAACGATGCCGGGATCAGCCTCACCAACAAGGGTGCCGCTTCGCAGACCGTGGATGGCGGCGGCATGCTGACCATCAAGGGCGGCCTGGTGCAGGTCAACTGACAAGGAGAACCCATGGCCATCACACCGCTGGACTTGCAGCAGAACGATAAACAGCTCAAAGGTCGCTTGCTCGATGGTCAGCTCGACGGTGCGTTGCACATCAAGGATGACGGGCGCGCACAAGCCGATTTGCACTACAGCCAGGGCGAATTGCAAGGCACTACCCTGCTGTATCACCCCAATGGCAAGGTCTCGGCGCATCTGCCGTTTGTCCGTGACAAGCTGCAGGGGATCGCCAGTTTCCATGCGCCGCAAGGCTGGCTGCAACGCAAGGCGACTTACCGCCGAGGGCTGCTGCATGGCGAGGCGTTCAATTACTTTCCCGACGGGCAACTGGCCGAGGCCGAGTGCTACCGCGATGGCGTGCGCG
The DNA here is from genome assembly GCF_059422045.1 of Pseudomonas sp. GW821-FHT02A08. Taxonomy (NCBI): domain Bacteria; kingdom Pseudomonadati; phylum Pseudomonadota; class Gammaproteobacteria; order Pseudomonadales; family Pseudomonadaceae; genus Pseudomonas; species Pseudomonas sp. GW821-FHT02A08. The sequence goes on from NZ_JBWKWD010000020.1 coordinate 81,999, forward strand.
AGGGGCGGTATCAGCGCTTTCACCCCAACGGTAAAACCGCCGTCGAGGCGCGGTATCTCAATGGTCAGTTGCTGGAACCGGAACAGGGTTTCGCCGCCGATGGGCGACCGCTGGACGCCGGGGGCAAGCCGATCTCGAGGGTCCGCTGGTGGTTCAGGCGCTGGAGTGATCCTGTCGAGGCCTGAGGGATCGCGGGCAAGTGCACAAATTCTCAATTCACAGAAGATCCCCTGTGGGAGCGGGCTTGCTCGCGAAGCGGCCGGCACATTCAATATCGATGTTGACTGACACCCCGCTTTCGCGAGCAAGCCCGCTCCCACAGTTCGATCGAGTCAAGGAATGAGCATCTGCATCTGCCCGGGCATCACAATCTTGATCACCCCGGCCCAGTTGCACATCAAGGTGCTGTTTCCCCTGTGGGAGCGGGCTTGCTCGCGAAGAGGCCGGCACATTCAATATCGATGTTGCCTGACACCCCGCTTTCGCGAGCAAGCCCGCTCCCACAGTTCGATCGAGTCAGGGAATGAGCATCTGCATCTGCCCGGGCATCACAATCTTGATCACCCCGGCCCAGTTGCACATCAAGGTGCTGTTTCCCCTGTGGGAGCGGGCTTGCTCGCGAAGAGGCCGGCACATTCAATATCGATGTTGCCTGACACCCCGCTTTCGCGAGCAAGCCCGCTCCCACAGTTCGATCGAGTCAGGGAATGAGCATCTGCATCTGCCCGGGCATCACAATCTTGATCACCCCGGCCCAGTTGCACATCAAGGTGCTGTTGGCGTCGATCGCCGGCATGCCGCCCAGCAGCACCGTAGGCGCCCCGCCCGGTATCCACGGCGTGGCGGTGGCCGGGATGCAGGGCATCGGTGTCAGCACACCCAGCGCCGCGGCGGTGGCGGCTGCGACCGTCGGGTTGGCCAGGCTCGTGCACACACCAAAGGGCATGATGTTGACCAGCGGAATGTGATCCATGATGTTCGCCGCCGGCAGGCCGGCGGTCAGTGTGCGATTGACCGGCAGCACGTTGAGCACGGCCGGTGCCGCGCCAAAACTGCATTGCAGGGTAGCGGTGGCACAGACTTGCGGACAACCCATTTCAAACCTCCTTCCTGGCAGCATCCTGCCCCCTGAACCATAGTCCGCCGGGCGAGTTCTCGCACATCAGGAACGCTGATTATCCTGCAACACGCTAACCTATAAGACCGTGCCACGCTTGTGGCACTCACGTCTCACCATTAGATTAGCCAATAGTTTAAGGCCTCCAGAATAAGCAGAAGGGATAAGCATGGCGCTTAACGACCAGTCCACCCGTATCCGCACCGGCGAAGAGCTCGATGCCAGCCTGATCGATCCGTACCTCAAGGCCCATATTCCGGGGCTCAGCGGCTTGCCAAAGATCAGCCAGTTTCCGGGCGGCGCTTCAAACCTCACTTACTTGCTGGAATACCCGGAACAGGAATTCGTCCTGCGTCGCCCGCCCTTCGGCCACAAGGCCAAGTCGGCCCACGACATGGGCCGTGAATTCCGCATCCTCAATCAGCTGCGCGATGGTTTTCCGTACTGCCCGAAAGCCTACGTGCACTGCACCGACGAATCGGTGATCGGTGCCGAGTTCTATGTCATGGAACGGGTCAACGGCATCATCCTGCGCTCGGACCTGCCACCGGAACTGGGCCTGGATTCGGCGAAAACCGAAGCCCTGTGCAAGAGCTTCATCGACAAGTTCGTGGAACTGCACCGCGTCGACTACAACGCCTACGGCCTGGGTGACCTGGGCAAGCCCGAAGGCTACGTCGCGCGGCAAATCAAAGGCTGGAGCGATCGCTACGAAAAGGCCCTGACCCCCGATGCACCGCAATGGGACGTGGTCAAGGCCTGGCTCAACGACAAGATGCCGGCCGACCATCCGACCTCCAGCATCGTGCACAACGACTACCGCTTCGACAACGTGATCCTTGACCCGAACAACCCGATGCAGATCATCGGCGTGCTCGATTGGGAACTGACCACCCTCGGCGACCCGCTGATGGACCTGGGCAACACCCTCGCCTACTGGATCGAAGCCGATGATCCGGCGCCGGTGCAGATGATGCGCCGCCAGCCGAGCCACGCGCCGGGCATGCTGACCCGCCGTGAGTTCGTCGACTACTACGCCGAACGCTCGGGCATCCGCATCGAAAATTTCGACTTCTACTACACCTACGGCCTGTTCCGCCTGGCCGGCATCGTGCAGCAGATCTACTACCGTTTCTACCATGGCCAGACCCAGGACAAACGCTTCGCGCAGTTCATTCACATGAACAAGCTGCTGGAGCAGATGAGCCTGCAGGTCATTTCGAAATCCAGCCTCTGATCAGTGTCATCACAAGGCTTCATAACAAGGGAATCCCATGTCCAAGACTCAGTTGTTCGACCTCGACGGCAAGATCGCTTTCGTCTCCGGCGCCAGCCGTGGCATCGGTGAAGCCATCGCCAAACTGCTGGCCCAGCAAGGCGCCCACGTGATCGTGTCGAGCCGCAAGCTCGAAGGCTGCCAGCACGTCGCCGACGCCATCATCGCCGCTGGCGGCAAGGCCACCGCCGTTGCCTGCCACATCGGCGAAATGGAACAGATCAGCCAGGTCTTCGCCGGCATCAAGGAACAGTTCGGGCGCCTGGACATCCTGGTCAACAACGCCGCGACCAACCCGCAGTTCTGCAACGTACTGGACACCGACCTCAGCGCCTTCCAGAAAACCGTCGACGTGAACATCCGCGGCTATTTCTTCATGTCGGTCGAAGCCGGCAAGCTGATGCGCGAAAACGGCGGCGGCAGCATCATCAATGTGGCCTCGATCAACGGTGTTTCGCCGGGCATCTTCCAGGGCATCTACTCGGTGACCAAGGCGGCGGTGATCAACATGACCAAGGTCTTCGCCAAGGAGTGCGCGCAGTTCGGGATTCGCTGCAATGCCTTGCTGCCAGGCCTGACCGACACCAAGTTCGCCTCGGCACTGGTGAAAAACGAAGCCATCCTGAACACCGCGCTGCAACAGATCCCGCTCAAGCGCGTAGCCGACCCGAGCGAAATGGCCGGCGCAGTGTTGTACCTGGCCAGCGATGCTTCCAGCTATACCACCGGCGTTTCGCTGAATGTGGATGGCGGTTTCCTGTCCTGATGGCCTGAGTTCCACAACCCCCTGTGGGAGCGAGCTTGCTCGCTCCCACAAAGTGAACCCCGATTTACTGCGTGACGCAACGAGTCGTAGTGGTGACTCGGGTCACCTGCCCGTCTTCAGCCCGCACATCGCCCAGGACATCGGTTTTATCCATGGCCTGGCAGGTGCGTTCAGGAGGGGGTGGCGTGACCGCTGGAGGGGGTGGCGCACTGGCACAGCCGCCGAGGATCGCCACGCACAATGCCAGCGACAAAGGTGAGATAACGCGTTTCCCAAGAGTTTTCATAGGTTGACCCGCGATAAGTGATAGACACATTTTTTGTGACAACAAAACCGGCGTGCAAAATCCATGCACCTGTCAAAAAATAAATATCCGCGAATCATTTATAGCCCAGTCCGTGGCCAACACCCGTAAAAGCTGACAGTTCTTACATCACCGGATGCGGGGGTTACAGGGAGTTGCTTTGCAGTTCGTAACGCAGAACTTCGATCAATGTGGTGACCGATAGTGCGTTTGTACCTTAACCCTGCCCCTTCGACCGGGATTCACCAGAGAACAGTCCCCGCTCCCGAGCCCAGACAATCGCCCCGCTGCGACTGTGCACATCGAGCTTGGAATACACCGTAGCCACATGGTTGCGCACTGTGTTCGGCGCCAGTTTCAGGCGCGCGGCGATGTCCTTGTCGGCCAGGCCTTCGCAGATCAGGCCCAGCACATCGCGCTCACGGGCGGTCAGTTGCCCTGTGCTGGCCCGGTCAGTGACATCGTCCATGATCAACACCAGCGATTGCGGCTTGCCACGGCTGTCAGCCAATACCAGGCTGCGCACGCGATGGACCCAGGTGCACGCTTCGCTCCCCGCCGATGTCACCTCCACCAGCACATCGCTGAACGTCTCGCCACGGGCCACCCGATTGATCGGGTAGCTGTCGGCCGACACGAGGTGATTGTTGCGATAACGCAGGACGAAGCGTTTGACATAGGCTTTGGCGTTGCTGCCCAGATCGCTGATGTGCGCTGCGCCGTGCATGGCCAGCGCGGCATCATTGGCCCACAGGATGCTCTGGTTGGGGTCCAGCACAATCACTCCGTCGGACAGGCCGGCGATGATTTGCCGCAATTGGCGGTGATCGGTTTCCGTGGTCAGGACGTCATGGCTCATTACGTCTCCACATGTATTGTGACCCTGTGAAGAATACGACCGCCGGAGTTGTGGTTAGTGCAATGAACCTTGTGGGAGCGGGCTTGCTCGCGAAAGCGGTGTGTCAGGTGACATACATGTTGACTGGTCTACCGCTTTCGCGAGCAAGCCCGCTCCCACTGGGATCTCCATCAAGCCCCGCCAGTTTGTCCGGATTACGCATGATGAAAACCCGATTCACCCGCCCCGCCTCATCAAAGCCAAAGGTCATCGCCGCCGTGATGTTGCCGTCGGCCTTGATGATGACGCCTTGTGCACCATTGATTTCAGTGGGCAGCCATTCGCACGCCTGCCAATAGGTGTGCAGCGACTGACCGATGAACTCCAGTACACGAGTGATACCCGACAGGGTTTCGCGGATGGCCGCAGCCTTGCCGCCGCTGTCGGCGCAGAGTTCAACGTCTTCGCTGAGCATGGCGCTCAGGGCAGCGGTCGAACCGCTGGCGATAGCGCCGTGAAACGCACCCAGCAATTGGGTTTGACGCAGGGGTTCGGGCTGGTAACGGGCCTGTCCGCCGCCAAGACTCGCCTTGGCCCGAGACACCAGCTTGCGGCAAGCGGCTTCCTGCACCCCGACCGCATCGGCGACCTGCGGGTAATCCATGTCGAAGATTTCGTGGAGCAGGTACGCCGCGCGCTCCTTGGGTGTCAGGCGTTCCAACAGCAACATGAACGCGGTGGACAATGACGAGGCCAGTTCAAGCCTGTGTTCGGGTGAGTCCTGGTGGGTGGTGTGAATCGGCTCCGGCAGCCAGGTGCCGATGTAGTCGACCCGGGATGTGTGCGCCGAGCGCAGCACATCGATGCAGTGCCGGGTGCAGGCTGTGGTCAGCCAGGCAGCCGGCGTGGCGATGGAGGCCCGGTCGGCCTCCAGCCACTTGATGAACAACTCTTGCACCGCATCCTCGGCTTCGGCGCGCGAACCGAGAATGCGATAGGCCAGACCAAGCAAAAAGGGCCGGCGCTGCTCGAACACAGTAGCGGCGTTTTCAGTGCAGTTCATCAATCAGTGCCTCGACACCTGCAAGCGGTTCCACAGGTTGATCATCCCGATCTCGGCCGTCAAGGCGCCGATCTGTTCGTCATTGAAATGCGCCCTCAGTTCAATACGAAGGCTGGCGTAATCGGTTTTTGCATCCAGTACCGTCAAGGCTTCGGTCCACGCCAGCGCGGCGCGCTCCGAAGGGCTGAAATCACTGACATGACGCCAGACGATCAGGCGATCCAGGCGTTCATTGGTTTCATTGGCTTCCCGGGCCTCACGGGTGTGCATCTTCACGCAGAAACCGCACTGGTTGATCTGCGAGGCGCGCAGGTGGATCAAGTGCTTGAGGGAAGGATCGAGATCATGCTGATCGAGCACGACATGGACCTGGGTCAGGCTTTCGAAAACCTGTGGGATCGCTTGCAGCAGGTTGACCGCTTGGGTGTTGGACGACATCGTGTTGCTCCACTGATTGAGGGATTCAACAGGATGACGATTGAGGATTGCGCGTTGTGACGTGCGCTGAAAATTTCAGCGCACGTCACTCGGTTCAGGCCGCCAGCTCGCCCTTCGCCACCGCCGCCGAAGCCGCCAGCATCGCCCGCAACAGCACCGCACAGCCGGCCGCCAGGTCATCCGGCGCGGCGTTTTCGATTTCGTTGTGGCTGATGCCGCCTTCACAGGGCACGAAGATCATCCCGGCCGGGCCTAGTTCGGCCAGGAAGATCGCGTCGTGGCCTGCGCCGCTGACGATGTCCATGTGTGACAGGCCCAGGCCTTGAGCGGCACCGCGCACGGCTTCGACGCAGCCTTTGTCGAAGTACAGCGGCGGGAAGTCTGCCGTTGGCGTGAGCTCGTAGGTCAGGCCGTGTTCGTCGCAGGTGGTTTCGATGACTTCGCGCACTTCGGCGATCATCGCATCCAGGCGCGCCGGTTCCAGGTGCCGGAAGTCCAGGGTCATGCGCACTTCGCCGGGAATGACGTTGCGCGAGCCGGGATAGGCTTGCAGACAACCGACGGTGCCGCAGGCATGGGGTTGATGGCTGAGAGCGGCGCGGTTGAGCGCACCGACGATCACTGCGGCGCCGACCAAGGCGTCCTTGCGCAAGTGCATCGGGGTCGGGCCGGCGTGGGCTTCGACACCGCGCAGCTTGAGGTCAAACCATTTCTGCCCGAGGGCGCCCATGACCACGCCTATGGTCTTGCGTTCGTCTTCCAGGATCGGGCCTTGCTCGATGTGGGCTTCAAAGTACGCGCCGACTTTGTGGCCGCTGACTTTGCGTGGGCCGGCATAACCAATGGCATTGAGTGCTTGACCGACCGTCACGCCCTCGGCATCGACCTTGGCCAGGGTTTCCTCGAGGGTGAATTTTTCCGCGAACACGCCGGAGCCCATCATGCAAGGAGCAAAACGCGAGCCTTCCTCGTTGGTCCAGACCACCACTTCCAGCGGCGCTTCAGTCTCGATGTTGAGGTCATTGAGGGTGCGTAGCACCTCGACGCCCGCCAATACACCGAAGCAGCCATCGAACTTGCCGCCGGTGGGCTGGGTGTCGATGTGGCTGCCGGTCATCACCGGTGGCAGGTCCGGATTGCGCCCGGGGCGACGGGCGAAGATGTTGCCGACGGCGTCGATGCTGACGGTGCAGCCGGCATCGATACACCACTTGACGAAGATGTCCCGGGCCTGGCGGTCAAGATCGGTCAGGGCCAGGCGACACACACCGCCCTTGACCGTGGCGCCGAGCCTGGCCAGTTCCATGAGCGATTGCCACAGGCGGTCGCGGTTGATGTGCTGATGGCTGGACTGCAGAACGTCTACGGCCGCGTTCATGATGATCTCCTCTGGCTGTTCTTGTGTGTTTCTTCAGGCAATGCTTTGGTGATTGTGCGGCCGCCTTCGCGAGCAAGCCCGCTCCCACATTTGGAATGCATTCCCCCCTTGTGGGAGCGGGCTTGCCCGCGATGAGGCCCTCACTTACACCGCAGATTTCGCGACAGACGGGCTGGGCCGCATCACACTCAACCCGTAATAAATAACCCCACCCAGCGCCGAGCCGGTAAACCAGCCATAGCTGTAGAACCAGCTGAACGCATCGCTGCCCAGGGACAACAACGTCAGCACCACCGGCACGCCAAACGCGATGAACCCGCTCCAGTTCCACGCCGGGTACACGTCATCGCGGTAAAGGCCGGCAAGGTCCAGTTGCTGTTTCTTGATCAGAAAATAGTCCACCACCATGATCCCGGCGATCGGCCCCAGCAGGCTGGAATAGCCAAGCAACCAGTTGGAATAGACGGTTTCGAGACTGACGTCCGAGACAATCAGACCCAGTTTTTTCAGCAGCTCATGGGCCATCAATGCCAACCCGACAAACCCGGTGAGCAATACTGCCTTGGTGCGGTTGATCGCCTTGGGCGCGATGTTCTGGAAGTCATTGGTCGGTGACACGATGTTGGCTGCGGTATTGGTCGACAGCGTGGCGATGATGATCAGCGCCATCGCCAGTGCGACCCAAACCGGGCTCTGGATATGGCCGATCAAGGTCACCGGATCGGACACCGTCACCCCCACCAGTTTCACCGACGCCGCGGTCATCACCACGCCGAGGGACGCGAACAGGAACATGGTCAGCGGCAGGCCGATGATCTGCCCGACAATCTGGTCCTTCTGGCTTTTTGCATAGCGACTGAAGTCCGGAATGTTCAGTGACAGCGTGGCCCAAAAGCCGACCATCGCCGTCAGCCCCGCCGCGAAGTAACTGGCCACGCCGGCGCCTTCAGGACGCTTGGCCGGAATCGCCAGCAACTCGGTCATCGACACGTTGGGCATGGCCCAGACCAGCAGCCCTACACCCACCAGTACCAACAGCGGCGCCGACAGGGTTTCCAGCCATTTGATCGACTCGGCGCCGCGAATCACCACCCACAGGTTCAGCGCCCAGAACACCATGAAGCCGATGACCTCACCGGTGCCGCCCAAAGACTTCCAGCCCTCGAACACCGAGCCGAGAAACAGATGTATCGCCAGCCCGCCGAACATGGTCTGGATGCCGAACCAGCCACACGCCACCAGGGCGCGGATCAGGCACGGAATGTTGGAGCCGAGCACGCCGAAGGACGAGCGCAGCAGCACCGGAAAGGGAATGCCGTACTTGGTGCCGGGAAAGGCGTTAAGCGTCAGGGGAATCAGCACGATGATGTTGGCAAACAGAATCGCCAGCAGCGCTTCACCGACGGTCAGGCCGAAGTACGCGGTCAGCACGCCACCGAGGGTGTAGGTCGGCACGCAGATCGCCATGCCCACCCACAGCGCGGTGATGTGCCATTTGTTCCAGGTGCGTTCGCGCACCTTGGTCGGTGCAATGTCGTGGTTGTAACGGGGACTGTCGAGGACATCGCTGCCGGCTTCGAGCTCGAACAAGCCGTCGCGCTCGGTCACTTGCGATCTGATCTGTTGCATGGCCGCTCCACTGTTCTTTGAATTATTTTTTGCTCATCGGGGGCTGGCGGCATCAATAAACGTGCCGGGTACCCCGATTACGCATCGGGCAGTTCCATAAACACATTGCAACCAACTGATGTTTATCGGTTTTATTCGCTGACTCGACTATTTGTCAGGCCACTCAGGCCGAATGCCTGGCAAGTTGTCGAAACAGTCAGGACTCAAACTGGTGCGTCGATCTTTTTTCAATGGCTGCGCATCAACCATAGACCATACTCAAACAGCTGATTTCACATAGGAAATCTTGACTATTTTTTGATCCTGTCAAGTGCGTCAAAATGGTGAGGTCGCTCACCATTTTGGTGATTCTTATATTTAAACGTTAAATATCAATAAGTTAATAATTGCATAAGCTTATAAAAAATATTCTTGCCGATTCGGAAAACTGCAGCTAGCGTTTAATCCTGACAGCACTGACAGGAATACACCTGTTGACGCTGGCGTCATATAAAACATCTAGAGCCGGCACAAGCCGGTCATTGCCTGCGAGGAACTCGGAATGTCTCTGTTGATCCGTGGCGCCACCGTTGTTACCCATGATGAAAGTTATCGCGCCGATGTGTATTGCGCAGACGGCGTGATCAAGGCCATCGGCGAAAAACTCGATGTTCCTGCAGGCGCCGAAGTGCTCGACGGCAGCGGCCAATACCTGATGCCCGGCGGCATCGACCCGCACACCCACATGCAACTGCCCTTCATGGGCACCGTGGCCAGCGAAGACTTCTACAGCGGCACGGCGGCGGGACTGGCCGGGGGCACCACCTCGATCATCGACTTCGTGATTCCCAATCCGCAGCAATCCTTGCTCGAAGCCTTCCATCAGTGGCGCGGCTGGGCCGAGAAGTCGGCGTCGGACTACGGTTTTCATGTTGCCATCACCTGGTGGAGCGAACAGGTCCGCGAGGAAATGGCCGAGCTGGTCAGCCAGCACGGCGTCAACAGCTTCAAGCATTTCATGGCCTACAAGAACGCGATCATGGCCGCCGATGACACCCTGGTGGCGAGTTTCGAACGCTGCCTGGAACTGGGCGCGGTGCCGACCGTTCACGCGGAAAACGGTGAACTGGTGTATCACCTGCAACGCAAGCTGATGGCCCAAGGCATCACCGGGCCGGAAGCGCATCCGCTGTCGCGTCCTTCGCAGGTTGAGGGCGAGGCCGCGAGCCGGGCGATCCGCATCGCCGAAACCCTCGGCACGCCGCTGTATCTGGTCCACGTCTCGACCAAGGAAGCGCTGGACGAAATCACCTACGCCCGGGGCAAGGGCCAGCCGGTCTACGGCGAAGTACTGGCCGGGCACCTGCTGCTGGACGACAGCGTCTACCGCCATCCGGACTGGCAAACCGCCGCCGGTTATGTGATGAGCCCGCCGTTCCGTCCTCGCGGCCATCAAGAGGCGCTCTGGCATGGCTTGCAATCGGGCAACCTGCACACCACCGCCACCGACCACTGCTGTTTCTGCGCCGAGCAAAAAGCCGCCGGTAAGGATGACTTCAGCAAAATCCCCAACGGCACCGCCGGCATCGAAGACCGCATGGCAGTGTTGTGGGATGAGGGCGTGAACAGCGGACGCTTTTCGATGCAGCAATTCGTCGCGCTGACGTCCACCAACACGGCGAAGATCTTCAACCTCTACCCGCGCAAAGGCGCGATTCGCGTGGGGGCCGATGCCGACCTGGTGCTGTGGGACCCGCAAGGCACACGGACCATTTCCGCCAAGACCCACCATCAGCAGGTGGACTTCAACATCTTCGAAGGCAAGACCGTGAGCGGCGTGCCCAGCCACACCATCAGCCAGGGCCGCGTGGTCTGGGCCGACGGCGACCTGCGGGCCGAACGCGGGGCCGGGCGGTATATCGAACGGCCGGCGTACCCGGCGGTGTTTGATTTGCTGAGCAAGCGGGCTGAACTGCACAAGCCGACGGCTGTGAAACGCTGAAATCGAGGCCTCCGGCCTTCGCGAGCAAGCCCGCTCCCACAGGTTTTGTGGACACCCGAGATCCTTGTGGGAGCGGGCTTGCTCGCGAAGAGGCCGGTACAGGCAACAAAAAACAATGCCCATAAGAGGCAGCACCTCAAATAACCGTGAGGCCAAAACCGTGATCAAGACCCTGGACCACCTCCCGCATCCCATCGAGAATGCGGCCGCCCTCGCCGGCCATTTCACCGATCTGGCACCGCCGCTCAACGAGCGCCAGGCGCAACTGGAAGCCTCGCGCTGCCTGTATTGCTACGACGCGCCCTGCGTGAATGCCTGTCCGAGCGAGATCGACATTCCTTCGTTCATCCGCAACATCGCGCAGGACAACGTGCAAGGCGCCGCGCAGAAAATCCTCTCGGCCAACATCCTCGGCGGCAGTTGCGCCCGGGTGTGCCCGACGGAAATTCTTTGCCAGCAAGCCTGCGTGCGCAACAACGCTCACGAATGTGCGCCGGTCATGATCGGCCTGTTGCAACGCTACGCCGTGGACAACGCCCACTTCAGCGCTCACCCGTTCCAGCGTGAAGCGGCCACCGGCAAGCGCATCGCCGTGGTCGGCGCCGGTCCAGCCGGTTTGTCCTGCGCCCACCGCAGTGCCATGCACGGGCATGACGTGGTGATCTTCGAGGCGCGGGCAAAGGCTGGCGGCCTCAACGAATACGGGATCGCCAAATACAAACTGGTGGATGACTACGCACAAAAAGAGCTTGAGTTCCTGCTGGAAATCGGCGGCATCGAAATCCGCCATGGGCACAAACTCGGGGAGAACCTGACCCTCGGCGAACTGCACCAACAGTTCGATGCGGTGTTCCTCGGCCTCGGGCTCAACGCCAGCAAACAGCTGGGCCTGGCCCACGAAGACGCGCCCGGCCTGCTCGCCGCCACCGACTACATCCGCGAACTGCGCCAGGCCGATGACCTGACGCAACTGCCCCTGGCCGATCATTGCATCGTCCTCGGCGCGGGCAACACCGCCATCGACATGGCGGTGCAAATGGCCCGCCTCGGCGCCCACGATGTGAATCTGGTGTACCGCCGTGGCATCGAAGACATGGGCGCCACCCATCACGAACAGGAGATTGCCAAGGCCAATCAGGTGCGACTGATGACCTGGGCACAACCCGAAGAAGTGCTGCTCGATGACCAAGGCCGCGTGCGCGGCATGCGTTTCGCCCGCACCCGTCTGGTGGAAGGCCGCCTGCAAACCACCGGTGAAACCTTCGAACTGGCCGCCGACGCGATCTTCAAGGCCATCGGCCAGGCCTTTGACAATGACGCCCTCGCCGATCCGCTCGCGCGCGAACTCAAGCGCCAGGGTGAGCGCATCGAAGTCGATGAGAACCTGCGCACCAGCATCCCCGGCGTGTATGCCGGCGGCGACTGCACCAGCCTCGATCAAGACCTCACCGTGCAAGCCGTGCAGCACGGCAAGCGCGCCGCCGAGGCAATCAATGCTCAACTGATGCTCAACGTGGAGGCTGCGTAAATGGCCGATCTGTCGATTGTCTTCGCCGGCATCAAAGCACCCAATCCATTCTGGCTGGCCTCCGCGCCGCCGACCGACAAGGCCTACAACGTGGTCCGCGCCTTCGAGGCAGGCTGGGGCGGCGTGGTCTGGAAAACCCTGGGAGAAGACCCGGCGGCGGTGAACGTGTCGTCGCGCTACTCGGCACACTTCGGGGCTAACCGGGAGGTACTCGGTTTTAACAACATCGAACTGATCACCGACCGCTCGCTGGAGATCAACCTGCGGGAAATCACCCAGGTCAAAAAGGACTGGCCGGACCGTGCGCTGATCGTGTCCTTGATGGTGCCCTGCGTCGAAGAATCCTGGAAAAACATCCTGCCGCTGGTGGAAGCCACCGGCGCCGACGGCATCGAACTGAACTTCGGCTGCCCCCACGGCATGCCGGAACGGGGCATGGGCGCAGCGGTCGGCCAGGTGCCGGAATACGTGGAACAGGTCACCCGCTGGTGCAAGACGTATTGCTCGTTGCCGGTGATCGTCAAGCTCACGCCGAACATCACCGACATCCGCGTCGCCGCCCGCGCCGCCCACCGGGGCGGTGCCGATGCGGTGTCGTTGATCAACACCATCAACTCGATCACCAGCGTCAACCTCGAACGCATGGTCGCCAACCCCATGGTTGGCAGCCAAAGTACCCACGGCGGTTACTGCGGCTCGGCGGTCAAGCCGATTGCCTTGAACATGGTCGCCGAAATCGCCCGCGACCCGCAGACCCAGGGCCTGCCGATCAGCGGCATCGGCGGCATCGGCAACTGGCGCGACGCCGCGGAATTCATTGCCCTGGGCAGCAGTTCGGTACAGGTGTGCACGGCGGCGATGCTGCATGGCTTCCGGATTGTCGAAGACATGAAGGACGGTTTGTCACGCTGGATGGACAGTCAGGGCTACGCCAGCATTTCGGAGTTTTCCGGGCGCGCGGTGGGCAATACCACGGACTGGAAGTACCTGGACATCAACTACCAGGTGATCGCGAAGATTGATCAGGAGGCCTGCATCGGTTGTGGTCGTTGCCATATCGCGTGTGAGGACACCTCGCACCAGGCCGTGGCCAGCCTCAAGCAAGCGGATGGCACACACAAGTACCAGGTGATCGATGAGGAGTGCGTGGGCTGCAACCTGTGCCAGATCACCTGCCCGGTGCAGGACTGCATCGAGATGGTGCCGGTGGAGACCGGCAAGCCGTTCCTGGACTGGAACCATGATCCGAGGAATCCGTATCACGTCAGCCCTTGAAATCTGAGGCGCCTGAACTGGCGCCTTCGCGGGCAAGCCCGCTCCCACAGGGGATCTCAGTGTTAATACGATCCCTGTGGGAGCGGGCTTGCCCGCGAAGAGGCCAGCAGCCACACCCCCCAACCTCAAGGCTCCAACCCAATCCCCCGCAAAATCACGCTGGTCACCGTCTGCACCGCTTTCTCGAACTGCATGTCCGACAACGGCTGATGATCATTGAGAATATTCACCTGGTGATCGAAGTCGGCGTAGTGCTGGGTCGACGCCCAGATCATGTACAGCAGGCTCGACGGCTCCACCGGCAGGATGCGTTTGTCGTCCACCCACTGGCGGATTTTCGCTTCCTTCATCTTGGCCCAGTCGTACAGGCTCGCATCCAGCGCTTCGCCGAGGGTCGGCGCGCCATGGATGATTTCGTTGGCCCAGACTTTCGAGCCATACGGCCGGCTGCGGGAGTGGTTCATCTTGGCGCGGATGTAGCTGCTGAGCACCACGCGCGGGTCATCGAACATCTCGAAGCACAGCGCGTCCTGCTTCCAGACTTCCAGCAAGTCGAAGAGCACGGCGCTGTACAGCTCGGTCTTGGTGCTGAAGTAATAGTGCAGGTTGGAGCGCGGCAGTTGCACTTCAGCGGCGATGTCGGCCATGGCGGTGCTGCCAAAGCCCTTTTCAGCGAAGACTTTTTCCGCCCCCAGCAGGATTTTTTCGACGTTACTGCGACGAATCTCGATCTTGTGATTGCCCATGCGGGTCCCCGACAACAACGTTGAGCAAGACTAGCATCCGCTCTGGAATGCGGCGACAGGGGAAAACGAATCTTCGTACAGCCGCTGTCGGAAAGCTAAACTCTGCGCACTTGGAAACTGCCTGAGGTACCCACGATGCTGCTGAAGAAAACCCTGACCGTCGCTGCCCTGCTCGGCTCGCTGCTGGCCGCTTCTTCGGTGTTGGCCCACGCCCACCTGAAAAGCCAGACACCGGCCGCCGACAGCACCGTGGCCGCGCCGGCGCAATTGCGCCTGGAGTTCTCCGAAGGTATCGAGGCCAGTTTCACCAAAGTCACGTTGACACGGGATGGCGCACCGGTGGCGGTCAAGGCGCTGACCACCGAAGGCAGCGATAAAAAGACCCTGATCGTCACCCCGGCCGCGCCGTTGACTGCTGGCGCCTACAAAGTCGAATGGCACGCCGTGTCCGTCGACACCCATAAAAGCGAAGGTGCCTACGCCTTCAAGGTCGGCCAGTAATTCATGGCGAGTGCGCTGGTGCTGTGCCGCTTCCTGCATTTCATCGTGGTGCTGATGCTGTTCGGGGGCTGGGTGTTCAGGCCCTTGCTGGCAAATGGCGAAACCGCACTGGATCATCGGCTGACACGAACCTCCCGTTGGCTGGCCGTGGTGGCACTGGCCAGCGGGGTCTGCTGGTTGTTGCTGATTACCGCGAGCATGGCCGGCGCCTGGGACGCGGCCTTCGATCCGTCGACCCTGCACCTGGTGCTGGGCAATACCTTTTTCGGCCAGGTCTGGCGCTGGCATTTGCTGATCAACCTGCTGTTGCTGGCGTTGTTGCTGACCCCACTGCGCGCCAGCCTTGCGCTGCGCCTGATCCTCAGCGGCCTGCTGCTGGCCACCCTGGCCCCGGTCGGCCACGGCGCCATGCTCGATGGCGCCGCAGGGCGGTTGCTGATCCTCAATCAACTCATTCACTTGATCTGCGTGGGTGCCTGGCTCGGCGGCTTGATGCTGCTGGTGATGATCTTGCGTCAACCCGATGGGTATTCGATCCGCGTGATGCTGCAGCGCTTCAGCGGCGTCGGTTACGGCCTGGTCGCCGGGCTGCTGATCACCGGGCTGATCAACGTGCGGGTGCTCACCGGGGCGTTCTGGCCGACGCCGCTGTTCAGCGGGTTCGCCTTGATCCTGTTGATCAAGGCCGCGCTGGTGATGGCGATGCTGGGCCTGGCGTTGTTCCATCGGTTGCGCATCAATGATTGTGAGCTGCGTGTGCAAGCATTGCGCGCCAGCGTGATGCTGGAGTGGATGCTGGGGCTTGGCGCAGTGGCGGCGGTCTCATTGCTGGGCACCCTGCCCCCCATGATCTCTAAATGATGTCCCCATCCCCTGTGGGAGCGGGCTTGCTCGCGATAGCGGCCTGACATCCAACAGAAATGTTGACTGACAATCCGTCATCGCGAGCAAGCCCGCTCCCACAGGTGTTTCCCGGATATCCCAAAATTCGTACCAAGTCATCGTATAACTTCCGATTGACAACCCCCAAAAATCCCGCAAATATCGCCCTCAATGTTGTACGACGACGTATGACAACAATAAAAACAAGAAACAAGGGAGCGTCACAGTGAGCAAGCTCGTCCGCAATTCCTCCGCCCGTTCTTCGCGTCCAGACTTTACCCCTCGTCATACCCTGAGCCTGATCGGCTGCAGCGGCCTGGCCCTCGTCCTGCCCATCACCTGCCAGGCCGAAGGTTTCACAGACGACGCCAAGGCCACGCTGAACCTGCGCAACGCCTATTTCAACCGCAACTACACCAACCCGGCCTACCCCCAGGGCAAGGCGCAAGAGTGGACGCAGAACTTCATTCTCGATGCCCGCTCCGGGTTCACCCAGGGCACCGTGGGTTTCGGAGTCGATGTACTGGGCCTGTACTCGCAGAAGCTCGATGGCGGCAAAGGCACCGGCGGCACCCAACTGTTGCCGATTCATAGCGATGGCCGCCCCGCCGACAATTTCGGCCGACTCGGCGTGGCGCTCAAAGGCAAGATCTCGAAAACCGAATTGAAGGTCGGCGAATGGATGCCGGTGCTGCCGATCCTGCGTTCCGACGATGGTCGCTCGCTGCCGCAGACCTTCCAGGGCGCTCAAGTGACCTCCACAGAAATCACCGGCCTGACGCTCTACGGCGGTCAATTCCAGAAAAACAGCCCGCGTAACGACGCGAGCATGGAAGACATGTTCATGAACGGCAAAACGGCGTTCACTTCGGACCGTTTCAACTTCGGCGGCGGTGAATATGCGTTCAATGAAAAGCGCACGCAGGTCGGCGTCTGGTACTCGGAACTCAGTGACATTTACCAGCAGCAATATTTCAACCTGACCCACAGCCAGCCCCTCGGCGACTGGACCCTGGGCGCCAACCTCGGCTATTTCATCGGCAAGGAAGACGGTAACGCCAAGGCTGGTGACCTCGACAACAAGACCGCTTTCGCCCTGCTCTCGGCCAAGTATGGCGGTAACACTTTCTACGTCGGCCTGCAAAAACTCACCGGCGATGACGTCTGGATGCGGGTCAACGGCACCAGCGGCGGCACCCTGGCCAACGACAGCTACAACTCCAGCTATGACAACGCCCGGGAAAAATCCTGGCAGGTGCGCCACGACTACAACTTCGTCGCCCTGGGCGTTCCGGGCCTGACCCTGATGAACCGCTACATCAGCGGTGACAATGTGCACACCGGGAAAATTACCGACGGCGAGGAATGGGGTCGCGAATCGGAGCTGGCCTACACCGTGCAGAGTGGAGCACTGAAAAATCTCAACGTGAAATGGCGTAACGCGAGTATCCGCAAGAGTTTCAGCACCAACGAATTCGATGAGAACCGGATTTTCATCAGCTATCCGATCAGCCTCCTGTAAACACAGAACCACTGTGGGAGCGGGCTTGCTCGCGAAAGCGGAGTGTCAGTCGACATGTTTTTAGCTGACACTCTGCCTTCGCGAGCAAGCCCGCTCCCACAGGAGGGTATTTCAGTTCAGCGAACAGGAACGACCCTCCGTCAATTTCCACCAATGTCGCGTTGACAAGAGCCGGAAACCCTAACGATACTCAGCACAGTCGTACGACAACCTACAACAAACCAATAATAACCACGTGTCCAGGATTCCCATGACGACCACAGCAACCGCCCGCCCCCCTTTCAACCGCCTGCTGCTGACCGGCGCCGCCGGTGGCCTTGGCAAAGTCCTGCGCGAAAGCCTGCGCCCCTACGCCAATGTGATTCGCCTGTCGGACATCGCCGACATTGCGCCAGCCATCGATGATCGCGAAGAAGTCGTGCCGTGCGACCTCGCCGACAAGCAGGCGGTGCATCAACTGGTCGAAGGCGTGGACGCTATCCTGCACTTCGGCGGCGTGTCGACCGAGCACTCGTTCGAAGAGATCCTCGGCGCCAACATCTGCGGCGTATTCCACATCTACGAAGCCGCGCGCCGCCACGGGGTGAAGCGGGTGATCTTCGCCAGTTCCAACCATGTGATCGGCTTCTACCGGCAGGACGAAGTCATCGACGCCCGCTCCCCTCGCCGTCCGGACAGCTACTACGGTCTGTCCAAGTCCTACGGCGAGGACATGGCTACGTTCTACTTCGACCGCTATGGCATCGAGACCGTCAGCGTGCGCATCGGCTCCTCGTTCCCCGAGCCGCACAATCGGCGGATGATGAGCACCTGGCTGAGTTTCGGCGACCTGACGCAACTGCTCGAATGCGCCTTGTACACCCCGAACGTCGGCCACACCGTGGTCTACGGCGTGTCCGACAACAAGGACGTCTGGTGGGACAACCGCCATGCCACGGCCCTGGGTTTTGTCGCGCAGGACAGCTCCGAACAGTTCCGCGAAAAAATCGAAGCCCAGCCGATGCCTGCCGCCGATGACCCGGCGCGGCTGTATCAGGGCGGCGCCTTTTGCGTAGCCGGCCCGTTCGGTGACTGAACCTTCGCACCCCGCTTGATCCCCACAACAAAAACCAAGGGAATGAGTTGCCATGCAAGCTCAATTGATTGTCGACGCCCGCAACGCAGTCGGTGAAAGCCCGGTCTGGGTGCCTGAGGAAAACGCCCTGTACTGGGTGGATATTCCCGCCGGCGGTTTACAGCGCTGGAGTGCCGACACCGGGCAGGTGGATACCTGGAAAACCCCGCAGATGCTCGCTTGCATCGCGCGTCATGCCGACGGCGGCTGGGTCGCCGGCATGGAAAGCGGGTTCTTCCGCCTGCATCCGCGCAACGACGGTAGCCTCGACAGTGAACCCTTGGCCCACGTCGACCATGCCCGCGCCGACATGCGCCTGAATGACGGCCGCTGCGATCGTCAAGGACGCTTCTGGGCCGGCAGCATGGTGCTGAACATGAGCGCCAACGCCGCCAACGGTAGGTTGTACCGCTACAGCGCCGGGCAACGCGGGCCACTCGATTCCCGGCTGAGCGGGTTCATCGTGCCCAACGGCCTGGGCTTCAGCCCGGACGGGCGCACGATGTACCTGTCCGACTCCCATCCGCAGATCCAGCAGATCTGGGCCTTCGACTACAACATCGAAACCGGCACCCCTTCCAACCGCCGCGTGTTCGTTGACATGAACGAGCACGAAGGTCGACCCGACGGCGCGGCGGTCGACGCCGATGGCTGCTACTGGATTTGCGCCAACGACGCAGGCTTGATCCACCGCTTTACCCCCGACGGCCGACTTGACCGTTCCCTCGCCGTACCGGTGAAAAAACCCGCCATGTGCGCCTTCGGTGGCCCTCGACTGGACACGCTGTTCGTGACCTCGATCCGCCCCGGCGACGACCATGACCCGCAATCACTGGCCGGGGGCGTGTTCGCGCTCGATCCTGGCGTGAAGGGATTGCCGGAACCGCGATTTCAGGATCAGTGACGACGATGACGCCCGCACTTCTCGAACTCGAAGACGAATACACTCACCTGACACTCGCCCCCGAACTCGGCGCCAGTATCGTCAACTGGACGGTGCGCAGCAGCGGCCAGCCCTTGTTGCGCCACGCCGATGAGCACGCCCTGAACACCGGCCTGCCCGGCAAGCTCGGCTGCTTTCCCTTGATCCCCTGGTCCAACCGCATCGCCGAAGGCGGCTTCGATTGCCCCGATGGCTGGCTGGCACTGGCGCCCAACAGCCTCACCGATCCCCTGCCAATTCATGGCAGCGCCTGGCAGCAGGTGTGGGAGGTGGTTTCTCAAACCCGAGAAGACGTAGTCCTGCAACTCGACAGCAGCGTTCCCTTCGCCTATCGCGCCCGCCAGCGTTTCCATCTGAGCCAGGGCAAGCTAAGCATCGAACTGAGCGTCACCCATCTGGCTGAACGTGCCGCCTGGCATGGTCTGGGCCTGCACCCATACTTGCCGCGCACTGTGAATACTCGCCTACAGGCGCCAGCCCGCGAGGTATGGTTGTGCAATGAGAAAAAACTACCGACGCAACTCAGTGCATTGCCGGTCGAGTGGGATTTTCAGCAGCTCAAGTCATTGCCCGAATCGCTCGTGGACAACGGCTTCTGCGAATGGAACGGCCACTGCCTGATCAGCCAGCCCGACCTCGGATACGAACTGGACTGCCAGGCCACCGGCAGCGATTACTACCTGCTCTACTGTCCCGTGGGCCTGGAGTTTTTCTGCATCGAACCGGTGAGTCACCCGGTCAACGCGCACCACCTGCCCGGCCGGCCGGGGTTACGCTTACTGGAACAGGGTCAGTCCGCGGAACTGGGTTTCAACCTGCAATACCGAGCACTCTGAAACTCAGGCGCGGATCAACATATAGACGGCGACAATCAGGCAGACACTGGCGAACCCAAGCTGCAACGCCCGCGCCGGCACCCGGGCGCAGAGCTTGCGGCCGATGATCATGCCGACGATGCTGGAGACGATGAAGGCAATGCCCAAACCGTCGATGCGCACCCCGGCATTGAACGCGCCGATCACGCCGATGGCCGAAATCAGGCTGATCACCATCAGCGAGGTGGCGATGATTCCGCGCATCTGCACGTCGGTCAGTTGCTTGAAGGCCGGGACAATCAGAAAGCCGCCGCCCACCCCCAGCAATCCCGAGACCACGCCGGTCACTGCCCCGAGCGCGGCGAGGGTCGCGGTGCATTTGGCGGTCCAGGAAAAGCGCCCGGTCTGTTGATCGAGCATGCAGTTCTTCTGGCCCCAGTTGGCCTGACCATGATCGCTGGGACCCTCGTCCTTGCGCTCACGGCGCAACATCCGCCAGGCCACCATGACCATCAGCAGGCTGAACAGGATCATCAGGATTTTTTCCGGCAACCGGTGGGCAAAGTAGATGCCCAGCGGCGAAAACACCGCACCCAGCGCGGCGATCAGCAGCGCCGCGCGATAACGCACCAGGCCGTGGCGCAATCCGTCGATGGCACCGACCGCCGCCGCACTGCCCACCGCGAACAACGCCACCGGAGCGGCCTGGGTCATGCTCCAGCCCAACCCCAACACCAGGGCCGGGACCGCAAGGATACCGCCGCCAGCGCCAGTCAAGCCGAGCACCAACCCCATCACTACACCAAACAGACTTGCCAGCAACATAGGGAGTTCTCAGTCGACCTTGGTCACACGTGTCAGCCACTCGCGGCCCTTGAGCATGCCGTTCCAGTAGAACCACGGTAGCAGTGTCGCCTTCAGCCACCACGCCGAGCGGCGCGGGGTCGTCGGGTCAAGGGGAAAAGTCGGCAGCAGCTTGCCCGCGTACCCGAACTCGGCAAGGATCACCTTGCCTTTCTCAACCGTCAGCGGGCAGGAGCCATAGCCGTCGTACTTCAGCGGCAACGGCTGCCGCTTGCGCAAGGCCAACAGGTTTTCGGCGACCACCACGATCTGCTTGCGCACCGCCGCGGCGGTTTTTGCATTGGTGGTGCCGCAGATATCGCCCAGCGCAAAGACATCGGGATAACGCGGATGCTGCAGGCTGTGGGGGTCGACCTCGCACCAGCCGGCGGCGTCGGCCAGCGGACTGCAGGCGACGAAATCCGCAGCCACCTGAGGCGGAACGACATGCAGCAGGTCAAAGGCCTTTGCCTGGCGGGTGACATTGCCGTCGGCATCCCTGATGTCGAACCACGCGGTTTTCGCCGGGCCATCGACCTTGATCAGGTTGGTGTTGAAGGCCAACCGGGCTTTGTACTTCTCGATGTACTTCATCAGCGGCGGGACAAAGGTCGGCACTCCGAACAGCGCCGCGCCCGCCAGATTGAATTCGACGTCGATGTTGTTCAGCACACCGCTCTTGCGCCAGTGATCGCAGGACAGGTACAGCGCCTTTTGTGGCGCGCCGGCACATTTGATCGGCATCGCCGGCTGGGTGAACAGCACCTTGCCGCCGCGCAATTTCTGCACCTGGTCCCAGGTGTAGGTCGCGTGTCGGTAGCTGTAATTGGAGGTCACGCCGTGCTGGCCGAGGGTGTCCTCCAGGCCTTCGATTTTCTCCCAGGCAAGACGCAGGCCGGGGCAGACCACCAGGTTTTGATAGCTGACCGTACGCGCGTCCCCGAGGGTGAGTTGGCGCTTGTCGGGATCGATACCCGTCACGGCAGCCTGCAGCCAATGGGCCCCGCGCGGCATCACCGACGCCATCGGCCGCACGGTGTTTTCCACGTTGTAGGCACCACCGCCGACCAGCGTCCAGGCGGGTTGATAGTAGTGCCGGGAGTCGGGTTCGATCACGGTGATGTTCAGGTGCGGGCTACGCTTGAGCAGGCTGGCGACCAAGCCGATGCCTGCGGTGCCGCCGCCGATGACCACGATATCTGCACTGATGGATGGGCCCCAGTGTTGATCGTTCATTGCTTGTTCCTTTTGCTGCACGCAAGGATTTTTCCAGTCAACACACAAAACTACTGTGGGAGCGGGCTTGCCCGCGATGACGTCAGGTCAGTCGCCATTTATGTTGGATGTGCCGGCCCCATCGCGGGCAAGCCCGCTCCCACAGGTTCGGTGTATTGAACAAGATCAAGGTTGAACCCAGCTTTTAAGCACCGCCCCGCAATACAGCCCGGAGAGGGTTTTCATCACCTGGATCACTTCGTGACTGGCGAGACCGTAAAAAATGTACTTGCCTTCACGACGGGTGGCGACCAGTCCTTCATCGCGCAGGATCCCCAATTGCTGGGACAGGGTCGGTTGGCGCACGCCGGTCATTTTTTCCAGCTCGCCCACATTGCGTTCGCCCTGGGTCAACTGGCACAGGATCAACAGGCGATCCTCATTGGCCAGGGCCTTGAGCAGCGCACATGCCTTGGAGGCCGAGGCGCGCAGTTGGGCGACTTCACATTCGTTCAGACTGGATTGCATTTGCAGGATGCCTTCAACGTCACTTAAGCTGCGAACATTATGTCTTTACATAAAGTGTTGCAACCCATGACTGACTTTTCTCCCCCTGCACAGGTTCGTGTCCATGCCCGCGCTGATTGAAGCTTTCCTCGACCCCGCCTCCTCGACCTACAGCTACGTGGTCTACGAGGCCGATGGCGGGCAGTGTGCGATTGTCGATCCGGTGCTCGATTACGACGGTGCCGCCGGGCGTATCGCGACCACCCAGGCCGACAGGATCATCGCCTTCGTGCGCGCCCATCAGTTGCAAGTGCAATGGCTGCTGGAAACCCACGCCCATGCCGATCACTTGTCCGCCGCACCGTATCTGCGCGGGGTGCTTGGCGGCAAAATCGCTATTGGCGAGTCGATCAGCAAGGTCCAGGACGTGTTCAAGGTGCTGTTCAATCTGGAGCCATCCTTTCGCATCGACGGTTCCCAGTTCGATCACCTCTTCGCCCCCGACGAATCGTTCATGATCGGCAACCTCAAGGCGACCGCCCTGCACGTGCCCGGCCATACCCCGGCGGACATGGCCTACCTGATCGGCAACGATGTGATCCTGGTCGGCGATACGCTGTTCATGCCGGACGTGGGCACCGCGCGCTGCGACTTTCCCGGTGGCAATGCCAACCAGATGTACGCCTCGATCCACAAGCTGTTGGCCTTCCCCGCCGATGTGCGTCTCTACATCTGCCACGATTATCCGCCCGAGGGCCGCGTACCTGAATGCATGACCACCGTCGGTGAACAGCGCAAAAACAACATTCACGTACGCGACGGCATCGACGAAAACGCCTTCGTGGAAATGCGCACCCGGCGCGATGCGGGGTTGGGCATGCCGACGCTGCTATTGCCGGCGATTCAGGTAAATGTGCGGGCGGGGGAACTGCCGCCGGCAGAGGACAATGGCGTGACTTACCTGAAAATCCCCCTGAACAAATTCTGACCCTGTAGCAGCTGTCGAGCACCGCGAGGCAGCGTTCGGCGGCGCAGCCGTCGTCATCCGGCTGACGCGGTTTGCCGGAAAGAATTCGGTCGCAGGTTTTACGACGGCTCTGCCGCCGAACGCTGCCTCGCGTTGCTCGACAGCTGCTACGGGTACGGGGGCTTGCGTTTAATTGCCCAAAGTCAGGCCGTTCGCCGGCAACGGCAATGCCGTTTTATAGCGCACCTGCTTGAGCGCAAAGCTCGAACGGATGTTCGCCACCCCCGGCACCTTGGTCAGAAAGTCCATCATGAAGCGCTCCAGCGACTGGATGGTCGGCACCAGCACCCGGATCAGGTAGTCCGGGTCGCCGGCCATCAGGTAGCACTCCATCACTTCGGGGCGATCGGAAATCGCCTCTTCGAAATGCTGCAACGCCTCCTCCACCTGCTTCTCCAGGCTGACGTGAATGAACACGTTCACATGCAGCCCCAGCAGGTCGGCGTCCAGCAGCGTCACTTGCTCGCGAATCACCCCCAGCTCTTCCATGGCCTTGACCCGGTTGAAACACGGCGTCGGCGACAGGTTCACCGAACGCGCCAGGTCGGCGTTGGTGATGCGCGCATTCTCCTGAAGGCTGTTGAGAATGCCGATGTCGGTACGGTCCAGTTTACGCATGAGACAAAACCACCTGTTTTTTATGTTTATGCAGGTTTTTTATCTGCAAATGATCTTCAGCGCAACGAAACAGAGAGAAATATTCTTCTTGGCCGGGCCTATGATTGTTGTAGGACAAGATTTCTTCTACCGAACGAAATCTGTCAGCTCACTACAAGAAATTCACAAGATCGAGCGTAGAAGCCATGACCCAAGCGTATGAACCGCTGCGCCTGCACGTCCCTGAACCCTCGGGCCGTCCAGGATGCAAAACCGACTTCTCCTACCTGCACCTGACCGATGCCGGCATGGTGCGCAAACCCCAAATCGACGTTGAACCGGCT
The DNA here is from genome assembly GCF_059422045.1 of Pseudomonas sp. GW821-FHT02A08. Lineage (NCBI taxonomy): Bacteria > Pseudomonadati > Pseudomonadota > Gammaproteobacteria > Pseudomonadales > Pseudomonadaceae > Pseudomonas > Pseudomonas sp. GW821-FHT02A08. The sequence goes on from NZ_JBWKWD010000020.1 coordinate 106,648, forward strand.
GACACCGCTGATCTGGCCCGCGGCCTGATCCGTGTGCTCGACGACCAGGGCAACGCCCACGGCCCCTGGGCTGAAGACGTACCGGTGGCGATAATGCGCAAGGGCATGCGCGCCATGCTCAAGACGCGGATCTACGACAACCGCATGGTGGTCGCCCAGCGTCAGAAAAAAATGTCGTTCTACATGCAGAGCCTTGGCGAAGAAGCCATCGGCAGCGCTCAGGCCCTGGCCCTGAACATCGACGACATGTGCTTCCCGACCTACCGCCAGCAAAGCATCCTGATGGCCCGCGACGTACCGCTGGTCGACCTGATCTGCCAGCTGCTGTCCAACGAGCGCGATCCGCTCAAGGGCCGGCAATTGCCGATCATGTACTCGGTCAAGGACGCCGGTTTCTTCACCATTTCCGGCAACCTCGCCACCCAGTTCATTCAGGGCGTGGGCTGGGGCATGGCCTCGGCGATCAAGGGCGACACCAAAATCGCTTCGGCGTGGATCGGTGACGGCGCCACCGCCGAGTCGGACTTCCACACCGCCCTGACGTTCGCCCACGTGTACCGCGCGCCGGTGATCCTCAACGTGGTCAACAACCAGTGGGCCATTTCGACCTTCCAGGCGATTGCCGGTGGTGAAGCCACCACCTTCGCCGGTCGTGGCGTCGGTTGCGGCATTGCCTCCCTGCGGGTCGATGGCAACGACTTCGTCGCGGTCTACGCCGCCTCTGCCTGGGCCGCCGAACGAGCGCGCCGCGGTCTCGGCCCGACCATGATCGAATGGGTCACCTACCGCGCCGGCCCGCACTCGACGTCTGATGATCCTTCCAAATACCGTCCCGCCGATGACTGGAGCCACTTCCCGCTGGGTGATCCGATCGCGCGCCTCAAGCAGCACCTGATCAAGATCGGCCAGTGGTCCGAAGAGGAACACGCCGCCGTCAGCGCCGAACTGGAAGCCGAAGTGATCGCCGCACAGAAAGAAGCCGAACAGTACGGCACCCTTGCCGGCGGCCAGATTCCGAGCGCCGCGACCATGTTCGAAGACGTCTATAAAGAGATGCCGGAGCACTTGAAGCGCCAGCGCCAAGAGTTGGGGATCTGACATGAACGATCACAACAACAATATCGAGCTGGAAACCGCCATGACCACGACCACCATGACCATGATCCAGGCCCTGCGCTCGGCCATGGATGTGATGCTTGAACGGGACGAAAACGTCGTGGTCTTCGGCCAGGACGTTGGCTACTTCGGCGGCGTGTTCCGCTGCACCGAAGGCCTGCAGAACAAGTACGGTACCTCCCGGGTGTTCGACGCGCCGATCTCCGAAAGCGGCATCGTCGGTGTCGCCGTGGGCATGGGTGCCTACGGTCTGCGTCCCGTAGCTGAAATCCAGTTCGCCGACTACGTCTACCCTGCCTCCGACCAGATCATTTCCGAAGCCGCCCGCCTGCGTTATCGCTCGGCCGGCGAGTTCACCGCGCCGATGACCCTGCGCATGCCTTGCGGTGGCGGCATCTACGGCGGCCAGACCCACAGCCAGAGCATCGAGGCGATGTTCACCCAGGTCTGCGGCTTGCGCACGGTAATGCCGTCCAACCCGTACGACGCCAAGGGCCTGTTGATCGCTTCCATCGAAAACGATGACCCGGTGATCTTCCTCGAACCGAAACGCCTGTACAACGGCCCGTTCGACGGCCACCACGACCGCCCGGTAACCCCGTGGTCCAAGCACCCCGCCGCACAAGTGCCGGACGGTTACTACACCGTGCCGCTGGATGTCGCCGCCATCACCCGTCCGGGCAAGGACGTCACCGTGCTGACCTACGGCACCACCGTGTACGTATCGCAAGTCGCTGCTGAAGAAAGCGGCGTTGACGCCGAAGTCATCGACCTGCGCAGCCTGTGGCCGCTGGATCTGGAAACCATCGTCAAATCGGTGAAAAAGACCGGCCGTTGCGTGGTGGTGCACGAAGCAACCCGTACCTGCGGCTTTGGTGCCGAACTGGTGTCGCTGGTGCAAGAGCATTGCTTCCACCACCTGGAAGCGCCGATCGAACGCGTCACCGGTTGGGACACCCCTTACCCGCACGCGCAAGAGTGGGCGTATTTCCCAGGCCCGTCCCGAGTGGGCGCGGCGTTGAAACGGGTCATGGAGGTCTGAATGGGCACGCACGTCATTAAAATGCCGGACATTGGTGAAGGCATTGCAGAAGTTGAATTGTCGGTATGGCACGTCAAGGTCGGCGACATGGTCGTCGAAGATCAGGTGCTGGCCGATGTGATGACCGACAAGGCGATGGTCGATATCCCGTCGCCGGTGCATGGCAAGGTGATTGCCCTCGGTGGTCAGCCAGGCGAAGTCATGGCCGTTGGCAGTGTGCTGATCAGCATTGAAGTCGAAGGCGCGGGCAACGTTAAGGAATCGGCGCAGCCGGCTCCCGTTAAAGAAGCCCCGGTGGCCGCACCCAAAATTGAAGCCGTGGTTGAAAGCAAACCGGTCGCGGCCCCGGCACCGAAAGCTGCCGTATGCCAGGGCCCGATGGTTGCTCGCCAGGCCGATGAGCGTCCGCTGGCCTCCCCGGCCGTGCGCAAGCATGCGCTGGACCTCGGCATTCAATTGCGCCTGGTGCGGGGCACTGGCCCCGCCGGCCGCGTACTGCATGAAGACCTCGACGCCTACCTGGCTCAGGGTCAGTCGAATGCATCGACGGTCAGCAGCGCTTACACCCAGCGCACCGATGAACAGCAGATCCCGGTGATCGGCATGCGCCGCAAGATCGCCCAGCGGATGCAGGACGCCACCCAGCGCGCCGCCCACTTCAGCTACGTCGAAGAAATCGACGTCACCGCCGTGGAAGAGCTGCGTGCGCACCTCAATGAAAAACACGGCGCGACCCGCGGCAAGCTGACCTTGCTGCCGTTCCTGGTCCGCGCCATGGTCGTCGCCCTGCGCGACTTCCCGCAGATCAACGCCCGTTATGACGATGAGGCACAGGTCATCACCCGCCTCGGCGCCGTGCATGTCGGTATTGCCACGCAAGCCGATATTGGCCTGATGGTGCCGGTGGTACGTCACGCCGAAGCCCGCAGCCTGTGGGACAGCGCGGCGGAAATCACTCGCCTGGCCACCGCCGCGCGCAATGGCAAGGCCAGCCGCGACGAGCTGTCCGGCTCGAGCATCACCCTGACCAGCCTCGGCGCCTTGGGCGGCATCGTCAGCACGCCGGTGCTGAACCTGCCGGAAGTGGCGATTGTCGGCGTGAACAAGATCGTCGAACGGCCGATGGTGATCAAAGGCCAGATCGTGATCCGCAAGATGATGAACCTCTCCAGCTCCTTCGATCACCGCGTGGTCGACGGCATGGACGCGGCGCTCTTCATCCAGGCCATTCGTGGCCTGCTCGAGCAACCCGCCACGCTCTTTGTCGATTAAGCATTTGTGGAGAAAGTCATGCAGACCCTGAACACCACGCTGCTGATCATCGGCGGCGGCCCCGGCGGTTATGTGACGGCGATCCGTGCCGGCCAGCTGGGCATCCCGACAATCCTGGTGGAAGGCCAATCCCTGGGCGGCACCTGCCTGAACATCGGCTGCATTCCGTCCAAGGCACTGATTCACGTCGCCGAGCAGTTCCATCAAACGCAACACCATAGCCAGCTTTCGGCCCTGGGCATCAGCGTTTCGGCGCCGACCCTCGACATCACCAAGAGCGTCGAATGGAAAGACGGCATCGTCGATCGCCTGACCACCGGCGTTGCCGCACTGCTGAAAAAGAACAAGGTCCAGGTCGTTCAAGGCTGGGCCAACGTGGTTGACGGTAAAACCGTCGAGGTCGGCGACACACGCATCCTGTGCGAGCACCTGGTGCTGGCCACCGGTTCGAAAAGCGTGAACCTGCCGATGTTGCCGATTGGTGGGCCGATCATCTCGTCCACCGAAGCCCTGGCGCCGACATCCGTGCCCAAGCGCTTGATTGTGGTCGGCGGCGGCTACATCGGTCTGGAGCTGGGCATTGCCTATCGCAAGCTCGGCGCCGAGGTCAGCGTGGTGGAAGCGCAGGAGCGCATCCTGCCGGCCTACGACGCCGAGCTGACTCAACCGGTGCACGACGAACTGAGAAAACTCGGCGTGAAGCTTTACTTGAAACATAGCGTTCAAGGCTTTGATTCAAAAGAAAATACCTTGCAAGTACTGGCTCCGAACGGCGCGACCCTGAACCTGGAAACCGACCAGGTGCTGGTGGCCGTCGGTCGCAAGCCGAACACCCAGGGCTGGAATCTCGAAGCGCTGAACCTGGACATGAACGGTTCGTCGATCAGGATCGACAACCGCTGCCAGACCAGCATGCGCAACGTGTACGCTATCGGTGACCTGAGCGGCGAACCGATGCTCGCCCACCGGGCCATGGCCCAGGGCGAGATGGTCGCCGAGCTGATCAGCGGTAAGTCCCGCGAGTTCAACCCGACCGCCATCGCCGCCGTGTGCTTCACCGACCCGGAACTGGTGGTGGTCGGCAAGACACCGGACGAGGCCAACGCCGCAGGTTGGGACTGCATCGTGTCGAGCTTCCCGTTCGCCGCCAATGGCCGGGCGATGACCCTGGAGTCGAAAAGCGGCTTCGTGCGGGTGGTCGCCCGCCGCGACAATCATGTAATTGTCGGCTGGCAGGCGGTGGGCGTCGGTGTATCGGAATTGTCCACGGCGTTTGCGCAAAGCCTTGAGATGGGCGCGCGGCTGGAAGACATCGGCGGCACCATCCATGCGCACCCGACGCTGGGTGAGGCGGTGCAGGAAGCGGCGTTGCGTGCCCTTGGCCACGCGCTGCATCTCTGAACCGAACGCAGAACCCCGTAGCAGCTGACGAGCACCGCGAGGCAGCGTTCGGCGACGAAGTCGACGCAAAACCTGCCATCGCATGCTTTCAGGCATACCGAGTCAGCCGAATTGCGACGGCTACGCCGCCGAACGCTGCCTCGCTTTGCTCGACAGCTGCTACAAGGATCGAATTGCGGGCTGCGAAACCAGCCCGGAATGAAGTATTGTTGTCCCCATCCAAAAAACGTCAGAAGCCTTGAACCGTTTCGGCGGTTGTTAAGTGATAGAGGGTGTCATGGGTAACGAAAGCATCAATTGGGACAAGCTGGGTTTTGACTACATCAAGACCGACAAGCGCTATCTGTCGTACTTTCGCAATGGCGAGTGGGACAAAGGCACCCTGACCGAAGATAACGTGCTGCACATCAGTGAAGGCTCCACTGCCCTTCACTATGGCCAGCAATGCTTCGAAGGCATGAAGGCCTATCGTTGCAAGGACGGCTCGATCAACCTGTTCCGCCCGGACCAGAACGCCCTGCGCATGCAGCGCAGCTGCGCTCGCCTGCTGATGCCGCAGGTGGAAACCGAGCAGTTCATCGAAGCCTGCAAGGCAGTGGTCCGTGCCAACGAGCGTTTCATTCCACCGTACGGCACCGGCGGCGCGCTGTACCTGCGCCCGTTCGTGATCGGCGTGGGTGACAACATCGGCGTGCGTACCGCCCCCGAGTTCATCTTCTCGATCTTCTGCATTCCGGTCGGCGCCTACTTCAAGGGCGGCCTGACCCCGCACAACTTCCAGATTTCCAGCTACGACCGCGCCGCGCCACAAGGCACCGGTGCCGCCAAGGTCGGTGGCAACTACGCCGCCAGCCTGATGCCGGGCTCCAAGGCCAAGAAAGCCCACTTCGCCGACGCCATCTACCTGGATCCGATGACCCACACCAAGATCGAGGAAGTCGGTTCGGCCAACTTCTTCGGGATCACCCACGACAACAAGTTCGTGACCCCGAACTCGCCATCGGTACTGCCGGGCATCACCCGTCTGTCGCTGATCGAGCTGGCCAAGACCCGTCTGGGCCTGGAAGTGATCGAAGGCGACGTGTTCATCGACAAGCTCTCCGACTTCAAGGAAGCCGGTGCTTGCGGCACTGCGGCGGTGATCACGCCAATCGGCGGCATCGACTACAACGACCACCTGCATGTGTTCCACAGCGAAACCGAAGTCGGCCCGGTCACCCAGAAGCTCTACAAAGAGCTGACCGGCGTGCAAACCGGCGACATCGAAGCGCCAGCGGGCTGGATCGTCAAGGTTTGACCTGACGCCAGACGCACAAAAGCCCCCCATCGGGTGACCGACGGGGGGCTTTTTGTTTGCATCGTACTGACGAATCCACCACTCCCCCCTGTGGGAGCGGGCTTGCTCGCGAAGGGGCCGTCAGATTCGACATCATCATTGCCTGACACACCGCTTTCGCGAGCAAGCCCGCTCCCACATTGGATTTTGGTATGCCATAGATCCTGCAAACACCACAATCCCTGTGGGAGCGGGCTTGCCCGCGAAGGCAGTATGTCAGTCACCACAGAAGCAACCGGAAAAATGCTATTGATCGTTAATGGATGCACCTGGTGTGGTCGCAGCTGCCGCGATGGGTGATCTTTTGCCATTGCCTTCAACCAGCAGCGGCAACTCAACCCCGAACCGCCCCGCTACCTCCTTGCGCCCCAACGCCGTCAACGCCAACGCCCGACTGTCCAGATCCTGGGTCACCCACTTGCGCTTGAGCGCCGTTTGCAGCAACGCCGCGCCCAGCGACCCGCCCAGATGTGGCCGGCGCATGCTCCAGTCCAGGCACGGGCAGGCAAAACGGCGACGCAAGGTGCTCAAGTCCTGTACCTCGATCCCGAGCCCTTGAAACATTGCCGTACCGCTGTCGCTCAAGCGATAGGCCTGTTCGTCGGTTTCTTCAAGCCAGCCCGCTTCAAGCATCCGGTCATGCAACAGCACCGCCAGGGTTCCCGCCATGTGGTCGTAGCAGGTGCGGGCAAATTGCAGGCGATCCGGGGTCCGCGCCTGGAACCTCGGCGCTGTGTGCTGGCCGATCACCATCAGTGCCTCCAGGGCCTGGGCCACGCGTTTGTCCGCCAGGCTGTAATAGCGGTGACGTCCCTGAACGTGCAGCCGCACCAGCGCCAGTTCCTTGAGTCTGGCCAGGTGGGCACTGGCGGTCGACGCGCTGACTTCGGCCACCGCCGCCAGTTCGGTGCTGGTGCGGGCGTGGCCGTCCATCAGCGAGCATAGGATTTTCGTCCGCGCCGGCTCAGCGATCGCTGCCGCCACTTGCGAGACGCCGATGTCGTGTTGTTCTGCGCTCATATTTCGCTCCCGGACGAATCAACGCCTTTTCCGACTGGAGATAGTAGCAACACTTTCCAACAACAAAAGGCTGTGACCCATGGACCCGATCATCGCTGCGACTCATGCCGATCCCTATCCCTACTACGCACAACTGCGTGCCAACGGTGGGCTGACTTTTCATCCGGGGCTGAACCTGTGGGTGGCCAGCAGCGCCCGGGCGGTGGCCGCCGTGCTGGCGCATCCCGATTGCCACGTTCGACCCGCGCAGGAGCCAGTCCCCAAGGCGATCGCCCACGGCATGGCCGGCCAGGTGTTCGGCCAATTGATGCGCATGAATGAAGGTGAACGCCAGCGTTGCCCACGATCGGCGATTGCGCCGGGGCTGGAATGGGTCAATGAGCGGGAAGTCGAGGCCTTGGTCAGCGCCCGATTGATCACCGCCGACGCCGCTGGCCTGTACAACGCCATGTTTCGCGGACCGGTGTGCGTGGTGGCGGCGTCGTTGGGGTTCACCCCGGCCCAGGGCCGCGCCATCAGCGAGTTGACGGCGGATTTCGTCGCCTGCCTGTCGCCCTTGAGTGACGCGGCACAATTGACCGCCGCCCACGCCGCCGCCGAACAGTTGAGCGGTTACTTCATCGAATTGCTCGACGATCCGCACAACCACAGCCCTTTGCTTGCAGGTATCGTCCAGCGCTTCGCCTGCGGCGCGCCGCAAACCCTGATCGCCAATCTGATCGGCCTGTTCTCCCAGACCCTGGAGGCCACTGCCGGGCTGATCGGCAACGCTGTGCTGGCATTGATTCAACATCCGTCGCTGCGCAGCGAATCCCCCCCTGTCGAAGACCTGCTGGCCGAAGTGCAGCGCTTCGACCCGCCGGTACAGAACACCCGCCGCTTCGTCGCCGCCCCCTGCGAGATTGACGGTGTGAGGCTGAACGTCGCAGACGTGATCCTGGTGCTGCTGGCCTCGGCCAATCGCGACCCGCAGCTCAACGACGACCCCGACACCTTCCTGCTCGACCGCCCTGACCGGCGCAGTTTCACCTTCGGTGCGGGGCGTCATCAATGTCCGGGGCAGCGCCTGGCGATAAGCATTGCCGGCGCCACGCTCAAGCAGTTTCTGGCGATGCGGCCGGCACTGGAGCAGTTGAAATGGCAATACCGCCCTTCCACGAATGGACGGATTCCACTGTTCAACGACTGAGGGAAAACCGCTCAAGCCGTACGGTATTCGACGGTCAGGTGAGACAGTTCATGGACCGGCGCCAGGCGTTCGCGAATGGTGTCGGCACTGACATTGGCCGCGGCCACAACGCTGACAATCGCGGCCCGCGCCTGGGGGCCGACCTGCCAGACATGCAGATCGCTGATGCGCACATCGTCCGATGACTCCAGTAGTTCACGAATTTCATCGGCAACGTGTTCATCCGTGACATCGAGCAACACCGCAGCGCTGTCACGCATCAATCCAACGGCCCATTTCGCGATCACGATGGCGCCCACGATGCCCATCACCGGGTCCAGCCACACCCACCCCAGATAGCGCCCGGCCAGCAATGCGGCAATCGCCAGCACCGAGGTCAAGGCATCGGCCAGCACGTGGACATAGGCAGAGCGCAGGTTGTTGTCGTGATGGTGATGATGGCCGTGGTCATGGCTATGTCCGTGATCGTGACCATGATGACCGTGGTCGCCCGCCAGCAAAAAGGCACTGGCTATGTTCACCGCCAGCCCCACCACCGCAATCACCGTCGCTTCGGTGAATGCCACGGTCGTTGGCTGAAACAGGCGATAAACGGACTCGCCGGCAATGCCGATCGCCACCAGACCCAGCACCATGGCCGAGGCAAAACCGGCGAGATCCCCGACCTTGCCGGTGCCGAAGCTGTAACGCGCGTTATTGGCATTGCGCCGCGCGAATCCATAGGCCGCCGCTGCGATGCCCAAGGCCCCGGCATGGGTGGCCATGTGAAAACCATCGGCCAGCAGCGCCATGGAACCTGTGATGCAACCGGCGGCAATTTCGCCAATCATCATCACGAACGTCAGCGCCACCACCCACAAGGTGCGTCGGGCGTTTTCATCATGGGATGCGCCGAGAAACACATGGTCGTGGGCAAAACGCGACGCCTGGGGTGTCTGCTTCATGGAGTTCAGGCCTCTATTTGGCATAACGGCGGATGGCCAGCAACAAGTCTTCCACGCCCTGGGCGCGATCCTCATCGCTCAAGTCCGGATGGGCCACGTGCTCGCGGGCGTGGGCGTCGATGAACTGCTCCAGCAGACCATTGACCGCGCCCCGGATGGCGGCGACCAGGTGCAGGGTCTTGGCGCAATCGGCATCGGACTCAAGCGCCCGCTCCACGGCCTCCACCTGCCCGGCAATCCGTCTGACTCGCTTGATCAGGTCATCCTTGTGTTCGTGAATGTGCGACATACCTATACCCCCTACCCCTATATAGCGCGTATGTTCGCCAATAGAGCGGAGGCAAGCAAGGCACAACCAGATGATTGGTTGGTTTGGCGTGAAATCGATTTTCGCCGACCAGTTGCCCGCTAAACGCTTGGGGTCATCACCCCAACTGCCCAACCCGCCCCGCATCCGGCCAGAACAATGCCGCCTGCCCTTGACGCCCCCCATCGACTCCACCAACGTCCACACTTTGCCTTCCCGATCGACCCGATAGCCACTGTAACCATGAGCAATGCCATTGGCCGTGACCTGCTCCAGCAGGGCCTGGCGCAGGGCGCGGTCCAGTGCCTAATGAAGCAATTTCAGCCGCGACACCCTTTGTAGCAGCTGCCGAGCCCGCGAGGCTGCGTTCGGCTGCGAAGCAGTCGCAAAATCAGTAATCGCGGTACGTCAGGCAGGCCGCGTCAGCTGGACTCACGACTGCTATGCAGCCGAACGCAGCCTCGCGGGCTCTGCAGC
>NZ_JBWKWD010000021.1:0-114137 GCF_059422045.1 Pseudomonas sp. GW821-FHT02A08
CCAACATCGTGTCGCCTGCCGAGGCCGTGGTCGCCTGACAGCTCACATTACCGGGTAAAAATACAAAACCTGTGGGATTTTCCAGTGATTCGCAGGCCGGAAAAAAATATCAACAGTAGCGTCTGCAAAAGCTATCTGGAAACTTGCTCCGGAATAGTCAAATCCCCTCTCAGCCTACCTTTTCGCCGCCAACGTCGCCCATATTGTCGCCATCGTACTTCCTAGTGACTTAGCGTACAAAAGCGTCGAACGTGCAGGTATTTTTAACACTTCATAAATCTTCGGGAACATCCGACTGTCATCTGTGTCGGTTACAAAGAGTAATGCTCGTAACGCGCGTCAGAAGAGTGCAAAAACGCGACATTTTTTGTTGATCTCAAGCCCCTCACGCCCTAAAGTTCGCGCCGAACGTCCATGCTGGAAACGATCCATCCGGCTCAAGTACTGACGACGAGACAGCAAGGCCAAGGGAAAGCTGCACTTCCCATGGCCTTTTTGCTTTCGGCGACATGCCTTGGGAAGTAGGCGAACCAAAGTGGGGATACGGAGGACGTTCAGGAGGGTGTGTCATCAATGAATTCACGAGTACGCCGGAGCCTGCTTTTGCGCAGGGTAAGGCGCGAGGACCGAAGTTTGGTTGTTCCAAATAAGGTACGAGTAACGCAGCCCTGCGCAAAAGCAGGCCCGGCCCTTCGGGTTGTGTCTGAGCGCGCGCCATGCTGCGTTGTAGGCCTTGCGAAGGGAGTGGCCATTAGCGGTTGGCCTACGCCTTGCCTGGCACGCGCTCAGGCGCAACGTACTCGCGAATTCATTGATGACACACCCTCGCACCCATTGTTTTTACTCGTTTGCCATTAGGAGCTCCCAGGTATGTCGATCCAGGTCGAAGACTATTTCGCGCGCGAAACCTTTCAGAAAATGAAGGCGTTCGCCGACAAACAGGAAACCCCGTTCGTGGTGATCGACACCGCGATGATCAGCCAGGCCTATGACGACCTGCGCGCCGGTTTCGAATTCGCCAAGGTCTACTACGCGGTCAAGGCCAACCCGGCTGTGGAAATCATCGACCTGCTCAAAGAAAAAGGCTCGAGCTTCGACATTGCCTCTATCTATGAGCTGGACAAAGTGCTGGATCGCGGCGTCAGCGCCGACCAGATCAGCTACGGCAACACCATCAAGAAATCCAAGGACATCCGCTACTTCTACGAGAAGGGCGTGCGCCTGTTTGCCACCGACTCCGAAGCCGACCTGCGCAACATCGCCAAGGCCGCCCCGGGTGCTAAAGTTTATGTGCGCATCCTGACCGAAGGCTCGACCACCGCCGACTGGCCACTGTCGCGCAAATTCGGCTGCCAGACCGACATGGCCATGGACCTGCTGATCCTCGCTCGCGACCTGGGCCTGGTGCCTTACGGCATCTCGTTCCACGTTGGCTCGCAGCAGCGCGATATCAGCGTCTGGGACGCGGCGATCGCCAAGGTCAAAGTGATCTTCGAACGCCTGAAGGAAGAAGACGGCATTCACCTGAAGCTGATCAACATGGGCGGCGGCTTCCCGGCCAACTACATCACCCGCACCAACAGCCTGGAAACCTACGCCGAGGAAATCATCCGCTTCCTGAAGGAAGACTTCGGTGATGACCTGCCGGAAATCATCCTGGAACCAGGCCGCTCGTTGATCGCCAACGCCGGTATCCTGGTCAGCGAAGTGGTACTGGTCGCACGTAAATCCCGTACCGCGGTAGAGCGTTGGGTGTACACGGATGTGGGCAAGTTCTCCGGCCTGATCGAAACCATGGACGAAGCCATCAAGTTCCCGATCTGGACCGAGAAAAAGGGCGAGATGGAAGAAGTGGTCATCGCCGGCCCTACCTGCGACAGCGCCGACATCATGTACGAAAACTACAAGTACGGCCTGCCGCTGAACCTGGCCATCGGTGATCGCCTGTACTGGCTGTCGACCGGTGCGTACACCACCAGCTACAGCGCCGTCGAGTTCAATGGCTTCCCGCCGCTGAAGTCGTTCTACGTGTAAATACATCACACAGAAAGCAAAAAGCCCATGACACGTCATGGGCTTTTTGGTTTACGCAAATCCCTGTGGGAGCGAGCTTGCTCGCGATGGCGATAGCTCAGTCAACATTGATGTTGAATGTCATGACGTCATCGCGAGCAGGCTCGCTCCCACAAAAGCTCAAGAGACCGGGGTTAATTCTTCGACACGATTTTGGAATTCGTGGGCCAGTGCCTGGATCCTCGGATCGACCGCGCCCATCAGCGCCTGACTCGCCACTCGCAGAAAATTCAGGTTGCCAGCGGCCAACGCCTTGCGCAGCCAGACCAACGCATCCTCGATATTCCCTTCGTCGGTCAAGACCGCTGCAAAGCTGAACTGCCCGCGAAAGTCCCCGCCTTCGGCCGAACGCCGATACCAGTCACGGGCCGCTGCCGGATCCGCCGGACAGACCCGCCCTTCTTCCAGATACCGCCCCAACAGATTCATCGATTTTGCATGGCCCAACTCAGCCGCACGGCGATAGAGACTCAGTGCTTGAAGCTGATCCTCAACCACCCCACGTCCGGTGGCGAGCAGATTGGCGTAGTTGTACATCGCCCAATCCAGTCCGGCCTGCGCCGCGACTCGATAATGCCGTGCAGCAAGTGATGCATCGGCAGCACAACCCCAACCATGCTCATGACAACGGCCGAGCATGTTGCGCGCCATCACATGCCCGCGTCGCGCGGCGATGTCGAACCAACGCAGCGCCAGCGGCCGATCCTGAGCAATGCCCTGCCCATCCAGCAAAATCTGCCCGAGCAACGCCTGCGCATCAAGGACGTCTTCGCGGGCCGCGATCAGAATCGCCTGGGCCGCCCGGGCCGGGCTTTCGTCGAGCATCGCGCGCAGGCGCTCACCGTCGAGCATTTCCTCGCGGCGTAAACGAAAATCCGCCACTTACACCTCGACCCAGCGACGCAACAGGTTGTGATAGGTGCCGGTCAAGCGGATCAGCGATGGATGATCGGGCACATCGCGGGTCAGCTGCTGGATGGCCCCGTCCATCTCGAACAACAGGGCGCGCTGACTGTCTTCACGCACCAGGCTTTGGGTCCAGAAAAACGAGGCCAGTCGCGCTCCCCGCGTAACCGCATTGACCTTGTGCAGGCTGGTGCCGGGGTACAACACCATGTCGCCGGCGGGCAGCTTCACCCGTTGGGTGCCGAAGGTGTCCTGGATCTCCAGCTCGCCGCCGTCGTAATCCTGCGGCTCGCTGAAGAACAGCGTGGCGGACAAATCCGTGCGCACCCGCTCGATGCTGCCCTTGGGTTGACGCACCGCGTTGTCGATATGGAAGTCGAAACTGCCACCGGCGGTGTAACAGTTCAACAACGGAGGAAAGACTTTGTGCGGTAAGGCAGCTGACATGAACAGCGGATTTTTCCACAGCCGCTCCAGCATCGCCGCGCCGATCTCCTTGGCCAGCGGATGCCCTTCCGGCAACTGCAAATTGTGCTTGGCTTTCGCCGACTGGTAGCCGGCGGTGATCTTGCCATCCGCCCAATCGGCCTGCTCCAGAGCCTCGCGAATGCGCTGCACCTCGTCTTTTTCGAACAGGCCGGGAATGTGCAGCAGCATGACAAGACACCTGAAAACAAAGGGGCGCCAATGGTATTGATTCTTATTGCCTGTGTAAAACCCATCTGACGAATGAGTCAGCAAAAACCGTAAGGCTAAATTGTAAAGAATGTAAATTAAGTGCGAATAGTAATGTTTCGCAATTGTTACGAATACGTATTTACCCTATATTCCGCCGCCTCAAATCCTGGGGGAGGGGAATTCAAATGTCGCGTCAACAACCACAAGTACCGGTCAGTTCACCACGTTTGCTCGCATCGGCCATCGGCATGGCGATAACTGCCGGCTCTGCGGGCCATATGGTTTTCGCGGCGGAAAAAACCGACGAAAAAGCACCGGACAATGTGATTTCGCTGGGCGCCACCGCCATCACCGGCGAAGCCCAGGACGAGACGACCTACAACGTCGAGAAGGCCTCCTCGCCCAAGTACACTGCCCCGCTGATCGACACGCCGCGTTCAGTGACCGTTGTTCCGCAACAGGTCCTGAAGGACACCGGCTCGATGAACCTGCAGGACGCGCTGCGCACTGTTCCAGGTATCACCTTCGGTGCCGGTGAAGGTGGCAACCCCCAGGGTGACCGTCCGTTCATCCGCGGCTTCGATGCCCAGGGCGACACCTATCTGGACGGCGTGCGCGATACCGGTTCCCAGAGCCGAGAGATCTTCGCCGTTGAATCGATCGAAGTCAGCAAGGGCCCGAACTCCGCCATTGGCGGTCGTGGCGCAGCGGGCGGCAGTATCAACCTGGTCAGTAAGAAAGCTCACCTGGGCAATTCGCTCGACGGTGGTTTCACCTGGGGCTCCGACCAGACCCAGCGCTACACCTTCGACGGCAACTACCAGTTCACCGACACCGCCGCCGGCCGTCTGAACCTGCTGAGCCACGAGAGCAACGTCGCCGGACGTGACAGCGTCAACTACGACCGTTGGGGTGTTGCACCGTCCCTGGCTTTCGGCCTGGGTACGGACACACGCGTCAACCTCGACTACTACCATCTCGAAAGCAACGACCTGCCGGACTCGGGTATTCCGTACTCCATCCCGGTCGGTGGCTCTGCTGCCCGTACCAAGGCCAACCCGGACAAGCCGAATGACGGCGGCGACAGCAGCAACTTCTATGGTCTGACCGATCGCGACTTCCGCAAGACCCGCACCGACACCGCGACCTTCGCCATCGAGCACGACCTGAGCGACGCGCTGACCGTCAAGAACACCCTGCGTCACGGCACCAGCATGCAGGACTACATCCTGACCCAGCCGGACGACAGTAAAGGCAACGTCAACAACGGCAGCGTCTGGCGCCGCGCGAACACCCGCGTGAGCAACACCGAGACCACCACCAACCAGACCGATCTGTTTGGTGATGTGTACATCGCCGGGTTCAAGAACAGCTTCTCCACCGGTGTCGAATACACCCACGAGGAAAGCGAAAAGTCGACGTACAACGTCAACACGGACACCACCCCGAGAACGGCAGCAGCGACCACCAACTGCTCGCCGGCCCTGATCGGCGCGCCAAGCGGTTACAACTGCACCTCGCTGTCCAACCCGAACCCGAATGATCCGTGGAGCGGCGCCATCTCGCGCAACTATGCCGGCACCGATACCAAGGCCAACACCTACGCGCTGTATGTGTTCGACACCCTGACGTTGTCCGAGCAGTGGCTGGTGAATATGGGCCTGCGCTACGACCATTTCGACACCGAATACAAAACCTTCAACGGTTCCAGCGTGACCACGTCCAAGGGCGATGACACCAGCGAATTCGTTACCGGTCAGTTCGGCGTGGTGTACAAGCCAGCCGAAAACGGCAGCATCTATGCGTCTTACGCGACGTCCGCCACGCCACCGGGCAATACCCTGGGCGAAGGTTCGGAAGGCAACCCGCTGGGCGGCACGCCGGATCGCAACGGCAACCTGCTCAAAAGCGACATGGAGCCGGAAACCACCAAGAACTACGAAATCGGTACCAAGTGGGACCTGCTGAACGATCGTCTGTCCCTGACTGCCGACATCTTCCGCACCGAGAAAGAAAACGCTCGTGTGCAGACCAATACCACCACGTTTGAAAACGTCGGCAAAACCCGCGTTCAAGGTGTCGAACTGTCGGCCACCGGCAAGCTCACCGACAAATGGCAGGTCTTCGCCGGTTACGCCTACATGGACAGCGAGCAAATCGATGGTGGTGACCTGCCGGCCAACAAAGCCAACAACGGCAACGAACTGCCAAACACGCCGAAAAACAGCGCCAGCCTGTGGACGACCTACCAGGTCACGCCAAAGCTGACCATCGGTGGCGGTGCGTTCTATGTCGATGACGTGTTCGGCAGTGCCGCCAACACCACCATGGTTGATTCCTACGTTCGTTACGACGCAATGGCGGCCTACAAGCTGAGCAAAAACGTCGACCTGCAACTGAACGTGCAGAACCTGACCGACGAAACCTATTACGACAAGGCGTTCTCGACTCACTTCGCCAACCAGGCGGCCGGTCGCACCGCTTTGCTGAGCACCAACTTCCACTTCTGACAGGTGTCGAAACTGTGGGAGCGGGCTTGCTCCGGGCGGCGTTCCGACGAAAGCGGTGTATCAGCAGACATTGAGGTCGACTGACACGACGCCTTCGCGAGCAAGCCTGCTCCCACATGGAATGCACTCGAAAGACCAGGCCCCGTTCAACTGAACGGGGCTTTTGTGCGTAAAAAAGAATGCTTCTCGACAACCCCACGGCATAATGCGCGCCGTGATGAATCAATTTGAACGAACAAGGCGAGCGACGTGTTGAAGAAAACCCTGTTCCAGTTGCACTGGTTTTTCGGCATCAGCGCCGGGCTGGTCCTGGCCCTGATGGGCATCACCGGGGCGGCGGTGTCGTTTCAGGATGAAATTCTGAGCACACTCAATCCTTCTGTTTTACAGGTCGAGAAACAGGTCGCCGGTGTGCTGCCGCCCGTCGAACTGGTGGAGCGAATCGAAGCCGCATCGGGCAAAAAAGTCTCGATGCTCACGGTGGAAACCGACAGCGGCAACGCCGCCAAAGTGTGGTTCACCCCGCCGCCGGGTGAACGCCGTGGCGAGATGCGCTACTTCGACCCGTACACTGCCAAATTCCTCGGCGACGCCACCGGCCAGGGCTTTTTCGGCCTGATGCTGCAACTGCACCGCTTCCTCGCCATGGGTGACACGGGTCGGCAGATCACCGGTGCGTGCACGCTGATCCTGGTGTTCTTCTGCCTGTCCGGCCTGTACCTGCGCTGGCCTCGCCAGTGGAAAAGCTGGCGCGCCTGGCTGACCCTGGACTGGAAGAAAAAGGGCCGCAGCTTCAACTGGGACCTGCACTCGGTGGCCGGCACCTGGTGCCTGGTGTTTTACCTCCTGGCGGCACTGACCGGGTTGTCCTGGTCCTACGAGTGGTACAACAAAGGCCTGACACGCTTGCTCTCCGACTCTGCGCAGAGCGAACGCGTGCGCGGCGGTCGCGGCCCTGCGCCGAGCGGTCCGGCACCGACGGCCGATTACGCGGCAATGTGGAGCAGCATCTACAGCGCGGCCGGTCCGCAACTCAGTTCCTATAACGTACGCATGCCCCCCGTGGCCGGCCAACCAGCGACCGTGTACTTCCTGCTGAAAACTTCGCCTCACGACCGCGCCCTGAACCAGATCACCCTCGACCCGGCCACCGGCGTGGTCAAGCGCGTTGATCGCTACAGCGACAAGAGTCTCAAGGCGCAACTGCTGACCAGCATCTATGCGCTGCACGTCGGCAGTTACTTCGGCATCGTCGGGCGCATCATCCTGACCATCACCGCGCTGACCATGCCGCTGTTCTTCGTCACCGGCTGGATGCTGTACCTGGATCGTCGCCGCAAAAAACGCCAGATCAAGGATGCGCGCAAAGACCTCGTGCAAACCGCCAGCGATGCGCCTGCGTGGCTGATAGGCTTCGCCAGCCAAAGTGGTTTTGCCGAGCAGCTGGCATGGCAGACCGCCGGGCAATTGCAGGCCGCAGGCTTGCCGGTCAAGGTGCAGCCGTTGGCGGATGTCAGTGAGCAGGACTTGCATGAATCGAACAATGCCTTGTTCGTCGTCAGCACCTTCGGCGACGGCGAAGCACCGGACAGCGCCCGTGGGTTCGAGCGCAAGGTACTGGGCCGGGCACCGAGCCTGGGACGCCTGAATTACGCCGTCCTGGGGCTAGGCGACCGGCAGTACCAACACTTCTGCGGTTTCGCCAAACGCCTGCACGCCTGGCTGGGCGAACAGGGCGCAAAGACCCTGTTCGCCCCGGTGGAGGTCGACAGCGGTGACCCTTACGCCTTGCGTCACTGGCAACAGCAGTTGGGCCTGTTGACCGGCCAGGCCCCCGTGGATACCTGGCAAGCACCCAACTACGACAACTGGACTCTGCAGCGTCGTGAACTGCTCAACCCGGACAGCAGTGGTTCGCCGGTGTACTTGTTGGGCCTCAAGCCTCCTTCCACCAGCAGCTGGCTGGCGGGCGACCTGGTGGAAGTGATGCCGCGCAATTGCCCCTGGGCCATTGAGCACTTCCTCGACGGAATGGGGATCCACGGTGAAACCAGGGTGCAACTCAACGGCCTGGAAGAAACCCTCGAACAGGCCCTGGCCAGCCGCCAGTTGCCGGAGAACCGCGCCCACCTGGTCGGCCTGCACGCGCAGGCGCTGGTAGAGGCCCTCGTGCCGTTGGCCATGCGCGAGTATTCCATTGCCTCGATCCCGGCCGATGGCGTGCTGGAATTGATCGTGCGTCAGGAAGTGCATGCCGACGGCAACCTCGGCGTCGGTTCCGGCTGGCTGACCGAACACGCGCCGGTGGGCAGCTCCATCAGCCTGCGCGTGCGGCGCAACAGTGGTTTCCATCTGCCGGCCCAACCGGTGCCGATGATCCTGCTGGGCAACGGCACGGGCCTGGCCGGGTTGCGCAGCCTGCTCAAGGCACGGATTGCCGATGGTCAGCAACGCCACTGGCTGTTGTTTGGCGAGCGCCATCGCGAGCACGATTACCTGTGCCGCAAGGAACTGGAGGAGTGGCTGATCAATGGTGATCTGGCGCTCCTTGACCTGGCGTTTTCCCGCGACCAGGCCGAAAAGATTTATGTACAGGATCGCCTGCGTGAATCGGCAGCCGAACTCGAGAAGTGGCTGGCGGACGGTGCGGTGATCTACATCTGCGGCAGCCTTCAAGGCATGGCTTCGGGCGTGGACCAGGTGCTCAACGAGGTACTGGGCGCCGCCAAAGTGGAGCGCCTGATCGAACAGGGCCGCTACCGCCGCGACGTGTACTGATTCACCACATCCCAATGTGGGAGCGGCGGTGCGGCGATCCGACTTGCTCGCGAAAGCGGAGTGTCAGCAAAGATGATTTCGACTGACACGACGCCTTCGCGAGCAAGCCCGCTCCCACATGGGTTCATGGGTGAATCAAACCGGCTGCAGCTTCTGCTCGAACACCGATACCCCGTCCAGATCCCGTAACACCACGCTCAACTCCCCGCTCTGCCCATCGATATTCACCTCGCCAAAAAACTGAAACCCGGCAAACGGCGAGACGTTCTGCGCTGGCGGCGCCTTTTCGAACACCACTTCAGGACCAAAGGTTTTATCCAGCGTGTTCGGTCCAAAGCTTCCGGCATTCAGCGGCCCGGCAACGAACTCCCAGAACGGTTCGAAATCCTGGAACGCCGCCCGATCCGGGTGGTAATGATGGGCCGCGCAGTAATGCACATCCGCGGTCAGGAACAGGAAATTGCGCACCTGCTGCGCCCGCAGGAAACCGAGCAGTTCGGCGATTTCCAGTTCGCGCCCCTGGGCCGGGCCGGGGTCACCGTTGGCCACCGCTTCCCAACGCGCGACACCGGGGCTGACCTCGCCGTCGGGCACGCCGAGGCCAATGGGCATGTCGGCGGCTATCACTTTCCATTGCGCCTTCGAGGCCTGCATTTCGCGTTTGAGCCAGTCCAGTTGCTCACGCCCGAGGAAAGGTTTTTCAGCGCCCAGATTGTCATCGTTGGCCCCGCGATAACTGCGCATGTCCAGCACGAAAACATCGAGCTGCGGCCCGTAACCCAGCTTGCGATAGATCCGCCCGCCACCATCGCCGCTCTGCAAACGCATCGGCGCGTATTCGAGCCAGGCCTGGCGTGCGCGGCCCACCAGGCTGTGGATATCCTTGTCCTGGTAACGCGCATCCAGCTGCTTGCCCGGCGACCAGTTGTTCACCACTTCGTGATCGTCCCATTGCCAAATCTGCGGGACTTCGGCGTTGAAGCGACGGATGTTTTCGTCCATCAGGTTATAGCGGTAATTACCGCGATACTCATCGAGGGTCTCGGCGACTTTGCTCTTGGCCTCGGTGGTGATGTTGCGCCACACCCGGCCGCCTTCGGTGGTGAGCTGCGCCGGTATCGGGCCGTCGGCGTAAATGGTGTCGCCGCTGTGGATAAAAAAGTCCGGCAAACGCAGGCGCATTGCTTCGTAGATGCGCATGCCACCAATGTCCGGGTTGATGCCGAAGCCCTGGCCGACGGTGTCGCCGCTCCAGACAAAACGGAGGTCGCGCCGGGTTTGCGGCACGCTGCGCAAGTGACCGAACCAGGGCTCGCTGGCGACGCCGCTCTGGGCGTCCTCGAACTGCACGCGATAGAAAATCGCCTGGCCGGCGGGCAGCCCGGTGAGTTCGACCCGCGCAGTGAAATCGGTGCGCGCATCGACCAGGGACGAGACGAATCGCCGGGGGCTGGGAAACAGACTGCGGGTGTCCCACTCCACCACCATCCGCGCGGGGCGGTCGCAGCGGCTCCAGATGATCGCCCGGTCGCCCAACAGGTCGCCGGACTGCACGCCGTCGGTGAGTTGCGGCCGATCCTTGACCGAAGCGATCACCGCCGGCGCCAGCCCCGGCAACAACAGCCCGGCGCCGACCGCTTGCATGACACGACGGCGCCCGAGGTTGAAATCGCTCATGGTGTTCTCCCTGAAAAAGGAAAAACTTAAGCATGGCCGTGTGACCCACACATGACACACGGAATCCGCATTTTGTAGCAGCTGCCGAAGGCGGCGTTCGGCTGCGCAGCAGTCGTAAAATCAGAGTTCGCGGTACGTCAGAGAGATCGTGCAAGGCGGATTTACGACTGCTACGCAGCCGAACGCAGGCTTCGCCAGCTGCTACAGGGGATCGCATTTCATATGTAGGAGCTGGCTGCGATCTTTTGATCTAGGCCTTGGCCGGCTCCAGTACCAACTCCACATCTTCCGGCCGCTTGACCAGCACATACACCACCGCCGTCAACAGGCTCCCCGCCACAATCGCCAGCAAATAAAGCAGCGCATGGTTGATCGCATTCGGGATCGCCATCACGAACAACCCTCCATGGGGCGCCATCAACTTGCAACCGAAATACATCGACAGCGCACCGGTCAGCGCACCGCCGGCGATGCTCGCCGGAATCACCCGCAGCGGATCCTTGGCTGCAAATGGAATCGCCCCTTCGGAGATGAAGCACAGCCCCAGCACCAGCGCTGCCTTACCGGCCTCGCGCTCGGCCTGGGCGAACTTGCGGCGGGCAATGAACGTGGCGATGCCCAGGCCGATCGGCGGCACCATGCCGGCCGCCATGGTCGCCGCCATCGGCGCGTAACTCTGCGACGCCAGCAAGCCCACCGAGAAGGCATAGGCCGCCTTGTTGATCGGCCCGCCGAGGTCGACGCACATCATGCCGCCCAGCAGCACACCCAGCAGAATCGCGTTGGTGGTACCCATGCTGTCGAGGAAGTGCGTGAGCCCGGCAAGCATCCCGGCCACCGGTTTGCCGACCACGTAGATCATCACCAGACCGGTGAACAGACTCGCCAGCAGCGGGATGATCAGGATCGGCTTGAGCGCCTCAAGACTTTGCGGCAACCGCGCATAACGGTTGATCGCCTTGGCCGCGTAACCGGCAAGAAAACCTGCAATGATCCCGCCGATGAAACCGGCGCCCAGGGTGCTCGCCAGCATGCCACCGATCATCCCCGGCGCGAGGCCCGGACGGTCGGCAATGGAATAGGCGATATAACCCGCCAACAGAGGCACCATCAGCTTGAACGCAGTGTCGCCGCCGATCTGCATCAACGCCGCCGCCAGCGTGCCCTCTTCCTTGAACGCGGTAATGCCGAACACGAACGACAAGGCGATCATCAAGCCACCGGCGACCACCATCGGCAACATGAACGACACGCCGGTCAGCAGGTGTTTATAGACGCCCGTCTTCTCCTGTTTGGCCGTTGTTTTGCCAACGCTCGATGCGCTTTCCTGCTGGCCTTCGGCCAAGGCCTTTTTCAAGGTCGCCTCTGCTTGCTTGAGGGCAATGCCGGTGCCACAGCGATAGATTTTCTTGCCGGCGAAACGCTCGGTGGCGACTTCGATATCGGCCGCCAGCAGCACCACATCGGCCTCGGCAATCGCTTCTGCGCTCAACGGATTGCGCGCACCGACCGAGCCCTGGGTTTCCACCTGCAGGTCATAGCCCAGGCGCTTGGCCGCTTGCTGCAAGGCCTCGGCGGCCATGAACGTGTGAGCGACGCCCGTCGGGCACGCGGTGACGGCCACCAGTCGTGGCGTGTTCCGGACAACCGCCACCGGTTCGACGACGGCCTCTTCGGCGGCGTAAACCTGAGCCTCCCGTGCTCCACGCCGCAGCACGGATTCCACGTCCTGCAGGGCTTGGGCCGGAGTACTCTGGAACACCCGCTTGCCGACAAACCGCGACATGTCCACGGGCGCGCTGGTCACCAGCAGCACCCACTCGGCCGCGTCGAGGATGGCCGCCGACAGTTGTTTTTCGGGATGCGCGGCATCGGTGACTTCGACGCTGGTGCTCCAGCCCTGGCGCTGGGCCGCGGCATCGAGCAGCCGGGCACACAGCACACTGGTAACCATGCCGTTCGGGCAGGCCGTTACGATGGCTAACTTCATGACAAACCCTCTTATTGTTCTGTCAGGGGACGCACGCGTACACCCTGTTCGAGCTGCGCCAGTTGCGCTGCATCGCCAATGCCGAATCCGATCTGGGTCACTGCCATCGCGGCAATCGCCGTGGCGGTGCGCAAGGTCTGCTCAGGCGTATCGGCACTGAGCAAACCGTGGAGCATCCCCGCCAGCAACGAATCACCCGCACCCACCGTGCTGGCGACGTTGACCCTGGGTGGCGTGGCATGCAATGCAGAGCCGACGCTGAACCAGTTCACGCCTTCGGCACCGTGGGAGATCACTACATGCTCGATGCCTTGGGCGTGCAAACGCTCCGCCGCTATGGATTGGGCGCTGACTGACACGACCTCGCAGTCCAGCACCTCGGCCAGCTCTTCAGTGTTGGGCTTGATCAGCCACGGGCCCGCTTTCAGCGCTGCACGCAACGCCTCGCCGCTGGTGTCGAGGGCGACGTTCAGCCCCAGGTTCTTCAAGCGCAAGATCAACGCCTGCAACCATTGCGCACTGACGCCCAACGGCAAGCTTCCGGCGACAACCACCGCATCGTGCCCCGGGGCAATCTGCTCCAGTCGATCGATCAAGGCCTGCTGCGCCGCTTCGCTGACCTGCGGCCCCGGCCCGTTGATGTCGGTGATGCACCCGTCGCTTTCCGCCAGTTTGATATTGCTGCGGGTCTCGCCCGGAACACGGATGAAGGCATCGACAAAACCGCGTTTGGCGAACAAAGTTTCGAACGCTTGCAGGTTGTCTTCGCCGAGAAAGCCACTGACGGTCAGCTGATGCCCCAGGTCCGCCAGCACTTGCGCCACGTTCACGCCTTTGCCGGCTGCGTGGGTGTGCATCACATCGCTGCGGTTGACCTGGCCGGCTTCAAGGCGCGGCAACTGGACGGTCAGGTCCAGCGCCGGGTTGAGGGTCAGGGTGAGAATCCGAGCCATTACAGGGCCTCCACTAATGCACGCACTTCGTTGGCGCTGCCCACGGCCAGGGCCTGACGGGCAAGGGTTTGAGTCTGAGTGAAGCCCAGCTCGCGAATCCGCGCCTTGACCTCGGCAATGCTGCGCGCCCCGACGCTGAGTTCATCCACCCCGAGGCCGACCAGCACCGGCACCGCCAGCGGGTCGGCCGCGAGCTCACCGCACACACCGACCCATTTGCCATGAGCATGGGCCGCGCGCACGGTGATGTCGATCAGTTGCAGCACCGCCGGATGCAAGCCATCGGCCTGGGCCGACAGCGTCGGATGACCACGGTCGATGGCCAGGGTGTATTGGGTCAGGTCGTTGGTACCGACGCTGAAAAAGTCGACCTCCTGGGCCAGCACCGGCGCCAGCAACGCCGCCGACGGCACTTCGATCATGATTCCCAGTTGCAGGTCGGCGACCGGGATTTCCTGGCGCAGGCGTTCGGTCATGTCACGGGCCTGGCGCCACTCGTCGACGCTGCCCACCATCGGGAACATGATCCGCAGCGGCCGGTTGTCGGCAGCCCGCAGCAAGGCGCGCAGTTGCGCTTCCATGATCTGCGGGCGCTGCAAGGTCAGGCGAATGCCGCGCACGCCGAGGAAGGGATTTTCTTCCTTCGCAATCGGCCAGTACGGCAGCGGTTTGTCGCCACCGACATCGAGGGTGCGCACCACCAGCGGCCGACCGGCCAGACCATCGAGGACGCGGCGGTACTCGACTTCCTGGGTCGCCTCATCAGGTGCTTGCGGATGGGCCATGAAAATCAGTTCGGTGCGCAACAGGCCAATGCCTTCGGCACCCTGCTCCACCGCGCCGGTCACGCCGGCGCTTTCACCAATGTTGGCGAACACTTCGACGGCGTGGCCATCGGTGGTCAGCGCGGATTCATGGCGCCGCTCAGCAGCCGCCTTCAAGCGTTGCTCGCGGGTATCGCGTTCGGCCGTGGCGCGTTGCAAGGTCGCCGCGTCAGCGTCCACATGCAGGCGACCACGCTGACCATCGAGCAGCAACGGCGTACCCGGCGCCAGCAGCAAAACACCGGCACCGGCGCCGACCAGTGCCGGGATGCCCAGGGCCCGGGCGACAATCGCACTGTGTGCCGTAGCACCTCCCCGGGCGGTGAGAATCCCCGCCACGCGAGCGGGGTCGAGACGCGCGACGTCGGACGGGCCGACCTCGTCCATCACCAGAATGTACGGTTGATCCGGTTCACTCGGTGTTTCGATGCCGCTGAGTTGCATCAGCACCCGACGTCCGATGTCACGCAAGTCGGCCGCACGCTCGGCGAGCAAGGCATCCTGCAACGCTTCCTGCTGCCGGGCCGCTGCTTCAATCACGGCCATCCACGCCGCCTCGGCGCTTTCGCCCTGCTTGAGGCGCGTATCGACCTCATCGGTGAGTTCCGGGTCGTCGAGCATCTCCTGGTGGGTGATGAAGATTTCGCGGATGGCTTTGCTCTTGCTGCGCTCGATCAGGCCCTGGATGTCACTGCGTACCTGCGCCAGGGCGTGCTGGAGACGCTCGCGCTCGATGCCGGCGGACTCGCCGCGCAACGGGTAATCGATGGTTTGCAGCACTTGAATATGCGCCGGGCCGATGGCGATCCCCGGGGCGGCTGCAATCGCCTGAGTCACGCTGCCTGACACCGGGGCGAGGACCACTTCGGCCATATCGGCAACGACTTCGCGCGCCTGGCTGACCGGCGGCAGCGGTTCGACTTCCTCGCCGAGGCCTTCTTCGATGGCGGCCAACAAGGCAGGCAATGCATCGGCCGCGATGCCCGGTTCGGCGATGATTTCCAGGACCTGCCCACGACGGGCGCCGAGGCTGAGCAACTTGCTCAAGCTCTTTACCGACACGGCGCTGTCGTGACCATCGACGATGCGCACGCGGATGTCGCCCTCAAAACTCTTTGCCAGTTGCGCGAGGATTTTCGCCGGGCGCGCATGCAAACCGTGGGCGTTGGCCAACGCAATTCGCGCGCTGGGCCAGTCGGCGGGCACTTCACCACCGAGCACTTCGAGAACCTTGCGGCTGCTGGTGGCGCGCCCCAACTCATGGCCACGCCCTTCGATCAACAACGCGCACAGGCGTTCGAGCAAGGCTTGATGGGCCTCACCGAGGCTGGCCAGGCAGAACAGTCCATTGAGCGGCTGGCCGAGATAACGCAGGGGTTTGTCCGGGGTGACGAAGGCCAGGCCCGGACGCTTCACCGTTTGCTCGCTGTGTAGCCACCACAGGCCATCGCCCAGGGGCAGTGCTTCAACCTGCTGCAGCACGGCGGAGAAACCGTTGCTCACGCAGTCGGCCTGCCGCAGCAAACGAGCACCGCGCCAGACCAGTTCTTCGAAATCTTCGGCCGCCACACCGAGGCCGATCATCTGCGCATCCAGCGCCAGCTCCTGCGGTGCGCCTTGCAGCAACTTCAGCAAGGCTTCGGCGGACCCGGCGCGACGCAGGGCCTGGCCCAGGTCAGTCTCGCCGAGCGCGCGGGTGAGCAATTGCAACAGGCGCAGATGCTCATCGGATTTGGCGGCGATACCGATCGCCAGGTAAACGATATGACCATCGCCCCAGTCCACACCTTCAGGGAACTGCATCAGACGCACACCGGTGGTGAACACCAGGTCGCGGGTTTCGGGCGTACCGTGGGGGATGGCAATACCTTGACCGAGAAAGGTCGAGCCCTGGGCTTCCCGCGCCTGCAAACCGGCGAGATACCCCTCGGCAACCAGGCCGTCGGCGACCAGATGCCGGGCCAGCAATTGCAGCGCTGCGCACTTGTCCACAGCCGACTGGCCCATGGAAATCTGCTCTACAGTGAGCTCGAGCATGCTTTCTCCTTTTTGGCGCCTTGGGGCACCAGGTATTGTTTTGAATGAGTCAGCTTAGGCGCTTGGTCATCGCTTTTGGCGGTTTCACGGCAGAACCGGCCAAAGGCACCTAAAACGTAGAAAATACGCCTGCTGAAACGTTTAATCTAGATCGATTGGCACGTTACTCGATATTGGCCCATCCTTGAAGCCCAACTTGTCGGATGCGTTGCGACAATGGTCGCCTGCCTTAATCGGTTAGGATTGACGAAAATGTCGAGGCAATCTCGAAAAAACAAGGAAACAGCGGGTTGAAACTCAGCGATATCGCCCAGTTGGCCGGTGTGTCCGTCACCACCGCCAGCTATGTCATCAATGGCAAGGCCGAACAACAGCGCATCAGTAGCGCTACCGTCGAACGCGTGCGCGCGGTCGTCGAACAACATGGCTTCACGCCTAACCCACAGGCTGCCGGTTTGCGCAGCCGGCACACCCGCACATTGGGGTTCATTCTGCCGGATCTGGAAAACCCCAGTTACGCGCGAATCGCCAAATTGCTGGAGCAAGGTGCGCGGGCCCGGGGTTATCAGTTACTGATCGCCAGTTCCGACGATGCACCAGACAGCGAACGGCAATTGCTGCAACTGTTCCGCGCCCGGCGCTGCGACGCACTGATCGTTGCCAGCTGCCTGCCGGCCGGCGACGACAGCTATCGCCAGTTACAGGCCAAGGGCATTCCGATCATCGCCATCGACCGGGTCATGGAACCCGAGCATTTCTGTTCGGTGATCAGTGACGACCGCGAAGCCAGTCTGCAACTGACCCGCAGTCTGCTCGATCCGTTGCCC
The DNA here is from genome assembly GCF_059422045.1 of Pseudomonas sp. GW821-FHT02A08. Taxonomy (NCBI): domain Bacteria; kingdom Pseudomonadati; phylum Pseudomonadota; class Gammaproteobacteria; order Pseudomonadales; family Pseudomonadaceae; genus Pseudomonas; species Pseudomonas sp. GW821-FHT02A08. The sequence goes on from NZ_JBWKWD010000021.1 coordinate 17,254, forward strand.
AAACAGATCGCGCTGATCGGCGCCCGCCCGGAGCTGAGCATCAGCCAGGAACGTTGCGCCGGCTTCAAGGAGGCGCTCGCCGGGTTCAGCGGCGAGGTGCTGATCGAAGAAGGCGAGTCCTTCAGCCGTGAGTGCGGCAAACAACTGATGGAAGAGTTGCTGCAGCGCCTGGGCCATTTGCCCGATGCCCTGGTGACCACATCCTACGTGCTGCTTCAGGGCGTGTTCGATGCGCTGCACGACTTCCCGCTGAAAAACCGCCCGCTGCGCCTCGGCACATTCGGCGACACCCAGTTGCTGGACTTCCTGCCGCTGCCGGTCAACGCCATGGCCCAGCAACACCAGTTGATCGCCGACAAGGCCCTCGCGCTGGCCCTGGCAGCCATCGAGCAGTCGGATTACCGGCCCGGCGTGCAAGCCATCGCGCGCACGTTCAAGCAGCGTATTCGCCAGGACTGAACCGTGGAGCTGATCGACACCCACACCCATCTGGATTTTCCGGACTTCGACGCCGACCGTCAGGCGCTGCTGGCCGAAAGCCGCGCCCTCGGGGTGCGGCGGATCGTGGTGCTGGGGGTTTATCAGGCCAATTGGCAGCGGGTCTGGGAGCTGGTGCGAAGTGATCCCGACCTGCACGCCGCGTTCGGACTGCACCCGGTGTACCTGGACGATCATCGCCCGCAACACCTGAGCGAACTCGGCGATTGGCTGACCCGCCTGGCCGACCATCGGCAACTGTGTGCGGTGGGCGAAATCGGCCTGGACTACTTCATCGAATCCCTCGATCGCGAGCGCCAACAGGCGTTGTTCGAGGCGCAATTGCAACTGGCGGCTGACTTCAATCTTCCGGCATTGATCCATGTGCGGCGTAGCCATGCGGCGGTGATTGCCACGCTCAAACGGTTTCGCCTGAAACGCGCCGGGATCATCCACGCCTTCGCCGGCAGCAAGGAGGAGGCGCGGGAATACATCAAGCTCGGTTTCAAACTCGGCCTTGGCGGCGCCGCGACCTGGCCTCAAGCACTGCGCATGCACCGCGTGCTCGCCGAGCTGCCACTGGATTCTGTGGTGCTGGAAACCGACTCGCCGGACATGGCGCCCGCCATGTTCCCCGGCCAACGCAACAGCCCGGCACACTTGCCGGCGATCTGCGCGGCACTGGCGCAATGGATGGCAATCAGCCCGGAACGACTGGCGGCTGCCAGCACCGCCAACAGCTGCGAAGTGTTCGGCTGGTAATCAGTCAGCGTGAGCCCTGGCAGCCTCCAGGATCAGCGTCAGGTGCTGACGTCGGCGGAAGTAACGAACCACCGCGAAGTACACGAACAAGACGATCAGCGAAGCATTCAGCTGTTCGATGACACTGAGCATTCCCACCCACTCCATCACCAGCGCCACGAGCAAGGCCGTGCAGACCATCACCCGCAGGCTGGCGCGCAACAGCGAAAAAGAGTCGAGAGACTTGAAGCGCTTGATCTGTTCCGGACAACGTAACTGAACATGTTTCCGGCAGTGGGCACAGGCAAACGCTTCATTGATCGCAATGGCGTTGAGTTGCCAGGGTTGAAGCAGCAACGTGCGCTGACAATGCGCACAGCGTCCCTGGACTCCTGTTGTTGCAGCAGACATGACCAAGCTCCTCCATGGCGGTAAACCGCGTTAATCTTCCTTGATTGAACTCCAAATGCCAGCGCACGAAGAGAATCAGGAGGACTCCCACCTGGAAAGGGAAAAAGTATTACAAAATCTTCCGACAGCACATCAAAACTGTGGGAGCGGGCTTGCCCGCGAAAGCGATCGTTCAGTCACATTAATGTTGGATGTGCCGCAGTCTTCGCGGGCAAGCCCGCTCCCACAGGGTCCCGAGAAGAATTTCAGACCCGGAATGCACTGATCAACTGCTTCAACTCCACGACCTGGGCCGACAACGCCCGGCTGGCATCTTCGGTCTGATGCGCACCTTCAGCGGTACGCTCGCCGGCGCGATTGATCTCGACGATGTTCTGGTCGATGTCGTGGGCCACGGCGGTTTGCTGCTCCACGGCGGCGGCAATCTGCTGGTTCTGGTCGACGATCATGCCGACCGCACCCAGGATGTTTTCCAGCGCCCGCTGGACCTTCTCCGACTGCCCCACCGTGCCGCTGGCCATTTCATGGCTGGTGCCCATGGCCTTGACTGCTGCGCCGACACCACCATGGAGCCTGGCGATCATCTGCTCGATTTCTTCGGTCGATTGCTGGGTTCGTTTGGCCAGGGTCCGGACTTCGTCGGCTACCACGGCGAAACCACGCCCCTGCTCACCGGCCCGTGCGGCCTCGATAGCGGCATTGAGCGCCAGCAGGTTGGTCTGCTCGGCGATGCTCTTGATCACTTCGAGCACGCGGCTGATGGACTGGCTGTCGCTGGCCAGTTGGTTGATCACCAGTACCGATTGATCGATCTCGCTGGCCAGTGCGGCAATGCTGCCTTGCTGCGACTCCACCAGGCCGCGTCCATTGATGGTCTCATCGTTGACGCTGTGGGCACTGCTCACCGCCGCGGCGGCACTGCGCGCCACTTCCTGGGAAGTGGCCGACATCTGGTTCATCGCCGTGGCCACTTGTTCGATCTGTGTGCGCTGCCCGGCGACGGCCTGGTTGCTTTGCGCGGAAACGTTTTCCACTTGCCCGGCCTGACGCTCGACTTCGCTGACGGTCTGCCCCACCCGCTCGATCAGGTCATGGATTTTTTTCACCGTGCCGTTGAATACCTCGCCCAGCTCACCCAACTCATCGCGGCTGTGGGCGCTGAAGGTCACGGTCATGTCCCCGGCCGCCACCTTGTCCATCACCCCACCCAGGCGTTTGAGGGTGGTGCGGGTCGAGGCATAGAAACCGCCGTAGAGGTAGAAGATCAGTACAAACACCACAGACAACGCCACGGCCTGCATGATCATGTGTGTACGATTCTGGTCCAGGCGTTGCTGCAACTGTGGGCCGAGATACTTCAGGGTTGCTTCATTGAGTTGGTAGGTCTGGTCCATCAGGGCAGTGACCTGATCGTAAAAACCCTGCCACGGCGCATCCAGAGTGTCGGCCATGACCACTTGTTCTTCGAACAGCTCGCTGGCCTTCTTCAACGACGCCCGGCTGCTATCGGCCTGTGCGGCCAGGGTTTCGCGTACGGCTTTGCTGGAACCCAAGGCATCCTGCAACTTCAGGCCATACTCGGCCTGGAGCTTTTCAATCTGCGCCAGCAATTCATCGAAACGGGTACTCGAAGCCGAATTGATGAACCCCTGCCCCAACGAATAAGACCCCATTGCCCGACCTTCGCCCAGGATCTGGGTGACCCGCGGCGTGACGAGGGTGACGAGCTCGCTCAACTGACGCATGTCGCTCTGGTTGTCGCGACTGAGGCCGGACTGGCTGGTGATGAGCTGGCTGAAAATCTGCGCGCTGCCCACCAGTTTGCCGATCAAGGCACTTTTGCTTTGCAGGGAGTTCTCCGTTTGCTGGGCCTGGAACGCGGCGATCATTTCATCGCGTTTGCCATCAAACACCGCGACCTGCTCCGGGTCGCTGGTCATCGCGGTCAGCCCTTGCAGGCGCGTCAGAATATTCTGCTCGAGGGTGCTGATCTTCGATTCGACATTGCCGGCCTTGCCGGATTGGCCGAGGCTGACATTGATCTGCACCAGGTTGTTCAGGGTTTCCAGATCACGCCGCAGCATCAGGCTGCTGCCCAACAGGTCGAGACTTTGCAGTTCGATGCGTGTGCCCTGGAATTCGCGATAGGAGTCACGCACCAGATAGAAGTTGGTCACCAGCATCGGCACCAGGAACAGTACGCTGATCAGGCTGAACTTCATGCCGAAGCTCAGGCGGTTCATCAGTGCGACAGCGGGATAGAGCAAGCTCTTCACTGGATGTCTCCCTTCAATTTCTTATTTTTTTTATTGGCGGGCGCAGACAGACGGCAGATAGCCACTATTCGACGCTATCTCTGTATAACTTAAATCGGCAGGAAGTTTTGTAACTTAAGGTTAACGACAGGGCGAAGCACTTCGGACTAGTGATCGCCCCGTGGCGAGGGAGCCTGCTCCGGCGGCCCCGTTAATGCAGGACTGTCCACAACGCAAACCCGGCATACCAGAGCACCGCCGCACGCAGCAGCAGCGCCCAGATGCGGTCCAGATTGTTGATGCCTTCCGCGCCGGTCACCGGCGCCGGAATTTCACCGGCCACCAGCCCGACTCTCACTATCAATTGCGCGGCGCTGATGTTCCAGTTCAGCAGCTCATGCAGCATGACCCGACTGACCGCAACAAAATTGCCGACCAACGCCAAACTCGCCGCCAGCAGACGCACCGGCAACCAGTCGAAGGCGTGACGCAGTTGCCCGGCGCGCTCGACCAGCGCAGGGGTTTTCCCGTGTTCTTCGGCCAGCGCCAGCAGTCGATAACTCAGTGCCGCGACCGGCCCCAACAGGAAGTACCAGAAAATCACCGCGAAAAAGCTATGGTAGGCCTCCCACAGCAAATGCCCTTCGACCTGCTCGAGCAACTGCTCGCCACTGTCCGCACAGATATCCAGATCGCGCTTGGCGACATGGGCCGCCGCTTGCAGGTCCTCCCGACGCCAGGCATCGCGGAACGGTCCGAGATCGCCCAGCAGATCACCGCGCCCCAAGCTGTAGATCACCACCAGCAAATGGATCGGCAACGCCAGCAACCCGTAGGCCACCGGCTCGATGACGACCAGCAGCAACCCCAGCAACGCCACCGGCAACAACACCATTACCGCCAACACCAGCCATGGCCGGTTTGAAAGTCGCGGGCTGGCCTCAAGCTTGTTCAGCTCGTGTGTCCAGCCATTGTCACGCTGGACCCGATGACGCAGGGCCGAGAACTTCTCGATCCACACCGCCAACAGCAACACCAGAAAACTCATCGTCCTTCCTCTTGTGCCAGGGCGGCACGATAGCGTGCCCAGTCGAACGCCGGCCCTGGATCGGTTTTGCGCCCCGGTGCAATGTCGCTGTGCCCGCAGATGCGCTCTGTGGTGATTGCCGTGAACGCCTGCTGCAACTGGCGGGTCAGGGCTGTCAACGCGATGTATTGAGCGTCGGTGAACGGCAGATCATCCGTGCCTTCGAGCTCGATGCCCACGGAAAAATCGTTACAGGTTTCCCGCCCCTGGAAACACGAGACGCCGGCGTGCCAGGCGCGCTCAAGACAAGAGACAAACTGAGTGACGGTGCCGTCACGTTCAATCAGAAAGTGCGCAGACACTCGCAGGTCGGCGATCCCTGCAAAGTAGGGATGTTCCGTGACATCCAGACGATTCTGGAAAAATTCCTGCACCTTGCCGGTCTGAAATTGCGCGGGCGGCAGACTGATATTGTGGATCACCAGCAGGGAAATCTCGCCCTCGGGGCGCGCATTGAAGTTGGGCGAAGGGCATAAACGCACACCCTGACACCAACCGCTCGCGGGGTCCAACTGCATACCGACTCCTTCAACGTCGACTGTGTTGGCACAGTATGCCGCGATAATCCATCGGGGCGCGATCACTTGCCGCGTTTAAGGCGCTTTAGGTTGCCGATCTCAAACAGGCGCTTGTTCGGAGTCGACGGCCGACGCCGACAACGTCAGGGACTTGACCAAATGCAGGCACCAGCGCCAACGTAACGCGCTGATGCCTTGGGTTGGTCGCTGACATGGCCCTATAATCGAGCCACTTTGTTTGTGGAGTCCGTTATGCCGAATCTACGTCTCGCCGATCTGACCGCCGAAATCGAAGCCAACGTGCGCCGTGCGTTGCGTGAAGACATTGGCAGCGGCGACATCACCGCGCAGTTGATCCCGGCCGAACGCCTGGCCAAAGCCACCATCATTACCCGTGATGCGGCCGTCATCAGCGGCACCGCCTGGGTGGATACCGTGTTTCGGCAACTGGACCCACGGGTGGCGGTGCACTGGCAGGTTGCCGACGGCGAACGGGTTGCGCCCAATCAGGTACTGTTCCACCTCGAAGGCCCGGCGCGCTCACTGCTGACCGGCGAACGCAGCGCCCTGAACTTCCTGCAATTGCTCTCCGGCGTGGCGACCCGCGCGCAGTACCTGGCGGACTTCGTGGCCGAGACTCAGGTCAAGCTGCTCGACACCCGTAAAACGCTGCCGGGGCTGCGCCTGGCGCAGAAGTACGCCGTGACCTGCGGCGGTTGCCACAACCACCGCATCGGCCTGTATGACGCCTTCCTGATCAAGGAAAACCACATCGCCGCCAGCGGCGGCATCGCGCAGGCCATCGCCGCCGCGCACAAGATCGCCCCGGGCAAACCGGTCGAGATTGAAGTGGAAAGCCTGGATGAATTGAAAGAAGCGCTGGCGGCCGATGCCGACATCATCATGCTCGACGAACTGAGCCTGGACGACATGCGCGAAGCCGTGCGCCTGAACGCCGGCAAGGCCAAGCTGGAGGCCAGCGGCGGGATCAACGAAAGCACGTTGCTGCCGATTGCACAGACCGGGGTGGATTACATTTCGATCGGTGCGATGACCAAGGATGTGAAGGCGGTCGATCTATCGATGCGCCTGAGTCTCTAGGAGCAGTTACAAGCGGCAAGCTGCAAGCGGATCTGCTTTGACTTGTAGCTTGCCGCTTGAAGCTTGAAGCTGCTTTCAAACCACCAGATTGTTCATCTCGCAGTACTCTTCCCACTCGACGCCCAAGACTTCGGCCGCTTCTTTATGCAGCTTCAGTCGTTCTGCTTCGTACTCTTCCGGCGTTGAGGTGTACTTGAGTGTCAATTCCCACGGCTGCAAGCCCTGGGCTTCCGCTTCGTCCTCGAACGCCCATTGAATCTGGTCTTTCTGATCATCGGCACTCAGGTCCTTGATCTCTTCCATCAGATCCGGCACATCCAGCACGTACTTTTTCAGTGCTTCTTCGTGTCTGGCTTCTTGGGTCAATTCTTTTATTGTCATGGCGTTCTCGTTGATCTGGGGAATGGAAGATGGATCTGGATCATCAAGGATCTCTCTGACGCAAAAAAACCGTATGAAGCGCGGTTTGTCTGGCCTTCAGAACCATTCGGGATCATCTGAAAACAAGTCTTGCTGGTGCCCGAGACAGGAATCGAACCTGCGACCTTCGCGTTACGAGTGCGCTGCTCTACCGGCTGAGCTACACGGGCGGTGGGCTAAACCTAGCACTGACTTCAGGGGCAGGCAACTTCCGGAGCGTCTCAATTTCCTGCAGACAAAAAAATGCCCCACCGTTTTCACGGCGGGGCATTTTCTATAACGTTGAAGCGGTCAGGCGCGGGGGGTAATTAAACGCCCGAAGCCTTGGCTGCTGCCACGTCTTTGATGGACAGCTTGATACGGCCGCGGTTGTCCACGTCCAGTACCAGAACTTCCACTTCCTGGCCTTCTTTCAGAATGTCGGTCACTTTCTCAACGCGAGCGTCGCTCAGCATGGAGATGTGAACCAGACCGTCCTTGCCCGGCAGGATGTTGACGAATGCGCCGAAGTCAACGATTCGCTCAACCTTGCCGACGTAGATCTTGCCGATCTCGGCTTCAGCGGTGATACCCAGAACGCGCTGACGAGCAGCTTCTGCCGCTTCCTTGGTTTCGCCGAAGATCTTGATCGAACCGTCGTCTTCGATGTCGATCGAAGCCTTGGTCTCTTCACAGATCGCACGAATGGTCGCGCCGCCTTTACCGATGACATCACGGATTTTGTCGGTGTCGATTTTCATCGCGATCATGGTCGGAGCGTTGGCCGACAGCTCGGTACGCGACTGGCCAATGATCTGGTTCATCTGGCCGAGGATGTTCAGGCGCGCTTCCAGGGCTTGGCCCAGAGCGATTTCCATGATCTCTTCGGTGATGCCCTTGATCTTGATGTCCATCTGCAGCGCGGTGACGCCTTTGGCGGTACCGGCTACCTTGAAGTCCATGTCGCCCAGGTGGTCTTCGTCACCCAGGATGTCGGTCAGGACGGCGAATTTCTCGCCTTCTTTAACCAGACCCATGGCGATACCGGCAACCGGCGCCTTCATCGGCACACCAGCGTCCATCAGGGCCAGGGAAGCGCCGCAAACGGAAGCCATCGAGCTCGAACCGTTGGATTCGGTGATTTCCGAAACCACGCGGATGGTGTACGGGAACACGTCAGCGGCAGGCAGCATGGCCGAAACCGAACGACGAGCCAGACGGCCGTGACCGATTTCACGACGACCAGCGCCACCCATGCGACCACACTCGCCCACCGAGAACGGAGGGAAGTTGTAGTGCAGCATGAACGGGTCTTTCTTCTCGCCTTCCAGGGTATCGAGCAGCTGTGCATCACGGGCAGTACCCAGAGTTGCGACGACCAGAGCCTGGGTTTCGCCACGGGTGAACAAAGCCGAACCGTGGGTTTTTGGCAGAACACCGACTTCGATGTTCAGCGGACGTACAGTCTTGGTGTCGCGACCGTCGATACGTGGCTTGCCGTTGACGATGTTTTCGCGAACGGTGCGGTATTCGATTTCGCCGAAAGCCGCTTTGACTTCGCTGGAAGAAGGCTGGCCTTCTTCACCGGACAGTTTGGCAACGACCTGGTCCTTCAACTCGCCCAGGCGAGCGTAACGGTCGGCCTTGACGGTGATGGTGTAGGCCTGGGAGATCGCTTCGCCGAACTCGGCACGGATAGCGCCCAGCAGTTCGGTGGCTTCTGGCGCAGGAGCCCAGGTCCAGGTTGGCTTGGCAGCTTCAGCGGCCAGTTCCTTGACGGCGTTGATCACAACCTGGAACTCGTCGTGAGCAAACAGTACCGCGCCCAGCATCTGGTCTTCGGTCAGCTCTTTGGCTTCCGATTCAACCATCAGTACGGCGTCCGAAGTACCGGCAACGACCATGTCCAGGCTCGAAGCAGCTTGCTGCTCGTAAGTCGGGTTCAGCAGGTAGCCGGTGCTTTCGTGGAACGCAACGCGGGCAGCGCCGATCGGGCCATCGAAAGGAATGCCGGAGATCGCCAGGGCAGCCGAGGTACCGATCATCGCAGCGATGTCCGGATCGGTCTTCTTGCTGGTGGAAACGACGGTGCAGACAACCTGCACTTCGTTCATGAAGCCTTCAGGGAACAGCGGACGGATCGGACGGTCGATCAGTCGGGAAGTCAGGGTTTCTTTCTCGGAAGGACGGCCTTCGCGCTTGAAGAAACCGCCAGGGATCTTACCGGCAGCGTAAGTCTTTTCCTGGTAGTGAACAGACAGAGGGAAGAAGCCCTTGCCTGGATCGGCTTGTTTTGCACCGACTACGGTCACCAATACGCTGACGTCGTCGTCAACGGTGACCAATACTGCGCCGGAGGCCTGACGGGCGATACGGCCAGTCTCGAGGGTAACGGTCGACTGACCGAACTGGAATTTTTTGATTACCGGGTTCACGGTGTCCTACCTTCTTTGTGGCTCTTGGGGGAACTGGTTTCTTGCGAAATTCTTGGGCAATGCCGGGTATCGGCCCGACCGGTTTGTCCAGGTGTTACTCAGGCAAAGCAGGTATCCAGATAAAACTTGAGGCTGGAAGCCTGTCATGCGCCGGCGGGAAACCCGCTGGTGCACGACAGACAACCAACCTCTAGCGCAATCGCTTATTAGCGACGCAGACCCAGGCGACCGATCAGAGTCTGATAACGACCCAGATCCTTGCCTTTCAGGTAGTCCAGCAGCTTACGACGCTGGTTAACCATGCGGATCAGACCACGACGGGAGTGGTGGTCTTTACCGTTGGCCTTGAAGTGACCTTGCAGCTTGTTGATGTTGGCGGTCAGCAGTGCAACTTGCACTTCTGGCGAACCAGTGTCACCAACAGCTTGCTGGTAGTCAGCAACGATTTGAGCTTTTTCTTGAACGTCGAGAGCCATGAGGCAATCCTTTTATCAGGAAACTGTTTATCGAAAAACAGTTTCAACAGGCCAGGGACAAATCCCTGTATCTAAAAAAGAGTAGTGACCGTGCCTGTTGACAGCCACCCTCGCCAGCCTGCTGTTACACAGACTGGTTTCGGTCATTCTGACCGAATCAAACGACGCGGCGCGATGCGCCCGTCTTCGCTCACTTCACCGATACCGATGAAGCGACCATTGTGATCCTGTACCCGCACCATGCCGAACTTCGGAGCATCCGGGGCACGCACCGGCTGGCCGTTGAGCCAGTAGAACGCACTCGCTTCCGAAAACTGCAGCAGTGGCCAATCCAGCAGGCCGCTGTCCGATGGCATCAGGAAGCGATCGACCGCTTCGTTGCCGCCTTCGGCATGTACCGCTTCCAACTCTTCGAGGGTAACCGTCTGCGCCAGGGTGAATGGCCCGGCCTGGGTACGTCGCAGTTCAGCAACGTAAGCGCCACAACCGAGTTGCTCACCGATATCCTCCACCAGGGTACGGATATAGGTGCCTTTGCTGCAATCCACCGCCAGCCGCGCAGTATCACCTTCGAAGGCCAGCAATTCCAAGCGCGTAATAGTAACAGAACGCGGTTCGCGCTCCACTACTTCGCCTGCACGAGCCAGCTTGTACAGCGGCTGGCCATCACGCTTGAGCGCCGAGTACATCGGCGGTATCTGACTGATTTGCCCGCGAAATTTCGGCAGTACAGCCTCGACATCGGTGCGACCAACGGTCACCGGGCGTTCCTGCAAAACTTCACCTTCGGCATCCGCCGTGGTGGTGGTCTTGCCCAGTTGCGCCAGGGTTTCATAGCCCTTGTCGGAATCGAGCAGGTATTGCGAGAACTTGGTGGCTTCGCCGAAGCAGAGCGGCAACACGCCGGTGGCCAAGGGATCGAGGCTACCGGTATGACCTGCCTTTTCGGCGTTCAGCAACCAGCGAACCTTCTGCAAGGCCGCGTTGGAGGTGAACCCCAGCGGCTTGTCGAGAAGGATGATGCCGCTGACGTTACGACGGATACGTTTGACCTGAGCCACCGATTACTCCTTGGTGTCTTCGGCTTCTGCCGCAACCGGATGCTGATTGTCTTCAGCCACTGCGCGCTCGATCAATGCCGACAGATGTGCACCACGCACGACGCTTTCGTCGTAGTGGAAGTGCAGCTGTGGAACGCTGCGCAGCTTCATCTCGCGAGCCAGCTGCATGCGCAGGAAACCGGCGGCGGAGTTGAGCACCTTGATGCTTTGTGCGATTTCTTCGGCGCTGTCCTGCCCCATCACGGTGATGAAGATCTTGGCGTGACCGACGTCACGGCTGACTTCCACAGCGGTAATGGTGACCAGGCCGACGCGCGGGTCTTTGACTTCACGACGGATCAGTTGTGCCAGCTCGCGCTGCATCTGGTCGCCGATACGTTGGGTACGGCTATATTCTTTTGCCATGTATTGTTACCTGTTACTGCCCCACGGTGAAACCCGTGAGGTCTGAAAGCGGCAAACGCCCGGCCTGACAAAAGCCAGACCGGGCGTTGCGTTTAGAGTCCTGGTGACGAGCCGTGCATTTGCATGCGACTACCCGTCACGGCTCCTGAAGTGCGCGAGTTAGAGGCTGCGAGCAACCTGCACCTTCTCGAAGACTTCGATCTTGTCACCGACCTTGACGTCGTTGTAGCTCTTCACGCCGATACCGCATTCCATGCCGGCACGCACTTCGGAAGCGTCATCCTTGAAGCGGCGCAGGGATTCCAGCTCGCCCTCGAAGATAACGATGTCTTCACGCAGTACACGGATTGGACGGTTACGGTGCACAACACCTTCGATAACCATGCAACCGGCGATCGCGCCAAACTTCGGCGAACGGAACACGTCACGCACTTCGGCGATACCCAGGATATTCTCGCGAACATCGCTGCCGAGCATACCGGTCAGGGCTTTCTTGACGTCTTCGATGATGTCGTAGATCACGTTGTAGTAACGCATATCCAGACCTTCCTGCTCGACGATCTTGCGAGCGCCGGCATCGGCACGCACGTTGAAGCCGAACAGTACAGCGTTGGAAGCCAGTGCCAGGTTAGCATCGGACTCGGTGATACCACCGACACCGCCGCCCACTACGCGCACTTGCACTTCGTCGTTGCCCAGGCCATTCAAGGCACCGTTCAACGCTTCCAACGAACCACGGACGTCGGATTTGAGGACGATGTTGAGCGTCTTCTTCTCTTCCTGGCCCATGTTTTCGAAGATGTTTTCCAGCTTGCCGGCGTGAGCACGGGCCAGCTTGACTTCGCGGAACTTGCCTTGACGGAACAGAGCCACTTCACGGGCTTTCTTCTCGTCGGCAACCACGCTCATCTCGTCGCCAGCATCCGGGGTACCGTCCAGGCCGAGGATCTCGACAGGGATGGCCGGACCGGCTTCCTTGATTGGCTTGCCGTTCTCGTCGAGCATGGCGCGAACGCGGCCATAGTTCGAACCGACCAGGACCATGTCGCCCTGACGCAGCGTACCGTCTTGAACCAGAACGGTAGCCACCGGGCCCCGGCCCTTGTCCAGACGGGATTCAACCACGACGCCACGGCCAGGGGCCGATGGAGTGGCAGTCAGTTCCAGAACTTCGGCTTGCAGCAATACGGCTTCGAGCAGTTCGTCGACGCCAGTACCCATCTTCGCCGAGACCGGTACGAATGGCGTGTCACCACCCCACTCTTCCGATGTCACGCCGTGAACCGACAGTTCGCTGCGGATGCGATCGAGGTCAGCACCTGGCTTGTCGATCTTGTTCACTGCAACAACCAGTGGCACACCAGCCGCTACCGCGTGCTGGACAGCTTCAATGGTCTGCGGCATCACGCCGTCGTCCGCTGCAACCACCAGGATCACGATGTCGGTCGCCTTGGCACCACGGGCACGCATTGCGGTAAACGCAGCGTGACCAGGGGTGTCGAGGAACGTCACCATGCCACGGTCGGTTTCAACGTGGTAAGCACCGATGTGCTGGGTGATACCACCGGCTTCGCCAGCAGCAACCTTGGCACGACGGATGTAGTCGAGCAGGGAAGTCTTACCGTGGTCAACGTGGCCCATTACGGTCACGACTGGTGCACGGGAAACAGCCTCGCCTTCAAACTTCAGGGACTCGGCCAGGGAATCTTCCAGGGCGGTGTCGCTGACCAGGGTCACTTTGTGGCCCAGCTCTTCGGCAACCAGCTGAGCAGTTTCCTGATCCAGTACCTGGTTGATGGTCGCTGGAGTACCCAGTTTGAACATGAACTTGATGATTTCAGCAGCCTTCACCGACATCTGCTGGGCGAGATCGCCAACAGTGATGGTCTCGCCGATCTTCACTTCGCGCACGACAGGGCCGGTAGGGCTCTGGAAACCGTGGGCATTGCGCTTCTTCAGCTTGGCCTTGCCGCGACCACCACGACGGAAGCCATCGCTTTCTTCGTCGGTAGTACGCGGGGCAACACGTGGAGCCGGAGCCTTTTCCTTGACCGAAGCACGATGCGGAGCGTTTTTGCGCTCGCCATCGCCGCTACCGCGACGACTGTTGTCGTCGGCACGTGGCTTGTCCGGACGGCGCTGTTCGTCACGCTTGCGGGTATCGGCCGCAGGCGCTGGAGCTGCCGCCACTACCGGTGCGCTTTCGCGAACTGGCTCGGCCACCGCAGCAGGCGCTGCAACAGGTTCGGCTTGAGCGGTCGGCGCAGCAGCAGGCTGGCGACGCGCTTCTTCTTCGGCGCGACGCTTGGCTTCTTCTTCAGCCTTCTGACGAGCAGCATTTTCTACTGCGCGACGTTCATCCAGTTCACGCTTGCGCTCGGCTTCGATTTCTTCCGGGCTGCGCTGTACGAAGACTTTCTTCTTGCGTACTTCAACGCTGATGCTCTTGCTGCCAGCAACACGCAGGGTGCTGGTGGTTTTACGCTGCAGCGTAATCTTGCGTGGTTCTTCCACTTTCGCCTTGTGGCTGCTTTTCAAGTGAGTCAGCAACGATTGCTTCTCACTGTCAGTCACATGTTCTTCGGCGGCGGTGTGCGGCAGACCTGCCTCACGCATCTGCTGCAACAGGCGCTCTACCGGTGTTTTGACCTCATCGGCCAGTTGTTTCACCGTGACTTGCGTCATGCACTTCTCTCCTCAGGCCGCGCCTAATTACTCGAACCAGTGGGCTCGGGCGGCCATGATCAACTTGCCGGCACGATCATCGTCAATGCCGTCGATGTCGAGCAGGTCGTCAATAGACTGCTCGGCCAGGTCTTCGCGGGTAATTACGCCGCGCACCGCCAGTTCCATCGCCAAATCCTTGTCCATACCCTCAAGCGAGAGCAGGTCTTCGGCCGGATGGGCGTCTGCCAGCTTTTCCTCAGTAGCGATGGCTTTGGTCAACAAGCGATCCTTGGCACGAGCGCGAAGCTCGTTGACGATTTCCTCGTCAAAGCCGTCGATGTTGAGCATTTCTTCCAACGGTACGTAGGCAATCTCTTCCAGGCTTGTGAAGCCTTCATCTACCAGCACCTGAGCCAGTTCTTCGTCGACTTCCAGCTCGTCGATGAAGTTGCGCAGGATGTCGCCGGTTTCTGCTTGCTGTTTAGCCTGGATGTCCGATTCGGTCATCACGTTCAGGGTCCAGCCAGTCAACTGGCTGGCCAGACGCACGTTCTGACCACCGCGACCGATGGCCTGAGCCAGATTGTCTGCGCCAACGGCGATGTCCATTGCGTGGGCATCTTCGTCAACGATAATTGCCGCAACCTCGGCCGGGGACATGGCGTTGATCACGAACTGAGCCGGGTTGTCGTCCCACAGAACGATGTCAACACGCTCACCGCCCAACTCACCCGACACTGCCTGGACGCGCGAACCGCGCATACCGATGCAAGCGCCCTGCGGGTCGATGCGTTTGTCCTTGGAGCGAACGGCGATCTTGGCGCGCGAACCCGGATCACGGGACGCAGCCATCACTTCGATCAGGCCTTCGGCAATTTCCGGCACTTCGATGCGGAACAACTCGATCAGCATTTCCGGCGCGGTACGCGACAGGATCAACTGCGGGCCGCGGTTCTCGGTGCGGATTTCCTTGAGCAGCGCACGCAGACGCACGCCAACCCGGAATGTTTCGCGAGAAATGATGTCTTCACGGGCCAGCAACGCTTCGGCGTTGTTGCCCAGATCAACGATCACGTTGTCGCGGGTAACTTTTTTCACGGTGCCGGAGATGATTTCACCCAGGCGCTCGCGGTAAGCGTCAACAACCTGAGCGCGCTCGGCTTCGCGAACTTTCTGCACAATGACTTGCTTGGCAGTCTGTGCAGCGATGCGGCCGAACTCGATGGACTCGATCTTCTCTTCTACGACGTCACCGACCTTGGCGCCAGGGTGCGTTTCAGCAACCTTGCTCGGCCAGGTTTCGATGGCCGGATCGTCCAGGTCTGCTTCTTCGACGACCGTCCAGCGACGGAATGTCTCGTATGCACCCGTGTGGCGATTGATTTCCACACGCAGATCAACTTCGTCTTCGAAACGCTTCTTGGTAGCAGTGGCCAGGGCCAGCTCCAGCGCTTCAAAAATCACGTTTGCCGGTACGCCCTTTTCATTGGATACCGACTCAACAACCAGCAGTACTTCTTTGCTCATCGTACGCCTCGCCTTTCGCAAGCCATTGGATCCGCGGGATCCGCAGTATCTGGCACGCCTCAGTCAAAACTGGGAATAATGTTGGCCTTGTCGATCAAATCGATCGGCAACAGGAACTCATGGTCTTCTACCTGCACCACGACATCCTGCTCTTCTACGCCGCGCAGAAGGCCCTGAAAGTTGCGTCGTCCTTCAAAAGGCGAGCGCAGCTTGATCTTCACTTGTTCACCGGCAAATTTTGCAAACTGCTCAAGAGTGAACAGAGGGCGTTCCATGCCAGGCGAGGAAACTTCAAGGGTGTACTCAACGGAGATTGGATCTTCAACATCCAGCACACCGCTGATCTGACGGCTGACGATGGCGCAATCGTCCACCAGCACGCCGCCTTCTTTATCGATATAAACGCGCAACATCGAGTGACGACCCTGAGCCGAAAACTCGATACCCCAGCATTCATAGCCTAGGGCCACGACCACCGGGGCCAGCAAGGCCTGCAACTCTTCTAGCTTGCTCGACACCTGAACCCCCTAGTGCATGTATGTGCATGCTATGCAAAATAAAAAAATGGGCGAAACGCCCATCCTTGAAACGCCGTCGAACAGCGGCGTTGAAAGTGTCCAGCTAACAAAAAGCCCCTTAAAAGGGGCTCCTTAAACTGGTTGCGGGGGCCGGATTTGAACCGACGACCTTCGGGTTATGAGCCCGACGAGCTACCAGACTGCTCCACCCCGCGACAAAGCTGGGGCGGAAGTATACGACCGATCCCCTACAGGGTCAATGTAACCTTCCACCTGCAAGAAAGCCCGCAACAGCGGGCTCTCCTGACTAATTGGTACCGAGAAGGGGACTCGAACCCCTACACCCTATGGGCACAACCACCTCAAGGTTGCGTGTCTACCAATTCCACCACCTCGGCAATACTACGTTTGAAACCCTTCTTACTTCTGCTCTTGAGCTGGAGGCACGTCAGTCGCTGGAGTAGCCGACTTTTGCTCTTGAAGCACCGGGACATCATCAGAAGCCGGTTGTTGCTTTGGAACTTCCAGTACCGCTGGATTTGGGAGACCTGCTTGAGTCAGCTGATGAGCCTTCTCTTTAGCAAAGTAACCTAACCCTAAGCTGGTTATGAAAAAACCTGCGGCAAGTATAGCAGTAAACTTACTAAGAAAGGTAGAGGAACCTTGGCTTCCGAACACAGTATTTGAAGCACCTGCTCCGAAAGACGCGCCAGCATCCGCACCTTTACCCTGCTGCAGCAAAACCAGAGCTACTACGCCCAATGCACCCAGCAGATGAAAAACGACTACGACTGTTTCCAGCATTTTTTCAGTTTCCCGCGGCGCGACAGATCGCACCGAACTCATCTGCATTCAGGGAAGCCCCACCAATCAGGCCCCCATCGATATCCGGCATGCCGAACAGTTCGACCGCATTGGCCGCCTTCACGCTGCCGCCGTATAGAAGCCGCACACCTTGTGCGACTTCAGAATTCTCTGCCGCCAACTGGGCGCGAATGGCTGCGTGCACATCCTGCGCCTGTTGCGGCGTTGCAGTCAGCCCGGTGCCAATGGCCCAGACCGGCTCGTAAGCGATCACTGCCCTGGCAAAGGCGCCGACACCCAGCTCCTCGATGATACTGCCCAGCTGACGCGAGACAACCTCAAGAGTCTTTCCGGCCTCACGCTGTTCAAGGGTTTCCCCTATGCACAACACCGGAATCAAGCCACATGCCTGTGCCGCTGCGAACTTGCGGATCAGCACTGCGTCCTGCTCGCCCATGATCTGGCGGCGTTCGGAGTGCCCGACAAGCACCAGGGAACAACCTGCATCCACCAACTGACTCGGCGCAACTTCACCGGTCAACGCGCCTTGCCCGGATTCCACCGCAGAATTCTGCGCGCCGACCGAAATCGACTTTCCTTCCAGACCATCAATCACTTGATTGATATGCAGCAAAGGCGGGAATACCGCGACATCAACATCGCTCGGCAAGGCCAAGTCACGAAGGCCGTCGATCAGCTCAGCGACGCTGGCGCGGGTACCGTGCATCTTCCAGTTACCAGCTACCATAGGGCGACGCATGCTGTACCTCGTCGGTCAAAGTGGGCGCAGATGTTACCCAACACAATCATGGCTGGCAAGCCGAATTCAGGCAGAAACTTCAGTAACCAGTTTTGCCAGCTCTTCGGCGTAGCCGCGAACCTGCGTTTCGTCTTCGCCTTCGACCATCACACGCACCAGTGGTTCGGTTCCGGACTTGCGCAACAGCACCCGCCCGCGACCCGCCATGGCCTTGGTCACACGCTCGCTGGCCTCCTTGACCGACGGATGATCGAGAGGGCTTGCGCCACCACCGAATCGCACATTGATCAGCACCTGAGGGCACTTGCGCAGCGCCTGTCGGGATTGCGCCAGACCTTCGTCACGCCTGCTCAGAGCCATCAACACCTGCAGCGCGGCAATGATTGCATCACCCGTGGTGGTGTGACTGAAGCACACAATGTGCCCGGAGTTTTCACCTCCCACGACCCAGTTGCGCTCCAGCAGCTCGGCAATGACATAGCGGTCACCGACGTTGGCACGCACCAATGGAATGCCCAGGTCCGCCAGGGCCAGCTCCAGCCCCAGGTTACTCATCAGGGTTCCGACCACGCCGCCCTGCAGCTTGTTGTGCTGATGCAGATCACGGGCAATGATGAACAGCAGTTCGTCGCCATCCACCACCGCCCCCGTGTGATCGACCATCTGAACGCGGTCGCCGTCACCATCGAAGGCAATGCCCAGATCGGCCTTCTCAGCCACGACGGCAGCCTGCAGCGACCCCATATGGGTCGAACCGCAATTGTCGTTGATGTTCAATCCATTGGGCTGCGCCGACAGTACGACGACTTCAGCGCCCAACTCGCGAAACACGCTCGGCGCCACTTTGTAGGTCGCACCGTGTGCGCAGTCGATCACGATCTTCAGGCCCGAGAAGCTGGTGCCGGTCGGCACGCTGCTCTTGCAGAATTCGATATAGCGTCCCGACGCGTCGTTGATCCGCGACACCTTGCCGATCTTGCTCGACTCCACCACGGTCATTGGCGTATCGAGCAGTTCTTCGATCATCAGTTCGACTTCATCCGGCAGCTTGGTGCCCTTGCCGGAGAAGAACTTGATGCCATTGTCATCATGGGGATTGTGCGACGCACTGATGACGATGCCTGCCTCGGCATGGAAAGTGCGCGTCAGATAGGCGATTGCCGGAGTCGGCATCGGCCCCAGCAGCATCACATCGGCACCTGCCGACGTCAGGCCCGCTTCAAGCGCCGACTCAAACATGTAGCCGGAGATCCGGGTGTCCTTACCGACCAGCACCTTGCAGGCGCCCATCTTGCGGAAAGCCATGCCAGCAGCCCAGCCGAGCTTGAGCATGAAATCAGGAGTAATCGGGTATTGACCCACCCGACCACGAATACCGTCGGTACCAAAATATTTCCTAGTCATAAATGCTCCATGATTCTTATTCGGCGGATTCCACTGCGGCAATCATTCTCACCACATCCACTGTTTCGGCCACGTCATGGACGCGCAAGATACGCGCGCCCTTCTGCAAAGCCAGCGCCGCGAGAGCAAGACCGCCATACAAACGCTCTCCGACCGGCCGATTCAAGGCCTGACCGATCATGCTCTTGCGCGAAACACCGACCAGCAGTGGCCGCCCAAAGGCATGCAGGGCTTCCATATGCTTGAACAAGCTTAGATTGTGCTGCAAGGTTTTGGCGAAGCCAAAGCCGGGATCAAGAATGACCCGCTCAGCCGGAATGCCCGCCAAAGAACACTGATGCAGACGCTCGGCGAGAAACTCGCCGACCTCCCTGGTGACATCCTGATACTGCGGATTGTCCTGCATATCGCCCGGCTCGCCCAGCATATGCATCAGGCAGACCGGCAGCCCGGTGGCCGCTGCAGCATCCAGGGCACCATCGCGACGCAACGAACGTACGTCGTTGATCAACCCGGCACCCAGGCGCGCGGTTTCTCGCATGACGGCAGGCGTTGAGGTGTCCACCGATATGATCACATCCAGCTCGCGACTGATGCGCTCGACGATGGGAGCTACGCGCTCCAGCTCTTCGAGAGGCGATACGACCCTGGCACCGGGGCGGGTGGACTCTCCACCGACGTCGATCAGCGTAGCGCCTGCCGCCACCATGGCTTCGGCGTGACGCATGGCCGCGTCGTGCTGACTGTATTGGCCACCATCGGAGAAAGAATCAGGGGTGACATTGAGAATACCCATGACATGCGTCTGGGCCAAATCAAGAACCCGATTGCCGCAAGGCAACCGGGTCGAGGACTGAACAGAAGTCATTTCAAACCTTATACGTCAGCAGCAGGACCGCCGATCGGTGTTTCCGGACGCTCATCCTGCACCACCGGCGGAGTACCGGAAGTACCCGTGCCACCCGACCAGTCGCGCGGCTCGCGAGGCGTACGACCCGCCATGATGTCGTCGATCTGCTCGGCATCGATCGTTTCGTACTTCATCAAGGCATCGGCCATCGCATCGAGCTTGTCACGGTTGTCCGTGAGAATCTGCTTTGCGGTGCCATAGCACTGATCGATGATGCTGCGCACTTCGGAGTCGATCAACTTGGCTGTCTCACCAGAAAAGCTTGCACTCTGACCGCCACCGCCGCGACCGAGGAACACTTCACCCTCTTCTTCGGCATACATCAACGGACCGAGTTTTTCCGAAAGACCCCACTTGGTCACCATGTTCCGCGCAATCTGGCTGGCGCGCATGATGTCGTTGGAGGCACCGGTGGTCACGCCATCGAAGCCCAGGGTCATTTCTTCAGCGATACGACCACCGTACAGCGAGCAGATCTGACTGATCAATGCACGCTTGGACAGGCTGTAACGATCTTCTTCCGGCAGGAACATGGTCACACCCAGCGCACGACCGCGCGGGATGATCGACACCTTGTACACCGGATCATGCTCTGGCACGACACGCCCCACGATGGCGTGGCCCGCTTCGTGATAAGCCGTGTTCTGCTTTTCTTTCTCGGACATGACCATGGATTTGCGCTCGGCGCCCATCATGATCTTGTCTTTCGCCAGTTCGAACTCTTTCATTTCGACGATGCGCTTGCCGGCACGGGCAGCGAACAACGATGCCTCGTTCACCAGGTTGGCCAGGTCAGCACCGGAGAAGCCAGGAGTACCACGAGCGATCACGGCCGGAGCAACGTCGTCGCCCATCGGCACTTTGCGCATGTGAACCTTGAGAATCTGTTCGCGACCGCGAATGTCCGGCAGCCCGACCACGACCTGACGGTCGAAACGACCCGGACGCAGCAACGCAGGATCCAGTACATCAGGACGGTTGGTCGCGGCAATCACGATGATGCCGTCATTCATTTCGAAGCCGTCCATCTCAACCAGCAACTGGTTGAGCGTCTGCTCGCGCTCGTCGTGACCACCACCCATGCCGGCGCCACGATGGCGACCGACCGCATCGATTTCGTCGATGAAGATGATGCACGGAGCGTGTTTCTTGGCCTGTTCGAACATGTCGCGAACACGGCTGGCACCCACACCGACGAACATCTCGACGAAGTCGGAACCGGAAATGGTGAAGAACGGCACTTTGGCTTCGCCGGCGATGGCCTTGGCGAGCAAGGTCTTACCGGTACCCGGAGGACCGACCATCAGCACACCGCGAGGAATGCGGCCACCCAGGCGCTGGAACTTGCCCGGATCGCGCAGGAACTCGACCAGCTCACCGACTTCTTCCTTGGCTTCGTCGCAACCGGCAACGTCAGCCAGGGTGGTTTTCACCTGATCCTCGGAGAGCAGGCGCGCCTTGCTTTTACCGAAGCTCATCGGCCCGCCCTTGCCACCGGCACCGCCCTGCATCTGCCGCATGAAGAACATGAACACGGCGATGATCACGAGGATAGGGAAGCTGGCAACCAGAAGCTGAGTCCAGATGGATTGCTGCTCAGGCTGCTTGCCTTCGACCACGACATGGTTATCCACCAGGTCGCCGATCAGGCCGTTGTCCTGGATCGCGGGACGAATGGTCTTGAAGCTGTCGCCGTCGTTGCGCTTGCCTGTAATCACGTAGCCATCAACCGCCACGCGCTCGACCTTGCCATCCTTGACCTGCTGGATGAAGTCGGAATAGTTGAGGGTCTGCGGCTCGTTAGGGCTGGAGAAGTTGTTCATCACCGTCACCAGGACAGCCGCGATGATCAACCACAGGATCAGATTCTTTGCCATATCGTTCAATTAACTACCCTCTGAAGCAAGCTCCGCTACTGACGCGCGCTTCGCATGATATTCACCGGCCTAACTTACTACATTACCTACAACTTGGCAGGCGCCGTCTGTAACCCTTTGTGAAACACTTCCTACACAATATTCGCTAATTCTGACAAGGCGTAATACAAAAATCCTATCACCCCGATCGAAAATTCACTCATTCCTCACTGCGGCCGCGGAAACCGCGGCCCAGCAGGTACTGCTCGCGAGAACGGTCGCGCGACGAAGTCGGCTTGCGCATCTGCACCTTCTCGAACTGCTGGCGAACGCTCTTGTGGAACTCGTCGAAGCCTTCGCCCTGGAAGATCTTGATCAAAAAATCACCACCGGGCTTGAGCACCCGCGTCGAAAGATCCAGTGCCAACTCGCACAGGAACATCGCTCGCGGCATGTCCACGGCCGGTAATCCACTCATATTGGGGGCCATGTCGGAAATCACAAGGTCTACTTCTTTATTTCCGACGGCATCGAGGATCTGGGCCAGCACGGCATCCTCGGTAAAGTCGCCTTGAATGAAGGTGACGTCGGGGATGCTGTCCATTTCAAGAATGTCAGAAGCGATCAGTGTGCCCTGCCCTCCAATCAGACGACTGGTCACCTGGGACCACCCACCGGGTGCCGCACCAAGGTCGATTACACTCATTCCAGGGCGGATCAGGCGATCCTTTTCCTGGATCTCCAGCAGTTTGTAGCTGGCGCGGGAACGGTACCCGTCTTTTTGTGCCATTTTGACGAATGGGTCGTTGAAATGTTCTTGCAGCCACTTAAGGCTTGTCTTGGAACGGGCCACGGGATACCTCGGAAATAAAACGGGTCGTGATTAACTGGGCGGTCCCGGACTCGCTCGGGTAAACTGGCCGCCGCTTTTTACAAGATCAGACGCAGGGGTCAGATTATGCCGCTCACTCAAGAGCAGAAGAAACAGTACAAATCCATTGGCCACCATCTGAAACCGGTATTGATTGTGGCAGACAATGGTTTGACTGAAGGTGTGTTAGCCGAACTCGAACGCGCATTGGCGGATCACGAGCTGATCAAGATCAAGCTCAACATCCTCGATCGCGAATCGCGCCTGGCGTCCATTGCAGAGCTGTGCAAGGTCGGCAAAGCGGACCTGGTCCAGGTCATCGGCAAGATGGCACTGATCTACCGCAAGAACTTCAGCGTCAACAAGCAGCTGTCGAACGTCCATCGCTTCAAGTGATGGCAAGGGTCAAGGGTGTGCTTCGCGCACCCTGCCACTCCACCCCGGCATCGGCTGCAACACCAGCACCAGCCCGGAAAAGCCCAGAACAAGATAGCTGAACGCCTGCCAACGATCGGCATCCGGCCAGCCGAAACGCACCGCGAAGTACATCGCGCACGCATACAGCGCCATCAACAGCAGTTGCCCGCGAATATCCCGCCATAGACTGACAAGGCCCTCGGCCTTAATCAGCACCAAAGCCTGAAAAATCACACACGCCGTAGCGAATCCCACTACCAACGTATTGAGCGTGCCTGCAATTTCGTCGATCAGTAGCGGCGCCAGGCCAATTCGGCCCAGCACCGGCAACAGACCGATTTGCAACAACCACAAGCCACCGACCCACAACATCTGGGTCAACTGCCAAAGCGTGGCGCCCGCATGAAACGGGCGCCGGCCTTCAGATGTGGCGAACTTCGACAATCTCGTACTCGATAACGCCACTTGGCGTTTTCACCGCGACCACATCGCCCTCTTCCTTGCCGATCAAGGCACGGGCCAAGGGCGAGCCGACCGAAATCTTGCCGAGTTTGAAATCAGCCTCATCCTCACCCACGATGTGGTAAGTGACGCTTTCATCTGTCTCGACGTTGGCGATTTCGACGGTGGTACCGAAGATAACTTTGCCAGTGTGAGGAATGGTCGTGACATCAATGATGACCTGATTCTGAATCCGGCCTTCAATGTCACGAATCCGCGCCTCGACCATACCCTGCTGCTCGCGGGCAGCGTGGTATTCGGCGTTTTCCTTCAAGTCACCCAACTCGCGGGCCGTACCGATGTCCTGGCTGAGCTTCGGACGAACGACCTTGGTCAGGTGAGTGTGTTCTTCTTCCAGGGCGCGAGCGCCCTGAACGGTCATTGGGTACTTCGTTATGCTCATGCCTTCAATCCTGCGTGTAGATCCTGCAAGCGGCGCACGGTCTTCTCGGGACCGAACTTCAGCGCTTCACAGATGGCTTCGCCAGCAGCAATGGTGGTGGTGCAGTAAATCTTGTGCTGCAGGGCATTACGACGAATGGAGTACGAATCAGCGATCGACTGACGACCTTCGGTGGTGTTGATGATCAGCGTGACTTCGTCATTCTTGATCATGTCGACCACGTGCGGACGACCCTCGGTCACCTTGTTCACACGGCGCACTTTCAGGCCAGCAGCCTCGATCAGCTTGGCAGTACCGGCAGTGGCAACCACTTCGAAGCCCAAGTTGATCAGATCACGGGCCACGCCCGCAACCAGTGGCTTGTCGTCGTCACGTACGCTGATGAACGCAGTACCGCCGGTCGGCAGCACTTCGCTGGCACCCATCTGGGCCTTGGCGAACGCTTCACCGAAGGTGTCGCCCACGCCCATCACTTCACCTGTGGACTTCATCTCAGGGCCGAGGATCGGGTCAACGCCAGGGAATTTGGCGAACGGGAACACCGCCTCTTTCACGCTGTAGAAGTTCGGAATGATTTCCTTGGTGAAACCCAGCTCTTTCAGGGTTTTACCGGCCATCACGCGCGCTGCGATCATCGCCAGGGAAACACCGATGCACTTGGACACGAACGGTACGGTACGGGAAGCACGCGGGTTGACTTCGATGACGTAGATGTCTTCGCCTTGCAGCGCCAACTGAACGTTCATCAGGCCGACCACGCCCAACTCCAGGGCCATTTTCTTGACCTGTTCGCGCATCTCGTCCTGGATGTGCGCCGGCAGCGAGTACGGTGGCAGCGAGCACGCGGAGTCACCGGAGTGAACACCAGCCTGCTCGATGTGCTGCATGATCGCGCCGATTACCACGTCCTTGCCGTCGCAGACCGCATCCACGTCCATTTCAATGGCGCAGTTGAGGAAGTGGTCCAGCAGCACCGGGCTGTCGTTGGACACTTGAACCGCTTCACGCAGGTAGCGCTTGAGTTCTTCTTCTTCGTAGACGATTTCCATCGCACGGCCGCCCAGTACATAGGACGGACGCACCACCAACGGGTAACCGATCTTGCTGGCGGCACGAATCGCTTCGTCTTCGCTGCGCACGGTGGCGTTTGGCGGCTGACGCAGGTTCAGGCGCTGGACCATCTGCTGGAAGCGCTCACGGTCTTCGGCACGGTCGATGGCGTCAGGGCTGGTGCCGATGATCGGCACGCCGGCGGCTTCCAGGGCACGCGCCAGTTTCAGCGGGGTCTGGCCGCCGTACTGGACGATCACGCCTTTCGGCTTCTCGACGCGGACGATTTCCAGCACGTCTTCCAGGGTCACTGGCTCAAAGTACAGGCGATCGGAAGTGTCGTAGTCGGTGGAAACGGTTTCCGGGTTGCAGTTGACCATGATGGTCTCGTAACCGTCATCGCGCAGAGCCAGTGCCGCGTGTACGCAGCAGTAGTCGAACTCGATGCCCTGGCCGATACGGTTAGGACCGCCGCCCAGGATCATGATCTTGTCGCGACCCGATGGCGCCGCTTCGCACTCTTCCTCGTACGTCGAGTAGAGGTAGGCAGTATCGGTGGCGAACTCGGCGGCGCAGGTGTCGACGCGCTTGTAGACCGGGAAGATTTCCAGCTTGTGACGGTGAGCACGCAGGCTCTTCTCGGTCACACCCAGCAATTTGGCCAGGCGCATATCGGAGAAGCCTTTGCGCTTGAGGCGGAACATCAGATCGCGGTCGATGCTGGTCAGACCCAGGGTCTTGACCTTCTCTTCTTCCTTGATCAGGTCTTCCATCTGCACCAGGAACCAAGGGTCGATCATGGTCATGCCGAAGATGTCTTCGACGGTCATGCCGGCGCGCATTGCGTCCGCCACGTACCAGATACGCTCGGCGCCCGGCACGGTCAGCTCGCGCTTGAGCACGCTCATGCTTTCCGGGTTGGCCAGGTCAACCTTCTCGTCCAGACCGCAAACACCGACTTCCAGACCGCGCAGGGCTTTCTGCAGGGATTCCTGGAAGGTACGGCCGATGGCCATGACTTCACCCACCGACTTCATCTGAGTGGTCAGGCGCGCGTCAGCCTTGGCGAATTTCTCGAAGGCGAAACGTGGCAGCTTGGTGACGACGTAGTCGATGGACGGTTCGAAGGACGCCGGGGTCTTGCCGCCGGTGATGTCGTTCGACAGCTCGTCCAGGGTGTAACCCACGGCCAGCTTGGCCGCGACCTTGGCGATCGGGAAACCGGTGGCTTTCGAAGCCAGTGCCGAGGAACGGGATACACGCGGGTTCATCTCGATCACGACCATACGGCCGGTGTTCGGGCAGATACCGAACTGAACGTTGGAACCGCCGGTTTCCACGCCGATCTCGCGCAGTACCGCCAGGGAGGCGTTACGCAGGATCTGGTATTCCTTGTCGGTCAGGGTCTGTGCAGGAGCCACGGTGATCGAGTCACCGGTGTGCACGCCCATCGGGTCGAAGTTTTCAATGGAGCAGACGATGATGCAGTTGTCCTTCTTATCGCGGACAACCTCCATCTCGTACTCTTTCCAGCCGATCAGGGATTCGTCGATCAGCAACTCTTTGGTCGGCGACAGGTCCAGACCACGGGCGCAGATTTCTTCGAATTCTTCACGGTTGTAAGCAATACCGCCACCGGTGCCGCCCATGGTGAAGGACGGACGGATGATGCACGGGAAGCCGAGCTTCTCGAGGACCGCGTTGGCCTCTTCCATGCTGTGGGCAATACCGGAACGCGGGCACGCCAGGCCGATGGATTTCATCGCCTTGTCGAAGCGCGAACGGTCTTCAGCCTTGTCGATGGTGTCGGCGTTGGCACCGATCATCTCTACGCCGAACTTCTCCAGAACGCCTTCGCGCTCCAGGTCCAGGGCGCAGTTCAGAGCAGTCTGGCCGCCCATGGTTGGCAGCAGCGCGTCCGGACGCTCTTTCTCGATGATCTTGGCAACAGTCTGCCACTTGATCGGTTCGATGTAGGTGGCGTCGGCCATGGCCGGGTCGGTCATGATGGTGGCCGGGTTGGAGTTCACCAGGATGACGCGGTAACCCTCTTCGCGCAGGGCTTTGCAGGCCTGGGCGCCGGAGTAGTCGAATTCGCAGGCCTGGCCGATCACGATCGGGCCAGCACCAAGAATCAGGATGCTTTTAATGTCTGTACGTTTTGGCATGGGTTTGTCACTCAAATCCGCAGGTCAGTCGGCAAGCCGTCTTGTTCAATCTGTGAAGCCTTGAGGGGGCCGCCGGTTTCGGGACCACCCTCAAGCTTTGCTACATCAGGGCGAGCGATCAGCGTCGCTTGGCCATCTCGGTGATGAAGCGATCGAACAATGGCGCTACGTCGTTCGGGCCAGGGCTGGCTTCCGGGTGACCCTGGAAGCTGAAGGCGCTCTTGTCGGTACGCTCGATCCCTTGCAGGGTGCCGTCGAACAGCGATTTGTGGATCGCGCGAACGTTGGCTGGCAGGGTCGCTTCGTCTACCGCAAAACCGTGGTTCTGGCTGGTGATCATCACCACGCCGCTGTCCAGGTCCTGGACCGGGTGGTTGGCACCGTGGTGGCCGTGACCCATTTTCAGGGTCTTGGCACCGGAGGCCAGGGCCAGCAGTTGGTGACCGAGGCAGATACCGAAGACCGGGATCTCGGTTTCCAGCACGTCCTTGATCGCCTGGATCGCGTAGTCGCATGGCTCCGGATCACCAGGGCCGTTGGACAGGAACACGCCGTCCGGCTTCAGTGCCAGCACATCGGCAGCATGGGTTTGCGCCGGCACCACGGTCACGCGGCAACCGCGCTCGACCAGCATGCGCAGGATGTTCACCTTGACGCCGTAGTCGTAGGCCACCACGTGGTATGGCAGCTCGGAGGCTTCGATGGTCGCGTGGCTGTCGGTTTTCAGGTCCCAGACAGTCGAGCGCCACTCGTAGCTTTCCTTGGTGCTGACGACTTTCGCCAGGTCCATGCCTTTCAGACCAGGGAAGCCCTGGGCGGCGGCGATGGCGGCGGCTTCGGAAATGTTGTCACCGGCCATGATGCAGCCGTTCTGCGCGCCTTTTTCACGCAGGATGCGCGTCAGGCGGCGGGTGTCGATACCGGCGATGGCCACAACATTGTTGGCCCTCAGGTAATCAGACAGGGACATCGTGTTACGCCAGTTGCTCGCAACCAGTGGCAGGTCACGGATGACCAGGCCGGCAGACCAGACGCGATTGGACTCGGCGTCTTCCGGCGTGGTGCCGGTGTTGCCGATGTGCGGGTAAGTCAGGGTGACGATCTGTTGGGCGTAGGAAGGATCGGTAAGGATTTCCTGATAGCCGGTCATTGCGGTGTTGAACACCACCTCACCAACGGTTTGACCGTCGGCTCCAATGGCTTCGCCGCGAAAAATGCTGCCATCAGCAAGGGCGAGTATGGCTGGCTTAGTCAAGAAGACCTCCCGTAAATAAAGCCTGAAAGGGCGATCGCAGGTTGTAAAAAAGCGGAGTGACGTATGGACACGTCACCCCGCTTCTTCACTGAATTATTCTGCGCGCTTTTAGTGGACACACTAAAGCTGTAGCTTACAGAAAAAGGCTTTTTTGGTCTACCGCCAATGAGCCTTAAAGGCTGGAGAATGCGACAGGGCGTCGCTTGGCGGAACAAAACCGGGCTCAAACGCTGTGCGCGAGCCCGATTTCGGGTGCATCTTAACGCAGTTCGAGCACGTCTTGCATGTCGTAAAGACCAGGCTCGCGCCCGTCCAGCCACAATGCAGCACGTACCGCGCCCTTGGCGAAGGTCATGCGACTGGACGCCTTGTGTGTGATCTCGACACGCTCGCCGTCGGCGGCGAACAGCACGGTGTGATCGCCGACGATGTCGCCAGCGCGCACAGTGGCGAAACCGATGGTCTCGCGATCACGGGCGCCGGTCTGACCCTCACGACCATACACCGCCACCTTCTTCAGATCGCGACCCAACGCATCGGCAATCACTTCACCCATGCGCACGGCAGTGCCGGACGGCGCATCGACTTTATGGCGATGGTGAGCTTCGGTGATTTCGATGTCGACATCGTCACCCAGCACACGGGCAGCGGTGTCGAGCAGTTTCAGGCACAGATTGACACCCACGCTGAAGTTGGCCGCGAAGACAATCGGAATGTCCTTGCCCGCCTCCGCCAGCAACTGCTTTTCTTCAACGCTGAAACCGGTGGTACCGATGACCATGGCCTTGCCGTGCTTACGGCAGAAAGCCAGGTTCTTCAGGGTCACCGTCGGGTGCGTGAAGTCGATCAGCACGTCGAACTCGTCGACCACCCGATCCAGATCGCCGGACAGCGGCACACCGATTCGACCCAGCGCAGCCAGCTCACCGGCATCCGCGCCGACCAACGTGCTGTCGGGACGATCCACCGCCGCCGTCAGACCGGCGCCCGGGGTTTGCTGCACCGCTTCAATCAGGGTCTTGCCCATGCGCCCGGCGGCGCCCATCACTGCAATACGTCGCATGCCTGCCTCCTTACAAATCGCCGAAGAAGCGCTTCACGCCTTCGAACCAGCCAGTGGTTTTTGGCGAATGGCTGTTGTCATCCGCCAGCGAACTACGGAACTCCTCGAGCATTTCACGCTGACGACGGCTCAGGTTGACCGGCGTCTCGACCGCAACGCGGCACATCAGGTCGCCAGCACCACCGCCACGCACAGGTGCGACACCCTTGCCACGCACACGGAACTGCTTGCCGGTCTGGGTCCCTTCAGGGATCTTCAGCTTGACCCGGCCATCAAGGGTCGGAATCTCCAGCTCGCCACCCAGCGCCGCATCGACGAAGCTGATCGGCACCTCACAGAACAGATGCTTGCCATCGCGCTGGAAAATCGCGTGCTCGCGCACGTTGATCACCACGTACAGGTCGCCGGTCGGCCCACCCTGGGCACCCGCCTCGCCTTCGCCGGACAGACGAATGCGGTCACCGGTATCGACACCGGCCGGCACTTTCACCGACAGGGTCTTGTACTCTTCGACACGACCTTCGCCGTGGCAGGAATCGCACGGATCGGAAATGATCTTGCCCTGGCCATGGCAGCGCGGGCAGGTCTGCTGCACCGAGAAGAAACCTTGCTGCATGCGCACCTGACCGATACCGCCGCACGTCGGGCAGGTCACCGGCGAAGAACCTTTCTTGGCCCCGGAGCCGTCGCAAGGCTTGCAGTTGACCAGCGTCGGAACACGGATGTTCACGGTCGTACCGCGCACCGCCTCCTCGAGGTCCAGCTCCAGGGTGTAGCGCAAGTCACTGCCGCGCTGAGCGCCGCCACGGGAACCGCCGCGACCGCCACCGAAGAAGTCACTGAAGACATCGCCAAAGATGTCGGAGAAGTTCTGACCACCGAAACCGGCACCGCCGCCACCCATGCTCGGGTCGACACCGGCATGACCGTACTGATCGTATGCCGCGCGCTTGCTGGAGTCGGACAGCACTTCGTAGGCCTCGTTGGCCTCCTTGAACATCTCTTCCGACGCCTTGTCATCGGGATTACGGTCCGGGTGGTGCTTCATCGCCAGGCGACGGTAAGCCTTCTTCAGGTCCGCTTCGCTTGAGCCGCGCTCAACACCCAACACTTCGTAATAGTCACGCTTTGCCATAAGTCTTTGCACTCTTGAGGACGTCCGACAAAACCCTCCTGAGTTTGCCGAACTCGTTGAGCCCCAATACAGGCCCGGACCCAACTCACGTCAATTCAACGATCCTGGTCTTTGTTTCAAAGTGGCACTTTCGGCTCGGAAAGCAGGAGCATTCCCGGCCATGCCAGCAGCATCCGAACTTCGTCGCATGCTGTAAAAATTCGCGTATTCCAGATACGCCAACGCGGGAGCAAGCTCCCGCGCGGCGACATCCTACCAGTCACCGCCTAAAGGCAGTCAACCGGCCGACCAACAACTTACTTGTGGTCTTTGACTTCTTCGAACTCGGCATCGACAACGTCGTCAGCCTTTTCAGCCGATTCAGCGTGCGGTGCCGCGCCTTCAGCAGGCTGAGCCTGTTCGGCGTACATCTTCTGCGCCACTGGAGCGGAGACTTTCGACAGCTCTTCAACCTTGGCGTCGATAGCAGCCTTGTCGTCGCCTTTAACGGCGGCTTCCAGGGCAACTACAGCCGCTTCGATTGCAGTCTTCTCTTCGGCAGTCACTTTATCGCCGGCATCGGCAACCATTTTGCGCGTCGAGTGAACCAGTGCGTCGCCCTGGTTACGGGCAGCGGCCAGCTCTTCGAACTTGCGGTCTTCCTCGGCGTTCGCCTCGGCATCACGCACCATGCGCTCGATTTCTTCGTCGGACAGACCGGAGTTGGCCTTGATCACGATCGACTGAGTCTTGCCGGTAGCCTTGTCCTTCGCACCTACGTGCAGGATGCCGTTGGCGTCGATGTCGAAGGTCACTTCGATCTGCGGCACACCACGTGGAGCAGGTGGAATGTCGGCCAGGTCGAACTTGCCCAGGGACTTGTTCTGTGCGGCTTGCTTGCGCTCGCCCTGCAGCACGTGGATGGTCACGGCGCCCTGGTTGTCGTCGGCAGTCGAGAACACTTGCGATTTCTTGGTAGGAATCGTGGTGTTTTTCTCGATCAGCGCGGTCATCACGCCACCCATGGTTTCGATACCCAGAGTCAGCGGGCTGACGTCGAGCAGCAGAACGTCTTTCACGTCACCGGCCAGTACCGCACCCTGGATGGCAGCACCCATGGCAACCGCTTCGTCCGGGTTGACGTCTTTACGAGCTTCTTTACCGAAGAACTCGGTCACCAGCTTCTGAACCAGTGGCATACGGGTCTGACCGCCCACCAGGATCACGTCGTTGATCGCGCCAACGTCGATACCGGCATCTTTCATTGCGATGCGGCAAGGTTCGATGGTGCGCTGAACCAGGTCTTCCACCAGCGCTTCGAGCTTGGCGCGGGAGATCTTCACGTTCAGGTGCTTGGGACCGGTGGCGTCTGCAGTGATGTACGGCAGGTTCACGTCGGTCGACTGGCTCGAGGACAGTTCGATCTTGGCTTTTTCAGCAGCTTCTTTCAGGCGCTGCATGGCCAGCGGGTCGCCCTTGAGGTTCATGCCGCTTTCTTTCTTGAATTCGTCGACGAGGTAGTCGATCAGACGAATGTCAAAGTCTTCACCACCCAGGAACGTGTCACCGTTGGTGGCCAGTACTTCGAACTGGTGCTCGCCATCGACTTCAGCGATCTCGATCACGGAAACGTCGAAAGTACCACCGCCCAGGTCGTAAACGATCACGGTGTGATCGCCCTTGGCCTTGTCCATACCGTAGGCCAGAGCGGCTGCGGTTGGTTCGTTGATGATACGTTTTACGTCCAGGCCAGCGATGCGGCCGGCGTCTTTGGTCGCCTGGCGCTGGCTGTCGTTGAAGTAGGCCGGAACGGTGATCACCGCTTCAGTCACGGTCTCGCCGAGGTAGTCTTCGGCGGTCTTCTTCATTTTCTTCAGGATTTCAGCCGAGATTTGTGGCGGTGCCATTTTCTGGCCGTTCACTTCAACCCAGGCGTCACTGTTGTCAGCCTTGACGATCTTGTAAGGGACCATCTGAATGTCTTTCTGTACGACTTCTTCGTCGAAACGACGACCGATCAGACGCTTCACCGCATACAGGGTGTTGTGCGGATTGGTCACTGCCTGACGCTTGGCCGACTGGCCAACCAGGATTTCGCCATCGTTGGCGTAAGCGATGATCGACGGCGTGGTACGCGCGCCTTCAGCGTTTTCAATAACTTTTGCCTTGCCGTTTTCCAGCACGGAGACGCAGGAGTTGGTAGTCCCCAGGTCGATACCGATAATTTTGCCCATGTTCACTCTCCCGAAACTTTGGATTTGGTTGCCGCAGCAGTGGTGGCTAACTGCGGTAGCACTTAAACGCTTGACTTATAAATGGGGGCCTTGCGGCGGATTTCAAGCCTGCTCGTCAATCGAAGGCGAAACCGGCGCAGGCGCCTTGCTGACCACGACCATCGCCGGGCGCAGCAGGCGGCCATTGAGCTGATAGCCCTTCTGGAACACCTTCAGAACGCTGTTCGGCTCGACGTCGGCGCTTTCCTGCATGGCCATCGCCTGATGGTGAACAGCGTTGAACGGTTCGCCATGGGGATCGATCGCTTCAAGCTGATAGCGCTTGAGGGTGTCCTGGAACATTTTCAGAGTCAGCTCGATGCCTTCGCGCATCGGACGGATGCTTTCGTCGTCCGGGCTGGACAGTTCCAGACCGCGCTCCAGGCTGTCGACGATCGGCAGCAGGTCGCCGGCGAATTTTTCCAGCGCGAACTTGTGAGCCTTCTCCACATCCTGCTCGGCGCGACGGCGGACGTTCTGCAGATCGGCGGCTACACGCAAAGCCTGATCCTGAGCGCCTGCCAGTTGCTCTTCGAGCACTTGTACACGAGCCGCCAGGTCATCACCCGAAGCCTCGGGCGCCTGGTTGGCGTCTGGGTTTTGCGTATCCACTGTCTGTTCGTCAGCCATAGATTTCTCCTTTCAATTTCGTCCGCGAGCTCAACTCGCGCTTCTGCCCAGCTATATGGGGCCGCAAAATCCGGCTTCAAGGGGGTCCGACGATCAACCCTACAAAAAACAACTGCTTTGTCATTCCCGGTCGCGATAAGGCTTTCGTCGGACCGAGCGAATCGAGCTAACGAGGGGCATTGTCAGCCAGAAACAAAACACTGTATAAATAACCAGACCTAACACCTGGGAGCGGCCCATATGCTGGTGCACCTGTCCGTACACAACTACGCCATCGTTGAACATCTCGATCTCGAACTCGATCGCGGGATGAGCGTGATCACCGGGGAAACCGGCGCGGGCAAGTCGATCATGCTCGATGCGCTGGGCCTGACCCTGGGCGATCGCGCCGACAGCGGCGTGGTCCGCCCCGGCGCCGACAAGGCCGATATCCTGGCCACCTTCGATCTGGTCGACATTCCGGAAGCCAGCGCCTGGCTGGCCGAGCGCGACCTCGAGAACGACGGCCCGTGCATCCTGCGCCGGGTCATCACATCCGAAGGACGTTCGCGCGGCTACATCAACGGCACGCCCTGCCCGCTTGGCGACCTCAAAGCGCTGGGCGAGCTGCTGATCGACATTCACAGCCAGCACGAACACCAATCCCTGCTCAAAACCGATACCCACCGTCGCCTGCTCGATGAATATGCCGGCGCGACCGATCTGGCCCGCCAGGTTCAACTCGCCGCCCAGCGCTGGCGCCAGACTCGCCAGGAGCTGGAGCGACTCTCCAACTCCGGCGACGAGCAACGCGCCCGCCATCAGCTGCTCAGCTATCAACTCGAAGAACTGGAGAACCTTGGCCTTGGCGACAACGAGCTGGAGCAACTGGAACAGGAACACAAGAACCTGACCAACGCCGAGACCTTGCTCGGGATCTGCCGGCAAGTCGTCGAGCAATGCAGTGAAAGTGATTCCGGAAATGTACTGAATGCCCTCACCGCCAGCCTCAACCGCCTGTCGAGCGTGAACAGCTCGATCGGTGCGCTGGGCGAGGCCAGCAGCCTGTTGACCAGCGCACAGATCCAGGTTGAAGAGGCCGTAGGTGAGCTCAACCGCTTCCTCGACAACTTCGATGCCGATCCGTCGCGCCTTCAATACCTCGAAGAACGCCTCGACGCGATCTACACCCTGGCGCGCAAACACCGCATCCAGCCGACCGAAGTCGCCGAGATGCAGCAGAAACTGCTGGATGAAATCGAAACCCTCAACGCCAACGACGAATCCATCGAGCGGCTGAGCGACGAGCTCTCTTCATACGCTCGCCATTATCAGGAAAAGGCTCGGGAACTGAGCGACCTACGTCATCAAGCCTCGAGCAGCCTGGCCAGCGCCGTGGAACAGGAAATCCAGCGCCTGGGCATGCCAGGCGGGCGCTTCACCATCGAACTGCGCCCAAACAGCAGCGACGAACTGCTGCCTAACGGACTTGAACAGGTTGAACTGCTGGTCAGCGCCAACCCGGGCCAACCATTGAAAGCCTTGGCAAAAGTCGCATCCGGAGGCGAACTGTCACGGATCAGCCTGGCGATCCAGGTGATCACCGCGCAGACCTCCCGTGTACCGACCCTGGTGTTCGACGAAGTCGATGTCGGCATTGGCGGTCCAACCGCGGAAATCGTCGGCCAGCTGCTGCGCAGGCTCGGCGAGCGTGGGCAGGTACTGACCGTGACCCACTTGCCGCAGGTGGCGGCGCAAGGTCATCAACATCTATTTGTGCATAAAGTGCGCGGCGAAGATGCCACCCGCACGGCCGTTTCCAAACT
This sequence comes from Pseudomonas sp. GW821-FHT02A08, assembly GCF_059422045.1. Taxonomy (NCBI): domain Bacteria; kingdom Pseudomonadati; phylum Pseudomonadota; class Gammaproteobacteria; order Pseudomonadales; family Pseudomonadaceae; genus Pseudomonas; species Pseudomonas sp. GW821-FHT02A08. The sequence goes on from NZ_JBWKWD010000021.1 coordinate 52,616, forward strand.
GAGCAAAAACGACCGCGTCGAAGAAGTCGCACGGATGCTGGGGGGCATAGATCTCACCAAGGAATCCCTGGCTCACGCCAAGAAAATGGTCGTCACTGCAAAAATCTAAAACGAACCCTGCAGGAGCTGCCGCAGGCTGCGATCTTTTGACGTTGCCCTTTCTAAAAGCACAGATCAAAAGATCGCAGCCTGCGGCAGCTCCTACAGGATCCATGTGCAAACCAGCACAGCAGAAAGCACGAAGGCGACCCTGGGGTCGCCTTCGTTCGTTTCGCGAACCTCAAGTTCGCGCGACATGCTTACTTTTTCTTGCGCACGTACAGCACCAGATTGTGATCAACCATCTCGAAGCCATACTTGTCGACGATTGCTTTCTGAAGCCGCTCGATTTCTTCGTCGAAGAATTCGATCACTTCGCTGGTTTCGACGTTGACCATATGGTCGTGATGCTTTCCGTCGTCCAGTTCGAAGACCGCATGGCCTCCGTCGAAGTTGTGCCGCACCACAAGGCCAGCTGCCTCGAACTGGGTCAGTACACGGTAAACCGTGGCCAGACCGACGTCCTCACCAGCCTCCATAAGGGCCTTGTAGACATCCTCGGCACTCATGTGGCGCTGCTCGGCGGAATCGAGCATTTGCAGAATTTTGACCCGTGGCAGGGTCACTTTGAGGCCGGCTTTGCGTAGTTCGCTATTTTCAACCATGGTCAGCTTTCTCGCGATGCTGCTTCGCAGCTTCTCTTAATGCGGGTATGATCGGCGTTTACGTTGTCCCAGCCAAGATAGTGGAAGTCGCCCACCGATGCAAAACACCAAGCTCTTGCTAACCAGTTTCACCTTTGTGGGACTGCTCGCACTCGCCGGTTGTTCATTCCCCGGGGTTTACAAAATCGACATCCAGCAGGGCAATGTCGTCACGCAGGACATGATAGACCAGTTACGCCCGGGAATGACCCGTAAGCAAGTACGGTTTATCATGGGCAACCCTCTGCTGACTGACACGTTCCATGCCGATCGCTGGGATTATCTGTACAGCCTGCAACCGGGTGGCGGTGAACGCCAACAGGAACGCATCAGCGTTATCTTCAACCCAAATGATCAGCTTGTCAGCCTCTCTGGTGATTTCATGCCAGGGGTGAGCCGTGACGAAGCCATTCTCGGCAAGGACAGCGGCACGACGGTGACGGCCCCGGCAGAAAACGTCGAGAAGCCAAAACCGGAAAAACCGGTCAAGCCAGGTTCGTTGCTGGATCAGATCCAGAAGGACGTCGACGGTGTAGAAACCGTTCCGGTCCCGACGCCGCAACCACTGGATACCTCGCCGCAATAATTTGCGACGCAATAAAAAGCCCGGCATACCCGGGCTTTTTATTGTCTGGCGTTTCAGCCATTCACTGATTCCGCGCCTTGGCCTCGGCAGCTTTCGCCGCCCGCAGTCGGCGCACCTCTTTCGGATCGGCCAGCAACGGGCGGTAAATCTCGATGCGATCCCCGGCCTGGACTGCCCGACTCTCCGGGTCAGCCACCACCTTGCCGAAGATCCCCACAGGACAATGGGTCAGATCCAGCTCCGGAAATTCTTCAGCCACGGCCGACCTGAGCAAGGCCGCACGCACGGTCGTTCCGACAGGCACGGCCACTGTCAGCAGCACCTGACGGTCTACGGCCGCGTAGACCACCTCGACTTCAATCATGACCTCAACCATGTATCTGCTTGGCGCGCTGGCAGAACGCATCCACCAAAGTGTTCGCCGCCTGATTGAACAGTGGCCCCAAGGTGGCACGAACCAGCGGCCCGGCATAATCGAACGACAGATCGAGGCTGATCTTGCAGGCTTTGTCAGTCAGCGCCTTGAATACCCAGATGCCATGCAATTGGGTGAAAGGGCCCTCTTCGAGGTTCATTTCGATCGACTGCCCCGGAACCAGCGTGTTTCGCGTGACGAAATGCTGGCTGAGGCCGCCCTTCGCCACGCCGACGCTCGCCCGCATATGCTCGGGTGAGCTCTCCAGGACTTCGGCCGAGGAACACCACGGCAGAAACTCCGGGTAGCGCGCCACGTCGTTGACCAGGTCATACAGCGCTTGCGCCGGGTACGGCAGCAAGGCCGAACGTGAAATGTGTGTCGTCATGTCAGCGTCACTTCCACAGCTGGGCGGCAAACACTACGAGAATGCCGATGGGCGCCACATAGCGCATCAAGAACAAGGACAGGCCAAACAGCACAGGGTTGCGGATCGACAACTCGTCGCGCACCGCTTCACGCCCCATGATCCAGCCCGCAAACACCACGAAACACAAACCGCCAAGCGGCAACATGAGTCGCGAGGTGAAGAAATCGATCACACCGAAGAAGTCCAGGCCACCGGTTGCTCCCCATTGGTAGAGGTGGAACATCCCGCCTTCGTTCACGAAGAACTTGGCCTCCTTCCAGATATTGAAGGAGAACACCGTGCCCAGGCCGACAAACCAGCAACTGAACGCCAGCCAGAAGGTGACCCAGGCACGACTCACTTTAGTGCGCTCGACCAGGTAGGCCACCATCGGTTCCAGCAGGGAAATCGCCGAACTCCAGGCAGCGACCGCCACCAGCACGAAGAACACCACCCCCATCAATTGCCCGAACGCCACGTTACCGAAGGCAAAGGGCAGGCTGACGAACATCAGCCCCGGCCCTTCGCTCGGATTCAGGCCCGCCGCGAAAACAATCGGAAACAATGCCAGGCCGGCCACCAGGGAAACGAAGGTATCGAGCAGCGCCACACCAACAACCGTCCCTGAAATCGACGAGTTCTTCGGCATGTAGGCCCCGTAGATCATGATCGAGCCGACGCCCACGCTCAGGGAAAAGAACGCATGCCCCATCGCGGGCAGCAAGCCATCCAGGACCTTTTCCGGGTGGAAGTCGAACATGAAATGCACGCCTTCCATGAAATGCCCGGTGGTCATGCTGTAGCCCAGCAGCACGAGGATCATCACGAACAGCAGCGGCATCATGATGCGCAAACTGCGTTCAAGCCCGGCAACCACGCCCTTGGCGATCACCACCGCGGACAACAGCATGAAAATCGTGTGCCAAAGTGTCAGGCGCCAGGGATCGGCGATCACATTGCCGAAGTAAGCCCCCACCTGATCAGGCGTCGCCCCCTGGAAGTCGCCACGGCCCATGTCGATGATGTAGTCCAGCGACCAGCCGCCGACCACACTGTAGAACGACAGTATCAGCAACGCCGTGATCATCCCGGCAAACGCGCCCCAGGACCATTTGGCCGAGTGCCCCGCCTCCACCGCCAGTATCTTCAAGGCATTGGCCGGACTCTGCCGGGCACGCCGGCCGATCAGGGTTTCCGCCAGCATGACCGGCACTCCGATCAGCGCGATGCAGGCCAGAAACATCAGCACGAAGGCACCGCCGCCATAGACGCCGACCATGTACGGGAATTTCCAGATACTACCCAGCCCCACGGCCGAACCGGTCGCGGCGAGTATGAAGACCCAGCGGCTAGCCCAACTGCCGTGGACAGAAACCTTGTCTGTCGACATCGTTATCACGCCCAAGCGTTCAAAAAAGAGGCCGCATTGTCCGGGATTCAATCAACCTGCTCAAGCACGTAGCAACACCGTAGCCGACTCGCGTGCAACTCCCTATAATGCCGCCCCTATGGCTAAACAGAAGAAACACCCAACAGGGACCATCGCGCAAAACAAAAAGGCGCGACACGATTACTTCATCGAACATCGTTTCGAGGCTGGTCTGGTCCTGGCCGGCTGGGAAGTAAAAAGTCTGCGGGCAAGCAAGCTGCAGCTGGTTGACAGCTACGTGCTGCTCAAGGATGGCGAAGCCTGGCTGCTCGGCAGCCACATCACGCCCCTGACGACCGCCAGTACCCACGTCATCGCTGACCCGGTGCGCACCCGCAAGTTGCTGCTCAACCGGCGCGAGCTGGAAAAGCTGGCCGCTGCCGTGCAGCAAAAGGGTTACGCCTGCGTGTGCCTGTCCTGGTACTGGAGCAAGCACATGGTCAAGTGCGAGATCGCCCTGGGCAAGGGCAAGAAGGAATACGACAAGCGCGATACCGAACGCGAACGCGACGCCGGTCGCGAATTGCAGCGTGCGGTGCGCAACAAGGGCAAGGAAGAGTAATTCTTTCGCCTTGAGGTCCCCTTCGCGGGCAAGTCGGATCGCCGCACCGCCGCTCCCACAGGGTTTCAGGGTTGCCGCAAAAACTATTGGCAGCCACAGACCTTGTGGGAGCGGGCTTGCCCGCGAAAGCAATCTCACAAACGATATAGAACCGACTGGCTACATCCCCTTGCGCCGCTCCGCCCGGGCCATGCGCTGCACTTCCTGACGCACCTCTTCCAGCACTTCCTGCACATACAGAATGTGTCGACTGGAAACTTCCCGCGCCTGCTCCGCCCGCCCCTCGATAATCGCCTGATACAACTCCCGATGCTGCATGATCAGCATGTCGCGGGTTTCAGTGCGTTGTTTGTACATGCCACCGATGTTGGTCACCACGTTGCGCTTGAGCAGGTCGAACAGCCCACGAATGGTATGCAGCAACACGGCATTGTGGCTGGCCTCGGCGATCGCCAGATGAAACCTGGCATCCGCCGCACCCTCTTCGGCACGACTCACCTGTTCGTGACGCGAATAACAGTCCTGCAATTCATTGAATGCCGCGGTCAACCGCTCGCGATCCACATCCGTAGCACGCAGCGCCGCGTAGTAAGCGCAAGACGCTTCCAGCGTATGGCGAAACTCCAGCAGATCGCGTTGCGCCTCGGGGTTGCTTTCCAGCAGCTGCAACAAAGGATCGCTGAAGGTGGTTCCCAGCGATTCCACCACATAGTTGCCGCCACCCTGACGACTGACCAGCAGGCCCTTGGCGGTCAGCTTCTGAATGGCTTCGCGCAATGAAGGGCGTGACACGCCAAATTGCTCGGCCAGCGCGCGCTCGGCCGGCAAGCGCTCACCCGCTTTGAGCGTGCCCTCGAGGATCATGCCCTCAAGCTGCTCGACAATATCGTCAGACAAACGGCGCTGACGAATCTGATCAAACCCCATAACTCGACTTCTCCACGATCCGACGGCTCGCCGGGGCTCTATTCTGGCCTATCGGCGCCGCGCCAGCACCTGCCACAACGCATTTGGTCATACCAGACGGACGACCTGCGCACTTCGCATAAGACAAAAGTTTTAGGGCGGCAAATTGACACACCGCCTACAAGGCTTTTACCCTAGCCAACAGCGATTGTAAATTGGTCTTACCAATTATCCAAGAACGCTGATCAGTGCCTGACCAACAACAATTAGGGGCCACCCCATATGCAAACCTGGCAACAGCTCTATACCCCGCTCGGCAGCCTCGGCCTGTCCGCACTCGCAGCCGTCATCCCCATCGTGTTTTTCTTCCTGGCTTTGGCCGTGTTCCGCCTCAAAGGGCATGTGGCCGGCAGCATTACCCTGGCTTTGTCGATCCTGGTGGCGATCTTCGCTTTCCAGATGCCGGTCGATATGGCGTTCGCCGCCGCCGGGTATGGCTTCGCTTATGGCCTGTGGCCGATTGCCTGGATCATCGTGGCAGCGGTGTTCCTCTACAAACTGACGGTCAAGAGCGGGCAGTTTGAAGTCATCCGCAGTTCGGTCCTGTCGATCACCGATGACCAACGCCTGCAGGTGCTGCTGATCGGCTTCTGCTTCGGTGCATTCCTGGAAGGTGCCGCCGGTTTCGGCGCACCGGTGGCGATTACCGCCGCACTCCTTGTAGGACTGGGCTTCAACCCACTGTACGCCGCCGGCTTGTGCCTGATCGCCAACACCGCGCCGGTGGCCTTCGGCGCCTTGGGTATTCCGATCATCGTTGCCGGACAAGTCACCGGCATCGACGCGTTCAAGATCGGCGCCATGACCGGCCGCCAACTGCCGCTGCTGTCGCTGTTCGTGCCGTTCTGGCTGGTGTTCATGATGGACGGCCTGCGCGGCGTGAGGGAAACCTGGCCGGCAGCCCTGGTGGCCGGCTTGAGCTTTGCCGTGACCCAGTACTTCACCTCGAACTTCATCGGCCCGGAACTTCCGGACATCACCTCGGCCCTGGCCAGCCTGATTTCCCTGACCCTGTTCCTGAAAGTCTGGCAACCAAAACGCGCCGCCGGCCAACACATCGTCGGCGCCGTCTCGGCCTCCGTGGTGAGCGCAAGCGTCGGTGGCTTCGGCCAGAAGCGCACCACCGTGGCTTCGCCTTACAGCCTCGGGGAAATCTTCAAGGCCTGGTCGCCGTTCCTGATCCTGACCGTACTGGTCACCATCTGGACGCTGAAGCCGTTCAAGGCGATGTTCGCCGCCGGCGGTTCGATGTATAGCTTCGTGTTCAACTTTGCGATCCCGCATCTTGATCAAATGGTGATCAAGGTCGCGCCGATCGTGGCTGCGCCAACGGCTATACCGGCAGTGTTCAAACTGGACCCGATTTCCGCCACCGGCACGGCGATTTTCTTCTCGGCGCTGATCTCGATGCTGGTGCTGAAGATCAACCTCAAAATTGGTCTTACCACTTTGAGGGAGACCTTCTACGAGCTGCGCTGGCCGATCCTGTCCATCGGCATGGTGCTGGCGTTCGCCTTCGTCACCAACTACTCGGGCATGTCCTCGACCATGGCCTTGGTGTTGGCAGGCACCGGTGCAGCCTTCCCGTTCTTCTCACCGTTCCTCGGCTGGCTGGGCGTGTTCCTCACCGGTTCCGATACCTCGTCCAACGCCCTGTTCAGTTCGCTGCAAGCGACCACCGCGCATCAGATCGGTGTCAACGACACCTTGCTGGTGGCGGCGAACACCAGCGGCGGCGTGACCGGCAAGATGATCTCGCCACAATCGATCGCCGTGGCCTGCGCCGCGACCGGCCTGGTGGGTAAAGAATCGGATCTGTTCCGCTTCACCCTCAAGCACAGCCTATTCTTTGCAACGATTGTCGGCTTGATCACGTTGGCCCAGGCCTACTGGTTCACCGGCATGCTGGTGCACTAAGGGCTACAGGCAACACGATAAAAACCGACGCCGGGCCACGCCCCCGGCGTCCGCTATTCACACCCCGGTCTGTAAGGCTGCTGAAAGCTTCCATCACTATATTCAGCAGCCTCACCAGACGTATAACCGGGACCACCCGGAGACCGCCTGATGAGCGAGCTTTTTTACAACGCCGTGCCGAATGCGACCCGTGTCGCCCCGCCACTGCCCGAGCCTCGGCAATACCCCAGCGAAAAACCGTCACGGGTCTACCTGTTCGGGACCTGCGTGGTCGATTTGTTCTACCCCGAAGCCGGGATGGATGCGATCCACCTGCTGGAGCGCGAAGGCATTCGTGTCGAATACCCGCAAGGGCAAAGCTGCTGCGGCCAACCGGCCTACACCTCGGGTTACACCGAACAGGCAAGGACCGTGGCGCGCTCACAACTGGCGCTGTTTGCCGGCGACTATCCGGTGGTGGTGCCGTCGGGTTCTTGTGCGGGCATGCTGCGCGAACATTACGCCGACTTGTTCAAGGACGAGCCGGACACGTTGAAACAGGTTCAGGCCCTGGCGGCCAGAACCTTTGAGCTGGCCGAGTTCCTGTTGTTTGTCTGCAAGGTGCAACTCAAGGACAGCGGCGAGCCGGTAAAAGTGGCGCTGCACACCTCGTGTTCGGCACGCCGTGAAATGAACACCCACCTGCACGGCCGCGAGTTGTTGGCGCAGTTGAGCAATGTGGAGCGGGTCAATCACGATCACGAAAGTGAGTGCTGTGGCTTTGGTGGGACATTCAGCGTCCGTATGCCAGACATTTCCGGCGCGATGGTGGCTGACAAGACCCGGGCGCTGAAGGAGTCCGGAGCGCACAAGGTATTGAGTGCCGACTGCGGCTGTTTGATGAACATCAACGGCTCGCTGGAAAAACAGCAGGAAGCGTTACGCGGTCAGCATCTGGCCAGTTTCCTCTGGCAGCGAACCGGAGGTGCGAAATGAGCACCTCGACGATTATTCCTACGGTTGCCATAGAAGAAGATTTCCGCACCCGCGCCCACAACGCGCTGGGTGACGCGCAATTGCGAGGCAACTTTCGCAAGGCGATGGATTCACTGATGAGCAAACGGGCAGCGGCGTTCAGCGATGCCCATGAAAGAGAACACTTGCGCGCCCTGGGCAATGCAATCCGTGCCCGCGCGCTCTCCAGGTTGCCCGACCTGCTCGAGCAACTGGAACAGAACCTGACCCGCAACGGTGTGACAGTGCACTGGGCGGAAACGGTGGACGAGGCCAATGGCATCGTCCTTTCGATCATCCGCGCTCACGAGGGGCGGCAAGTGATCAAGGGCAAATCGATGGTCAGCGAAGAGATGGAGATGAACCATTTCCTCGCTGAACAGGGCATTGAATGCCTGGAATCGGACATGGGCGAGTACATCGTCCAGCTCGACCACGAGAAGCCTTCACACATAATCATGCCGGCAATCCACAAGAACGCCGGTCAGGTCGCGTCCTTGTTCCACGACAAACTTGGCGTGGAATACACCAAGGACGTAGACCAACTCATTCAGATCGGCCGCAGAGTCCTGCGGCAGAAATTCTTCGAAGCGGACATCGGCGTCTCCGGCGTCAACTTCGCCGTGGCCGAAACCGGCACCTTGCTGCTGGTGGAAAACGAAGGCAACGGCCGCATGACCACCACGGTGCCACCGGTGCACATCGCCGTCACCGGCATCGAAAAAGTCGTGGAAAACCTGCGCGACGTAGTGCCACTGCTGTCGCTGCTGACCCGCTCGGCCCTGGGCATTCCGATCACCACCTACGTCAACATGATCTCCGGCCCACGCAAGGAGCATGAACTCGACGGCCCGCAGGAAGTGCACCTGGTACTGCTCGACAACGGCCGCAGCCAGGCCTTTGCCGACAGCGAACTGCGCCAGACCCTGAACTGCATACGCTGCGGCGCCTGTATGAATCATTGCCCGGTCTACACCCGAATTGGCGGCCATGCCTATGGGGAGGTTTACCCAGGCCCTATCGGAAAAATCGTCACCCCGCACATGGTCGGCCTGGCGAAAGTCCCGGATCACCCGAGCGCCTCGTCGCTGTGCGGCGCCTGCGGCGAGGTCTGTCCGGTGAAAATCCCGATCCCTGCTTTGCTGCGACGCCTGCGGGAAGAAAACGTCAAGGCCCCGGACAGCCCCAATCAAGTGATGCGTGGCCAGGGCAGCAAGTATTCGCGCAAGGAGCGGTTCATCTGGAATGCCTGGGCGAAGCTCAACAGCTCGCCGACGCTGTATCGCCTGTTCGGTTTCTTCGCCACCCGTTTGCGCGCCCTCACGCCGAGCAACATCGGCCCGTGGACGCAAAACCACAGCGCACCAAAACCCGCCGCCCGCTCGCTGCATGACATGGCCCGCGAACATTTGGCCAAACAGGGAGACCGCTGATGAGCACCAAGCAAAATATCCTCGCCAAACTGCGCAAAAGCCTGACAGGCACCACGCCGGTGGCCGACAACTTCGATGTCGATCTGGTGACCCAGCCTTACACCTACGCGCCTGAGCAACGCATTGCGCAACTGCGCAAGTTGATGGAAGCGGTGCACACGGAAATTCATCTGACGTCCGGCCAAGAGTGGCCGACGCTACTCGCGCAATTGCTGCGGGACCGCCAGTTGCCGAGTCTGCTGATCGCACCGACAACGCCCCACGGTCAACGGATCACGCAGCACTGGGCGAATAATCCCGGCCTGCCAATGCTCAAGGCCTACGACCGTCCGGTTGAAGAATGGAAAGCCGAGCTGTTCAACGACACCCCGGCGAGCCTGACCACCACCCTCGGCGCCATCGCTGCCACGGGCAGCCTGATTCTCTGGCCGACACGTGAAGAGCCGCGCCTGATGAGCCTGGTGCCACCGGTGCATTTCGCCCTGCTCAAGGCCAGTGAAATCCGCGACAACTTCTATCAGGTGCAGCAGGAGTTCGAATGGGCCCAGGGCATGCCGACCAACGCGTTGCTGGTATCCGGCCCGTCGAAGACCGCCGACATCGAGCAAGTGCTGGCGTACGGCGCCCACGGTCCGAAGGACCTGGTGGTACTGATCCTGGAGGACCAATGAGTCTACCGGCCGCTTTCCTGCGTGATGCACAGCTACTGATTCCCCAAGAGCGACGTTTCGATGACCCGCTGTCGACCCTGGCTTTCGGCACCGACGCCAGCTTCTATCGATTGATTCCACAACTGGTGATCCGCGTCGAATCCGAAGATGAAGTGGTGGCGCTGCTGCAACTGGCGCAACGGGATCAGGTGCCGGTGACTTTCCGCGCCGCCGGTACCAGCCTGTCCGGGCAAGCCATCAGCAACTCGGTGCTGATCGTGCTGGGGGATAACTGGAACGGCCGCGAGATCCGCGACCAAGGCACGCAAATCCGCCTGCAACCGGGGGTGATCGGCGCCCAGGCCAATGCCTGGTTGGCACCGTTCGGCCGCAAGATCGGTCCGGACCCGGCCTCGATCAACGCCTGCAAGATCGGCGGCATCGTCGCCAACAATGCCAGCGGCATGTGCTGCGGCACGGCGCAAAACACCTATCACACCCTGGCCGGCATTCGTCTGGTGCTGGCCGACGGCAGTCGCCTCGATACTGAAGATGCCGCCAGTGTCGCGGCATTTCGCCAAAGCCACGCCGCCCTGCTGGAGCGCTTGGCGATCCTGGGCCGCGAGACCCGGGCAAACGCCGAACTGGCTGCGAAAATTCGCCACAAATACCGTCTGAAAAATACCACCGGCCTGTCGCTCAATTCCCTGGTGGATTTCGACGAGCCTGTGGATATCTTGAGCCACTTGCTGGTGGGCTCCGAAGGCACGCTCGGGTTCATCAGTGCCGTGACCTACGACACGGTGATCGACCATCCGAACAAGGCCTCGGCGCTGATCGTTTTCCCGGACGTGGAAACCTGTTGCAACGCAGTGACTGTGCTGAAAAGCCAACCGGTATCAGCCGTGGAACTGCTGGACCGACGCAGCCTGCGCTCGGTGCAGGACAAACCCGGCATGCCCGCTTTCGTACAGCATCTGTCGAACAATGCCTGCGCCTTGCTGATCGAATCCCGCGCCGCGTCGTCCACCTTGCTGCACGAGCAACTGGCACAGATCATGGCGTCGCTGAAGGCGTTCCCGGTGGAAAAGCAGGTCGACTTCACCGAAGACCCGCAGGAAAACGCCCGTCTCTGGGCCATCCGCAAAGACACCTTCCCGGCCGTCGGCGCAGTGCGCAAGACCGGCACCACGGTCATCATCGAAGACGTCACCTTCCCGGTCGAGCAACTGGCCATCGGCGTCAACCGCCTGATCGAACTGTTCGACAAACATCACTACGACGAAGCGATCCTTTTCGGACACGCCCTGGAAGGCAATCTGCACTTCGTCTTCACCCAAGGCTTCAACAGCCCGGAAGAAGTCGCACGCTATCAGGCGTTCATGGACGACGTGGCGCAACTGGTGGCGGTGGAGTTCGGCGGTTCGCTGAAAGCCGAACACGGCACCGGGCGCAACATGGCACCGTTCGTTGAACTGGAATGGGGCAGCGATGCCTACCAGTTGATGTGGCAACTCAAACGACTGCTCGACCCCAACGGCATTCTCAACCCGGACGTGGTGCTCAGCGAAGATCCACAGATCCACCTCAAGCACCTCAAGCCCTTGCCCGCCGCTGACGAGATTGTGGACAAGTGCATCGAATGCGGTTTCTGCGAGCCGGTTTGCCCGTCGAAAGGACTGACCCTGAGCCCGCGCCAGCGCATCGTGATCTGGCGCGACATTCAGGCGAAGAAACGCGCGGGGATCGATACGTCCGAACTCGAAGCCGCTTACGACTATCAAGGCATCGATACGTGCGCCGCCACCGGCCTGTGCGCACAACGCTGCCCTGTAGGCATCAATACCGGCGAGCTGGTGAAAAAGCTGCGTAGCCGGAAGGCGACGCATACGAAAACCGCCAACTGGCTTGAAGGAAACTTCGCCACGGCTCTGCAAGGTGCACGCTTCACCCTGCACGTGGCCAATGGCGCGCGGATGTTACTGGGGGCGCCGAGATTGGCGAAGTTGTCGGCGACGTTGACGCGCCTGTCCAAGGGTCAGGTCCCGCAATGGACCAACGCGATGCCGCAACCGGAAAAAGCCATTCGCTTCAGCCCGACGGTGACGGACGCACGCCCGCGCGTGATCTATCTGGCGGCCTGTGTATCCCGCGCCATGGGCCCGGCAGCGGGCGATACGGAGCAAATGTCGTTGCACGACAAGACCCGAGGCCTGCTGGAAAAGGCCGGCTACCAGGTAGTGTTCCCGGACAACCTGGACAACCTTTGCTGCGGCCAGCCATTCGCCTCCAAAGGCTATGCAGAACAGGCCGAGCACAAACGACAGGAACTGATCGGCGCCCTGCTCCACGCCAGCCGTGGCGGGCTCGACCCGATCTACTGCGACACCAGCCCCTGCACCTTGCGCCTGGTTCAAGACCTCGGCGAGGTCCGTCTGGACCTGTACGACCCGGTACGCTTCATCCGCACGCACTTGATGGATCGTCTGGCTTTCACGCCTCAGGAGGCGCCGATCGCCGTGCACGTAACCTGCAGCACCCAGCACCTTGGGGAAAGCCAGGCGTTGATCGATCTGGCGCGCAAGTGCAGCAAACACGTGATCATTCCCGAAGGCATTCACTGCTGCGGCTTCGCCGGTGACAAGGGCTTCACCACCCCGGAACTGAACGCCCACTCGCTGCGCACGCTCAAGGACGCGGTGCAACAGTGCAGCGAAGGGATTTCCACCAGCCGCACCTGTGAGATCGGTCTGACGCAACATGGCGGCATTGACTACCACGGACTAGTCTATCTGGTGGACCGCGTTACCCAGGCTAGGGAGCCCTGAAATCTGGACATCAAGGCTGGCACATTAATGCGCCTCTCTTGATGCTTCTCGCCGGAATCAACAGTTCTACAGCAGAAAAAAGAACCCTGATGTGCCGCCGCAGTCCACTGATCAAGTCCCGCCAATGCGGGACCTTCCCAAAACTCGGTAGACCGATTTGATGGCCAGCAAAGTCTGGTCCTTCAGTTCAAGGAGAAACACATGAATCGTTCTGTGCTGTTAGGTTTGTTTGTTGCTGCTTCCATCATGGCTTCCACTTCGTTTGCGGCCGAAAAAGACCTATGCGCGGTCAACCTGCAAACCATCGAAAACGGCAAGGCACAGATTCCTCCGGAAATGACTGAGCAGGTAAAAGCCTCCGTCGAGCAAGCCAAGGCCGACCAGGCAAAAGGCACCAAGGAAGGCATTGATGATTGCGTCGCCGAGACCAACGACATCATCAAGGCCGTCACCGACTCGAAAAAAGGCGGGAAGTAACCCGGTTCACGGCCAACCTTCGGGTTGGCCTTCCGGGCCGCGCAGACGTACATCAACAACGGAGTACTGGCAGCCGGGAGTTCACAAAGCCCGGCTGCGCCCGCTACGAAGCAAACCAAAACCCGCCAGTTGCGGGTTTTGTTGCATCTGGGGTCTGGAAATGTGTAACCCCCATCGCTGGAAAAGCTCGGCACATTTTCTGAAAAAACCGAATTCTTGCGCTGAATCGTAGTCTTTGAGGTAGGCCCCGTCAGATCGTGGCTGATTTTTCGGGCTCGGCTTGACCGTCCGCTCCTACGACAGCACCGAGACCATCAGCTCAAGGAGATACCCATGAAACGAACCACACTCGCTGGCCTGTTCATTTCAGCTGCAATGCTGGCCTCTCCTGTATTTGCTGCGGACAACAACCTTTGTACGAGCAAGTTGCAAGAGCTCAAAGGCAAGGTCAGTGCGCTGCCGGCGACCTCCACAAACACCTCAATGGAGATCAAAAGGCTGATGTCCAGCGCCGAAGCCTCACAAGCCTCCGGAGACGACAAAAAATGCGTCACCGAGGCCACCCAGGCATTGGCACTCGCAGACAGACAGAGCACCCAACCAACCCCATGATCTGTGGCGGTCAACCTTCGGGTTGGCCTTCCGGGGCGTGATGACGTACACTGTACAGGCCTGCTGCTCAATTGATTCACAGAGCATCAGGCTCGGGGCCGTTTAGGATTCGACGCCGGTTGCGAAACTTTAGGTGCATGCCGAGTTGGTAACAGAACTCGTAAATCCACTGTTGCAACTACTTATAGTTGCCAATGACGATAACTACGGCCAGGAATTCGCTCTCGCTGCGTAAGCAGCCTTAGCCCTGAGCTTCTGGTACCTTCGGGTCCAGCAATCACCAGGGGATGTCTGTAAACCCAAAGTGATTGTCATATAGAACAGAATCGCCGTGCAGTACGTTGTGGACGAAGCGGCTAAAACTTACACAACTCGCCCAAAGCACCCTGCCCGTCGGGTCGCTGAGGGTTAACTTAATAGACACGGCTACGCATGTAGTACCGACAGCGGAGTACTGGCGGACGGGGGTTCAAATCCCCCCGGCTCCACCAATTGAGACACCAACAAAGCCCGCCTTGTGCGGGCTTTGTTGTTTCTGGCTGTACCGCAAGCCCTGCAACCGTCGGAAGCTGGACCCGGGCCAACGATCAGTACTTGATATCCCGGGCCGTGCGACGGGTATCCTGCTTGGTACTGCGCTTGTCCTGGCGACATTCCACGTTGCTCTTGTCATTGCCCTTTCTGCATTCATCCTTGGTTTGCCGTGCAGTGGATCGCCCTTCCTGCCTGGTATCGCGAGCTTCACGCCGCTGTTCACCCTGCTCGGTCGCGTAGACGGGTAACGTCACCCACTGCACGCCAGCGGCGATGAGCAGCGTCGCCAGGGCTTTCAAGTAGTGCTTGTGAATCATGACTTTTCTCCAATTCAACATCGCTCGGTCGCTTCGTTCGCTCCCCCAGGCATTCAGCGAAAACGTGAGTTACATCGTACGCCCACAACTCACAAAAGCACTTTGTGGCAGGTAAAATCTGACGATAGGGTCACATGGACAGTCGCGCAATGCCGTTATGTGCACAGCCGCCCCTAAAACTGCCATCACCTCGGAGTAGCCCATGCGCCAAGCCCTCCTGATCATCGACGTACAACCCGGCTTCGCCCCGCCGCAATGGCTGATCAACGGTATCCAGGCGCTCATCGGCACCCTGCCCAGTGTCGCCACGGTCGAGCGCCATGACGAATCCATAACTCCCTTCGAAAAACAGCTCGGCTGGCACCCCGCGCCGGACGATGACAGCCTGATCCCGGCCGACCGCATCTTTATCAAGCACGGCTACGCGCCCACACCGGAAACCATCGACTACCTGAGAAGCCTCAACGTCGAACGCGTGCTGGTGTGTGGCCTGCAGACCGAGACCTGCTGCCTGGCGGCGGGGTTTGCGCTGTTTGATGCGGGTTTGCAACCGACGTTGATTACGGATTTGACGGTGGGGTCATCGCTGGACCGGACAGGCGGGTTGGGGGTCAGGCTTTGGGAGCATCATTTCAAGCACACGGTGAAATTGGCGGATTTGTAAGCTGTTGCGTTCACGTCAATGAGGTGGTTTCACTCGAACAATTCGCCTAGCTCTTCAAGCGTCGGCAATGCAGCAGGAATGACCGAAAGCTCACAATCCAATGCGCACAAGACTCGGGCATACGCGACCATGGCAACGGTGGAAGTCCCCTGTTCCACGGCAATGACTTTCTGTCGTGGCAGTCCGGAAAGCTCGGCAACTCTTGCTTGCGTCAACCCGTGACTCTTACGCTTTTCACGTATTTGGCGCCCTAGGCGGGATAGCAGAAGAGATTGATCCATGTTCGATTTCCGTGACATTGGTGATCAAATGTATTGCATGCAGGACATTACTACGAATCGATTTGACTCAGCATCCAAGCGGATGCCCTTCTCGACGCCTTCCTCACGTCCTAGGACATTTCCCGCAAAACGCATCGCCTTTCATGAACTGGCGGACGCAGCTTCTCGACGATAGCCTTCAGGGGTCGCCTAAAACCGGCGATCGGCTTTGACAGGCTGAAAAGTGTACTCTTCACACCTCCCAGATCAGGCGACATGCTTTCACGCATGTAGTCACGATTATGGCGGCTGTGCGCGGGGCACCTTCGGGTGCACCGGGTTCTTACACTTCCGGTCTGTCAACCCGCGTATAGCTGCCACCCAATCCTGTTTGACAGCAGGGGATGGCAGCTTCTTCAACAGTGTGAGGAATGCCATTTTGAAAAAGCAAAGCCCTAATCCGCCAGACTCAACAACCGAAACACCCGACTTATCCAACCTCTCCAAAACCACCGAACCCGCCATCAGCGCCCGCCTGCGCAACCCCAATCACCTCGACCCCGTCAGCCACGTCTTCACCATCCGCCCCGACATAGACACGCCGTCCCTGCTCACCCACGCCAGCGAAACCCTCGCCTCGCTCAACGTCATGAGCACCGACCTTGCCTGCGATCTTGAGAGTTCACGTCGCAACATCGCCCTGGCAATCCAGCAACTGGCCGTGCTGGCGCAATTGCTGGTGAACAGTGCCCTGGACAACATCGCGCCACTCGACGAAGCAGAGGCTTGAGATGGATCGATACATGCCGATGCCAGACAGGTCAGTCGCCGGGCAAACACGAACCCACAAAGCCCTTCTACACTCCATTCGCAAACGCCCTACAACACCCGTCGAATAGGCCCCCATGACCACCCTCACCGACCGTTTGAAGCAAGGCAAGGATGCGCGCAAGAAGTGCTCGCGCAGTTCGCAGGCTTCCCTGGGCAATGTCGATCGCGACCCGATACCGCTGATCAAGGCGTCGAGTGAGGGACGCATCAAATCGCTGGTGGAGCTGCGCTACGGGCGCATGCTGGTGTCACCGTTCACCTTCTATCGCGGCAATGCGCTGCTGCAGGCCCACGACCTGGCGGGCACCTCGAACATGGGGCTGGTGTCGCCGATTTGTGGCGATAGCCACTTGATGAACTTCGGCGGTTTCGCAACGCCTGAACGCAACCTGCTGTTCAGCGTCAACGACTTCGATGAAGCCCATCCCGGGCCGTGGGAGTGGGACTTGAAACGCCTGGTGGCGAGTTTTCTGGTGGCCGCCCGCGACTTGCGCCATGGCGAGTCGGTTGAAGAAAGCATCTGCCATGAGGTGGTGAGTGCCTATCAGAAAACCATGCTCGAATGCGCCGAACAAAGTTCGCTGGAAACCTGGTACGAATCCATCAGCTATAACGACTTGCTGGCGCAGGCCAACAAAAGCACCCTGGAACACGTGGAACGCGCCATCGAAAAAGCCGAGCGTCGCACCCATGCCGAACTGCTGCCAAAAATCAGTGATCGCGACGCCCATGGGCGTCTGATCATTCGCGATGACCTGCCGGAAATTTTCCACCTGCACAAGAACACCACGCTGCTGGACGCCGATGATGACTGGTTGCGCCTCTCGGACTGGCGCCCGCTCTACGACACCTTCATGCGCGACTATCGCGGCACCCTGCAAGCGGACCGCCGTGAACTGCTGTCGCGTTTTCACGTGCAGGACATGGCCTTCAAAGTGGTGGGCGTCGGCAGTGTCGGCACCCGTTGCCTGGTGGCGCTGCTGACCGACGATCAGCAGTTCCCGCTGTTCCTGCAATTCAAGGAAGCGCGGCGCTCGGTGCTCGCCGGCTATGTGAAGTCCAGGTCGCGGGTGCGGCATGAAGGGCAGCGGGTGGTCGAGGGTCAACGCTTGATGCAATCGGCCAGCGACCTGTTCCTCGGCTGGACCACCGGGCCCAGCGGGCGGCATTTCCATGTGCGGCAATTGCGCGATATGAAAATCTCGGCCGAACTCGAGACCTTCGATGGCGAAGCCTTCGCGGCCTACGGCCGGCTTTGCGGCCGGGCCTTGGCTCGCGCCCACGCCAAGTCTTCGGGGCAGGCGGCGGTGATCAGCGGCTACATCGGCAAGAGCGAGGCATTGGCCGATGCGCTCTATAAGTATGCCCGGGGTTATACCGAGCAGAACGAGCGTGATTTCGAGCGCTTCCAGCAAGCCTGCCGCAAGGGCCGTTTACGTGCACGGTCGGAAGCCGACTTTGCCGCCGATCATTTGCCGTAGCGGTGTCGCAGGCTCTGGTGCGGGGGTTTTGATCGACATGAATTTTTCTTCACCCCACCCCCTCGCGCAAGCCTGTACATTGCACTCGCTCATTCAAGAAACTACGGTTTGCCCGCCCTCCCGCGGGCTTTTTTTTGCCTGCGAATTCGTAATCCGAGACTCACTGAAGGTTTCCTCGGGCAACAAAAAACCCGCCCCCTTTCGAGATGCGGGTTTTGCGGTTCAACAACAACTCAATTCACAGATTGAGTCTGAGCCGTCGGCACCGGTTGTTGCGCTTTGGAGAGCACGGGCTGTTCCAGCCTCGCTCGCCCGTAGAACGCCAGCGCCGTCAACAAACACGCCAGCCACACGAAAATCCCGGCCCAGAAGGTGTGGGACATGTAGTGCCACCCTTGTAGTACCCGTGTGGTGCCATAGATGAAACCGAGGGTCAGCGAGCCGTACATGATCGCTTTGGAATAGCGCCAGCGATAACGACGAGCCACGAAGTACAAGGCCAGCATGGTGAAGCCGCCCGACGCATGTCCGCCCGGCCAGCAGCGACCGTCACCGGCGGGTTTGAGCAGGTCGAAATTTTCATACCACTCAATGTGCTCCATTTTGCCGCCGTACAGGGTGGTCTCGACCGGGCAATACACGCTGGTGTGGCCCTTGAGGTAGTGAATGACCCCGGTGCTGATGGAGAACGCGAACACCACGTAGAGAAAGTCGCGTCGATGGCGGGTGGCAAAGCGCAGTACCGGTGCGACTTTGATTTTTTCCAGGAAAGCGATGATTTTCGAGTGTTTTTCAGCCTTCAGGCGCGGCCAGAGAAACGACAGCAAGGCACCGATAATCGCAATTTCGCCGGTCCAGTTCGGAATGATCCGCGCCCATTTGTGGGTGATTTTTTCGAACAGATGGACCTGGTCCAACGGGTACGTCTGCGTCACCGGATCAAAAAAGTAATTGTTGAAGGCGATGTCGATGCTGGTCATGTCGAACATCAGGAACACCGCGACCGCGCAGGCCAGCGGAATACCAAAGTTCACCCAATAAAAGCGGTAGCGGGAGGCGGTCTGCATGGTGAATCCTGATTCAGAATGAAGAGGGAAAAACTCAATGAGTACTCACCGAACTCCAGTCGGAAGCGTCGATGAAGCCAAGCATGCGGGGAGTCTGTGGGGTTTCGGCGGAAATAAACAGTGAAGCGCCATAACCCAGGGTCGAAGGCGGTAACTCGAGGTCTTTTTCCAGTTGCTCCATGCACTCGCTGTGAGTCACCAGAATCAGGTTACGCCCGGCCACTTTATGCGCAAGCGCCTCGCGCAGCATGACGCCCTTACAACTGATCAACCAGTCTTCCCCCGCGCCAACCTTGTTGAACATGTAGTTGGCAGTCTGTGCCGTGCGCAGGATCGGGCTGTGGTAGATATCGGCCTTGCCCAGGCCAAGATTTTTGAACTGTGCCCCAAGGCTCTCGGCAACACGACGAGAACGCTCGGTAATGCCATCGTTGCCAACCAGGCAAGGCGCCGAGGAGTGATCGCAGCGCTCGACGT
Source organism: Pseudomonas sp. GW821-FHT02A08 (assembly GCF_059422045.1). Classification (NCBI taxonomy): domain Bacteria; kingdom Pseudomonadati; phylum Pseudomonadota; class Gammaproteobacteria; order Pseudomonadales; family Pseudomonadaceae; genus Pseudomonas; species Pseudomonas sp. GW821-FHT02A08. The sequence continues at coordinate 72,267 of NZ_JBWKWD010000021.1, forward strand.
GGCGCACCAGCACGATGATGTCGCCCTTGGCCCATCCCGTCATCAAGGCCTGTGCCCCGGCCACATTGCCGTGAGCCAGGTCCGGCGCGGTGGCGGGACGCAACAAGAACAAGGTCAGCGGAATGACCAGCAGCGCCGAGGCCAGCACCACCGCAGCGTTGCGAAAACGAGCGAAGCGGTTCAGATCGATCGAGCGTTTTATCCCGAAAAGACTCAGTCTTAATTCCACATCACGCCGCCTCGCCAGCAAACACTGCCTCATTAGATCCCGGCAGGTTAAAGAAAGGTGCGTCGGTGACTGGTGAAACCTATGTGAAAAAAAGCTTAAAAGCGCTGTAAAAATCTTGTTACAGAAACCCTGCGGAAAAATCCTTTCAGCTCCCGGGATTGCTGCCGATACATCCTGCTTACACAGCTTGGCGGCTTCCAAAAAAAACAATCTTCCAGCCAACCGACGATAAAGAAGTACCAAGTTCCTGGAGGAATGTGATGAATAGCTGGTTCGGCAACATCAGCGTGAACCTGAAACTGGGCCTGGGGTTTGGCCTGGTCCTGGCACTGACCTGCGTCCTGGCCCTGACCGGCTGGACCAGCCTGGGCGGGTTGATCGACCGCAGCAACTGGATGAGCGACATCACCCAGCTCAACGCCGGCCTGACCAAACTGCGCGTGGTTCGCCTGCAATACATGCTGACCAACGGCGACGAAACCGCCGCGCAGAGCGTACAGACCACCCTCGACGCTTTCTCGGCCCAGCAGCAAGCCCTGCTGGCAAAGTTCAAGAGCCCGGAAAACCTCAAGCTGCTGCGAGAGCAAGGCGCCGTCATCGACGCCTACAGGACGTCCCTGGGCAAGATGCGCAGCGCCTATCGCGCCGGCAACAGCGCCCGCGACGCCATGAGTGCCAACGCCGAAACCGCCAACACGCTGATCAATGACATCAACACCCGCGTGCAGCAAATGCCGTTGAGCGACCAGCGTTTCGAACAGTTCCAGGCCATCACCGCGGCCAAGGAAGCGTTCCTGCTGGCCCGCTACGAAGTGCGCGGCTACACCGCCAGTACCAATGCCGAGACCGAGCAAAAAGCGGCCGGCCAACTGGACGCCGCCATCGCCAGCCTGAAACCGCTGAACGTGCACTTCGCCGACTCCCGGCAAGACGCCCTGCGTCAGCTGGAAACCGCGCTGGGCAACTACCGCAGCGCCTTGCAGGCCTACAAGACCGCCAGCAATGACGCAGTGCAAGCGCGCAAGGAAATGACCGACCAGGGCGCCGCCATCGTGTCCCAGAGCGATCAGCTGTACCAGATCCAGCTCGACCGTCGCGACGCCGAAAGCGCCCGGGCGCGCACGCTGCAACTGATCAGCACCCTGCTGGCACTGCTGGTGGGCATCATTGCCGCCGTGGTCATCACTCGCCAGATCACCCGACCATTGCGCGAAACACTGGCGGTGGTCGATCGCATCGCCAGCGGTGACCTGTCCCACAACGTGCTGGTTACCCGTCGCGACGAACTCGGCGTGTTGCAGCAAGGCATCGCACGTATGGGTGTGACCCTGCGCGACTTGATCAGCGGCATCCGCGACGGCGTCACCCAGATCGCCAGCGCCGCCGAAGAGCTGTCGGCCGTGACCGAGCAGACCAGCGCCGGGGTCAACAGCCAGAAAGTCGAGACCGATCAGGTAGCCACCGCCATGCACGAGATGACCGCCACCGTGCAGGAAGTCGCGCGTAACGCCGAAGAAGCCTCGCAAGCCGCGGCGGCGGCGGACGGCGAAGCCCGTGAGGGTGACAAAGTGGTCAACGAAGCCATCGCCCAGATCGAGCGCCTGGCCAGCGAAGTGGTGCGCTCCACCGAAGCCATGAGCGTGCTGCAACAGGAAAGCGACAAGATCGGCAGCGTCATGGACGTGATAAAGGCCGTCGCCGAGCAGACCAACCTGCTGGCGCTCAATGCCGCCATCGAAGCGGCCCGTGCCGGTGAAGCCGGTCGTGGTTTTGCGGTGGTGGCTGACGAGGTCCGTGGCCTGGCCCAGCGCACGCAGAAGTCCACCGAGGAAATCGAAGGCCTGGTGGCCGGCCTGCAGAACGGCACGCAACAAGTGTCGGCCGTGATGAACAACAGTCGCGTCCTCACCGACAGCAGCGTGGCCCTGACCCGCAAGGCCGGCGAGTCACTGGAGAGCATCACCCGCACGGTGTCGAACATCCAGTCGATGAACCAGCAGATCGCCGCTGCGGCCGAACAGCAAAGCGCCGTGGCTGAGGAGATCAGCCGCAGCATCATCAACGTGCGTGATGTGTCGGAACAGACTGCTGCTGCGAGCGATGAGACCGCCAAGTCCAGCGTTGAGCTGGCGCGGTTGGGTGGTCAGTTGCAGCAGATGGTGAGCCACTTCCGCGTCTGACCGTATACCTGCGGTGATTGGAAGACCCATTCTTGGGCAAGCCCGCTCCCACAGGTAAAGAGTCGAACACAGAATCTGTGAGCGGCTCTGAAAACCCTGTGGGAGCGGGCCCGCTCGCGATTGCGTTCGCACAGACTGCATCTGAAAGGGTGTGCTGCGCGGTTTACCGCGTCCCACGCTGGCGCAATGCCGACGGCATGAAGTACGCGTCTTCCGGCACCGGTTGGGCGAAGTCCACGGTGCCCGGCTCTTCGTTATCCAGGTTTTGCACGTAGTAACGACGCGCCTGCAGGTCATGGAATACGTCCAGCGCGCTCCAGGTGGTGGGCAGGTCGTAGAAGTTTTTCAGGTAGGCCATCGACACCCGCCACAACTCCCCTCGCCCGTCGTATTGATCCACCAAGGCGGCGCCCCAACTGTCCTCGTCCAGAAACAGCACGCGCTTGGAATAGATATGCCGCGCGCCCGGCTTGAGCGTGCCTTCGACCACCCAGACCCGATGCAGCTCATAACGGGTAAATTGCGGGTTGAGGTGGCCCGGTGTGAGCAACTGCTCGTACTTCACCTCAGGGCTACCGACTTTGTAATTGTTATAGGGAATGTAGACCTCTTGCTTGCCCTTGAGCTTCCAGTCGTAGCGGTCTGGCGAGCCGTTGAACAGGTCCGTATCGTCCGCCGTGCGCAGGCCGTCGGATGAGGCGATCGGGGTGTCATACGCGAGGTTCGGTGCCCGGCGCACACGGCGTTGGCCCGCGTCGTAGACCCAGGCCTGGCGCGGGTCCTTGAGCTGGTCCAGGGTCTCGTGAACCAGTGCCGCACCGCCCGCCAGCCGGGCCGGGCTCTTCACGAACGCCAGGTAGTAGAACAGGATGTTTTTCAGGTCGGCAAACTGCCCGCCCGGGCGGTAATAGTTGAAGAGCCCCTCCTGCTGCGAGGTCACCAGCGCGAAGCTGCCGTTGCGTTGTACCGGCGCTTCGGAGGCACGGCGGACCACATAGATGCCGCGATAACGGGTGATGTGGTTCCACAGTACCTCGACCCCATCCTTGGGCACCGGGAACGGCACACCGCCATAGGCATCGGCAAAACCGGTGCCGCCGTCGAGCAGCTTGGTCGCGGTCGCATTCTTCAAGGTGTTGTCATACAGCCACTGCGGCGCCGAGCCCGAGCGGCGAGAGGGATAGACCGGCATCTGGAAGGTGTCGGGGTAGCTGTTGAACAGGGCGACCTGACCCGGACTGAGGTGGGCCTTGTACTGTTCAAGGTTGGCCTTGGTGATGGTGAACAGCGGCTTGTCCGCCGCATAGGGGTCCGGGTGATGCTGGCCGGGCTTGTAGCCCGCCGGCGCCTGGGTGATGCCGCCGCTCCAGGCCGGAATGGTTCCGGCCGCGTTGCCGGCACGCTCGGCCCCCAGCGGCGTCAGGGTGGTTTTCAGTTGCTCGGCCAGCTGGGGCGTGACCGCGGCCAGCGCGCTGCCGGCGGCCAGGCTCAGAAACAGCGCCAGGGTGGTCTTGGTCAGTCGTGGTAAGTCAAACATGGACGTTCTCCGAAATACACAAAAGATCCAATGTGGGAGCGGGCTTGCTCGCGAAGAGGGCGGCACATCCAGCACAGGTGTCGCCCGGTACACCGCTTTCGCGAGCAAGCCCGCTCCCACAAGGGGGTTGTGCGCAACAATCAAAGGAAATACTTGAGGTTGAAGCCGACGTTGTCGCGGTCACGCAGGCCGTTGTCCTGGCCACCGCCATAGAACTCGGTGTATTGCAGCTCGGCCTCCAGCTTGTTCTGGTAGTTGGCCTTGATCCCCAGGGTGTAGGCCTTGCGGCCCTCGATGACGTTGCCCGCCTGATAGCTGTTGCCCTCGAAGTCATCCTTGTAGACGACATAAGGCGAGACGTTGACCCCGGCATACACGTCGTTCCAGGTGCCGTTGAGCATCGCGGTGTAGCTGTAGGAGTTGCGGTTGACCTGGTCGCTGCGCTCGCCACCGGACACATAGGAAAAGTTACCTGTGCCCGCGAAGTAACGGGTACTGCCGTCAAAAGCGGTGTATTGCAGGCTGCTGCCGCGCAGATGCTCTGACGCCAGTTCGAATACGCCGAACATCGAGTCGAATGACAGGCTCGGGCCAAAGTTGTAAATGGTGCCCATGGACGCGTTGAACGCTTCCACCCGCTCGGCGTTATTGATCTGGCTGTCGAGCGTGACCTGCTGCCCGCCGATGTTGATGGTCTGGCCGCCTGCCGCTGCGGCGGCGCCGTTGGCCAGGTCGCCGATCAGGTCGTTGGTGGCGGCGACCCCGATGGGCAGGTTCGGCCGATACGCCACTTCACCGAACACCGACGCCTGGCCCAGGGTGGTGTTGAAACTGAAGCCGTACATGCGGATGTCTTCGGCGTAGCGCCGATGCGCCTGAATATTGCCCAGCACATCCACGGTCGCCAGGCCGTTGGCCAATTGCCCCGCCTGACTGCCGGCGACGCCGGCCAACAGGTTGGTCAGGGCATTCATGTCGATGCCCTTGTACCCGCCCAGATCGGCGGAAATGGTCGGCTCCTTGGCGTGGTAGTTGACCATGTACAACCCGAACTCGGTGCTGTTGAGTTCCTCTACGATGTAGCGAAAAGCGAAACCGAACTGGCCGTCGTTGCGCGCGTTGAAGTCCTTGCCGACCGTGGCCACTTTGACAGTGTTGCCAAAGGCCGGGGTGACCCCGTTGGCATACAGGCCGGTGGTGCTCAGGGCCTGGCTGAGCAACGGGTTGTTGCCCAGCGCGCTGTACAGATCGATGACGTTGCCGAAGCCAGGCACCGGAGTGTCCAGCGCGGTACCGCTGAAGTTGTTGTAGGCGGTGTTGCCGCCGTCGGCGAACAGGTCCGTCTGCGAGTAGAACGTGCCAACCGGGTCGATGCGGGTTTCCTTCCAGTTCGTCTGGTAAAAGCTTTCCATGGTCAGGCTGTCGGTCAGGCCGATGTTGAAGCTGAGCGCCTCCACCGGCACCAGCACTTCCTTGACCTCGGCCCCGGGCAAACGGTACTTGGCCGCATCCACCGGGTTGGTGGTGTTGATCCCGCCTCGGTAGAAAATCCCCTCGCCCCAGTTGAACACCTGGCGCCCGACACGCGCGGTGACCGGCATCTGCGCGACGTCCCAGTTGCCATAGAGGTAGGCGTCGAGCAACTCCACCCGGCTGCCGGCAATATCGCGGGTCTGGCTGGTGAAATGGTCGTCCTGGGGGAAACTCTGACTGGGTTGTGACGGGTTGTTGTTGCGGTAGTAATCGTTGCGCTTGTCCATCAGCTGGGTGTCATAGAACGCAGTACCGCGCACGAACATCCCGTAGTTCTGATAGTTGGCCTCAAGCTCCGAGGTGATCTTGTACACCTCGGAAACCAGCCCGGTATCGAAGTTGCGATTGCCGTCGTTGGTGTTGATGTCGTCGTTGTTCTTGTCCCGGCCCTGGACCCGCCACAAGCGGCCATAAGACAAGGTACTGTCGAATGAGCCGGTGATCTGGTTATCCAGCACGCTGAACTCCTTGGCCTGCACGCCGTCGACCGCGCACAGTTGCAGCAGCCCTGCCAGGCCCACGCCGGGAAGCGCCGCGCCAGACAGGCGAAATCGAGTGCTCATGATCTGTTCCTCTTTCCCTGGATTTATTGTTTTTGTGTGCGTTACTGCGAGGGTTGGGGCGCCAATCCCGCACCGGCATAAATCCGGCTGTGCGCGCCAAAATGTCCCAGCAGTTTGAACAACTGTCGGTTAAGTACCGGATGGTCGAAGTCTTCGCGCTGCAACTGATTACCGTTGCTGAAATCGCCGGTGATCGGTGCTGTGTCCAGCCATTGGCCGATGGCTTCATCGAACGCAGCGGATTCGTCAATGGACTCGGCACTCACCACTTCGCGCAGGTAGTCCACCGAGTACGGTGGGTAACGGGCGTCCTGGTCAGAGTCGGCATAAGCGTCGAGCATCGGGTGTGCCTGGCCGGCGCGCAGCAGGCGACGAAGCCAGGTCGACTGATATTTCTCGACCTCCATGTGAAGGGTGGCGACCCGTTCGATGGCCGCCTGCTTGTCGGCATCGAAACCGACCAGTGCCTTGCCTTCCAAAAGAAGAAGATTGGCGAGGTCGACGCCGGGCAATGGCTTGGCGTGATAAGGCTGGGTCAGGTCCTGAATGTGATGCAGGCCCCAGCCGAGAAAGCGATAGCCCCAGTAAGGATGGCCAGTGGCAAACGCCAGTCGCGCCAACCCCATGTACTGGTAGGCGCGCCAGTCCGGCCAGCTGCGCTGAAGAAACCCGGCAGCGGCATACACCACCGGGCTTTCATGGAAAAACCCCATATGGAACGGCGCCTGGGAGCTGTACTGAAACCGGGCGTCGCCGAAGGGCTGCGGGCCGAAGCCGTACAACGCGCCGACTTCGCCCGGGTTGTCGCTGAACAGGTTGATGTCGTGGCCGTAATCCGGCTCATCGGCGGCGCTGGCCAACACGGCCAGGGGCGCTACTTGTTCGTGGTCAGCCACAACGATGAAGCGCTGGCGATTCCACGGTGAGAGCGTCTGCTCCACCATGACTTGTTCGGCCTTGAGGTGCTCACGCTCGGGCAGATCCTTGCCCGGCATCGGCTGGATGACCATCGCCAGATGAATCCCGGGATTGATGCGCAGTGCGGTGAGGAAGTCGTGGCGCAGACTGTCCCCGGGCACGGCCGGCAATCGCAGGCTGTCGGGGCGCGGCGGGTATTGGGCAAAGTGCTCGCGGGCGAAGCGTTCCTGCTCATCGAGCAGCGCACTCACGGCCTGGTATTGCTGCGAAAGAAACTGTTCCAGCGGCTCGACTTCAACCTGCGGTGCATCACGCAACGTCGGCAAATCCTGCAACGCCAGGTAGCTGCCCACCGTATGGTTCGACCAGCCCCAGGCTGTGGGGGCCGTTGAACAAAGCAGCAACAGGAGGAATGTCAGCTTCATTGCCTGGTTCTTATTGGATGTGCCGTGGGGGTTGAGCCTAACAACCGACCCTGCCCCTGACACTGTCCAATCTCACCAGAAAAGTTCTCCGATAGCGCCAAACCCCGGTGCAAAAAACACCGCGGATCCCCCTGTGGGAGCGGGCTTGCTCGCGAAGGCGGTGTGTCAGTGAAATCCATAGTGACTGACACTCCGCATTCGCGAGCAAGCTCGCTCCCACAGGGTTCTCGGGTGTTTTCCTAAGCGGGGTAACCGGTTATTTTGCGGATGCTCTGGTACAACGGCTTGAGCTGTCGATACATGCGCAGGTAGACCTCTTTGTACAGTCGCTCATAGATCTGCTGCGCCTCGGGTTGCGGCATGAACACCGCACCGACCCGCGTCATGGCGGCCATCGCCGTGGGGAAGTCCGCGTGCAGCCCCAGGCCCACCGCGCAGCAAATGGCCGCGCCCAGGCCGGACGCTTCGTAGATATGCGGACGCTCGGCCGGCAGGCCGAAAATGTTCGCCGTGAGCTGCATCGCGGCATCACTCTGCGAACCTCCACCGGCGACGCGCAAGCGCTTGATCGAGACCTTCGAGCGCTTCTCGATTTTCTCCAGGCCCTGACGCAAGGCATACGCCAGACCTTCGAGGATCGCCCGGTAAATGTGCGCGCGGGTATGCACATCGCCGAAGCCGATCATCGCGCCCTTGGCTTCCACGCCCGGCTCGCGGATGCCGGGCGACCAGTAGGGTTGCAGCATCAACCCCATGGAGCCTGGCGGCACGGCGTCGACCAGTGCATCGAAGAGTTGCTCGGGCTCCACACCCTGGGCTTTGGCCTGCTGCATTTCCCGCAGGCCGAACTCGTTCTTGAACCAGCTGACCATCCAGTAGCCGCGATAAATCATCACCTCGCAGTTGTATTGATCCGGCACTGCGGACGGGTAAGGCGGAATCAACGGGACGATTTCCAGGTAGCGTGACCGGGTGCTGGTGATCGTCGCCGTGGTGCCGTAGGAAAGGCATACGGTGCCTGGATCGGCGACGCCGGAACCCACGACTTCGCAAGCCTTGTCGGCACCCGCGGCGATCAGCGGCAGCCCCTCGGGAATGCCGGTGTGGCGGCTGGCCTCGGCACTGATGTAGCCCAGGGTTTCACCGGGTTTGTGCAGGCTCGGCAGTTGCTCGGGACGCACTGCCAGCGCCTGCCATTTCCAGTCGGCGGGTGCGGCCCAGCGCAAGCGCTTGAAGTCGAACGGCAGGTAACCGACGCAACAGCCCACGGAATCGACAAAGCGCCCGCAAAGGCGATGGGTGAGAAACCCCGATAGCAGCAAGAATTTATCGGTTGCCGCCCAGACGTCAGGCTGATTACGGGCGATCCAGTTGGCCTCGGCCTGGGCGCGAAAGTAGTCCACCGTGGCTTGCGCGCCGACCAGCTTGAACAGCCAGCCCCACGGCCCCTTGATGCCGCCTTTGACTTCGGCCTGGCGTTGATCGAGCCACAGGATCGCCGGGCGCAGCGCCTTGCCCTGGGCATCGACGTTGATCACGGTGCCGCGTTGGGTAGTCAGGGAAACACCGGCAATCTGTGAACGATCGATGCCGGTTTGCTGCCACAACTGCCGGCAGGCCTCACCCAGTTTTGCCCAGTAATACTCAGGGTCCTGCTCGGCCCAGCCGGGTTGAGTCGAGTAATAGGCCTGCAACTCGACCTTGCCTTTGCCCAGCAGATTGCCCTGCAGGTCGAAGAGCAGCGCGCGCACGCTCTGGGTGCCATTGTCGATGGCCAACAGGTAACGCTTGTTCGGGTGGTTATCCATGGAGCTCTCTTCAATGGGCATCAATGCGCGGCATCCGGCAAACCATGATGGCGTTGCCACAACGCCCGATAACGCTGTAATTCCTGCTGCCAATGCTCATCGTCCCAGCCCAGTCGCGGTTGGCAGAGCTGGCGAATGGCGGCGAAATAATCCTCGCCACCGCGCGGCAGCAACAGGCCCAGACGGGTTCGGCGCAGCAGCAGGTCATCCAGGTGCAGGACCATTTCCCCATCGCAGGCAACGGCCAGTTCCGCCCACAAGGTGTCAGTGCCGCCGATGGTGTCATGGCCCAGTTCAGCGATCAGTTGCGCCAGCCTCGGCAGGTCACGGCCATGCCGCCCGGCCAGTCGTCGCCACTGGCTGACGCTGAGCCCAGGGATCGCCAGCGGCGGCACGACAGCAAACACCGGTGCGGCGTCATCAACGAACGGACGATCGAGCATGGCCGCGCAAGCCTTGAGCACTTCGATGGCTTGCGGGCGAAACGTGGTCAGCTTGCCGCCGGCCAGGGTCACGCAACCAGGCTCCTGCCACAGCACATGCTCACGGGTTTCATTCGACGGTTTGTCTTGATGCTCACCCGCCGCGCTGCCCACCACCGGGCGCACCCCCGACCAGGTCGACAGCACATCGGCTGCGACCACCTCGGCCTGAGGAAACTGTTGGCTACAGGCCACCAACAGATAGTCGAGCTCATCAAAGCTGATGCTCGCGCTCTGGTCCAGATCGTCGTGATGATCGAGGTCCGTAGTGCCGACCACCGTGGCACCCTCCCACGGGAAAACGAACACCGGTCGACGGTCACGCTCGTGCAGGAAGGTGAAGGCTTGCGCCACGGGCAGGCGCCAGCCCGGCAACAACAGATGACTGCCACGCAACGGGCGCAACTGGCGAGGTGCATCGGGCAGGCGCAAGCGTTCGGCCCAAGCGCCGGTGGCCACGGCCAGCACACCGCAACGCAACGTCAGTGATCCGCCGCCCTCGCAGTCTTCGACCTGAACCCCGCAAACACGCCCCGCTTCACGCAGCAATTGCTGCACACGCACGCCGTTGAGCACCACGGCGTCGTCGGCCCGGGCCTCGCCCAATACGCGCATCACCAGGCGGGCATCATCGGTCAGCGCATCGATAAAACAGGTGCCGCCCAGCAGGCCGTCTTCCTTCACCCCTGGCGCCAGATAACGCAGTTGTTGCGCGTCATGGAAGTGATGGCTGCGCCGCCCGGCCAATGCGTCATAGATGGACAGCAAACCACCCAGCACCCGAGGTCCGGGAAAACCGCCACGGTAATGCGGCATCATGAAACTCATCGGCTCCACCAGCCCCGGCACTTCGTCCAGCAACCTCTGGCGTTCACGGACCGAATCGCGGGTCAGGCGCCACTGGCCCTTGGCGATGTAACGCAAACCGCCATGGACCATTTTCGAGGAGCGGCTGGAGGTGCCCCAGGCGAAATCGCGCTGTTCCAACAGCAGGCAGCGCCAGCCACGGCGCGCGGCTTCGCGCAGGATACCGGCGCCGCTGATGCCGCCGCCGATGACGATCAGGTCCCAGGTTTCATTCGCCAGCGTCGGCAACACCCGCTGTCGCCACGCCGCGTTCCAGTCCAGGCTCATGGCCGTCACTCCTGCAACAGCGTGCCAGGGTTCAGTCGCCCGGCCGGATCGAAATGCCGACTCAGTGCCTGCAGGGTGTCCATCGCCAGCGCGCCCTTCTCCCGCCGCAGGTACGGCGCGTGATCCTTGCCCACGCCATGCTGGTGACTGATCGTGCCTTGGTTGTCGACGATGGTCTGGCTGGCCGCCTGCTTGAGTGCCTGCCAGCGCGCCAGGGTGGCGGGATAGTCCGCCGCCGGGCGAAACACATAGGTGGTGTAGATGCTCGATCCTTCGCCGTAGACATGGGAAAGGTGGGTGAAGACATGCACCCGCTCGCCTTCGGCAGCCAAGGCGTCGCGCAGGCTGTTTTCGATCAGCGTGAGCAGGTTATCGACGTTGCTCCAGTCAGTGGCCGTTTCAAGGGTGTCGACCACGTAACCTGCGTTCCACAGGTTTTCCCGCAGGTAGGGAAAACGAAAACGGTTCTGCGCCCACTTCTTGCCAAGCAAGGTGCCGGTAAACACGCCGCCGAACGCCTTGAGGTGCTGCCGGGCCTGACGCAGGGACAACGCATTTTGCCGACGATTGCCGGTTACGCCGAACGTCAGCAGACATTTGCCCTCTCCGGCGCCGCGCAGGGCCAGGTACTTTTCCAGCCAGGCGATCTGCTGCGGGTGACCGGCCAGCGCCAGCTGGGTTTCGGTTTCCACCGCGTTGGACAGACGCAGCATCGACAGCGGCACCCGCGCCTGGGCCAACTGGCGGATGGCTTGCAGCGCCTTGGGCCAATCGGGCAGAAACACCCCATAGAAGCGCTCGTCGGCGGGCAGTGCGCTGACCCGCACCTTCACCTCGGAAATGATCCCGAAACGGCCCTCACAGCCCAACACCACCTCGCGCAGATCAGGCCCGGCCGCCGAGGCCGGAAAGGAAGCGATTTCCAAAGGTCCGGCAAAGGTTTCCAGGGTCCCGCCAGCGAACAGTTGCTCGATCCGCCCATAGCGCAGCGACTGCTGGCCACTGGAGCGGCTGGCGACCCAGCCACCCAGGGTCGACAGTTCCCACGACTGCGGGAAATGCCCCAGGGTGTAACCACGGGCGCGCAACTGACTTTCCACCTGCGGTCCACTGGTGCCGGGGCCGAAGGTGGCCAGCAGACTCTCTTCGTCGAGGTCCAGCAGGCGATTCATGCGGGCCAGGGAAACCGTCACCACCGGCCGTGCGGAACTCGGCGGATTGATGTGACCGGCCACCGAGGTGCCGCCGCCATAAGGAATCAGACACAGGTCCTGTTCATGGGCGAGCAGCAGTAACCGGCGAATCTGTTCAGTGCTCACGGGATAGGCCACGGCGTCGGGGTAATTTCCCAGCTCGCCCTCACGCAACGCCAGCCAGTCCGGCAGGCTCTGGCCCCGGGCATGCAGCAAACGATCATGGGCATCCACGCTGTACAGGAAGTGTGGCTGCAACCGCGATGGGGGTACGCGGGCCAAAGCTGTCTCAAGCGTCGCGTCGGGCAGCGCTCGACCGTCACCCACCCGCCGGGCGAGAAAACTCGCGCCCTGGGCCGGCAGTTCGACCACCGTGGTTGCATCTCCCCAGCCGTTCCAGCGTCGCATGCGTGTGTCCTTTTGCGGTTCTGATCAGTGATATTTCAGGCCCCCATACTAGTCAGCCGCCGGAAAGTGTCACGGTCGCATCGGGCCAGTTCGAGTAGCCAATTGAGTCAAACGTCGCGCAGGCGTCAGCCATTTACTTTAGCCGTGGTTTCAAATTACCTTTCAGGGCATTCATCCGCGTACGCGGGCCTTGATCAAAGGAATACGATCATGCAATCCCTGGGCTTCACTTCCGTTCCGCCGCTGCTCAAGTACCTGCGTCATGCCGAACAACTGGGCATGGCCATCGAGCCTGCGTTGGCGGCTGCCGGGTTGCAGGCACAGCAATTGAGCGACAACAGCCTGCGGTTGCCGGGTGAAGCCCATGAACGGCTGCTCGATTATTTCTGCGAACACTCGGGCGATGGGTTGTTCGGTCTCAACGCCGCGCGTTTTGTGTTGCCCAACTCCTGGAGCGTGCTGGGTTACATCACCATGAACTGCGCGACACTGGGCGACGCCATGAGCCGTATCATGCCGTTCGAGAAGCTGGTGGGAGACATGGGCGTCAGCCGCGCCGAGGTGCAAGGCAGCGAGGTGCACCTGATCTGGACATGCCGCCATCAGCGCCCGCGAATTCGCCGGCACCTGGTGGAAAACGTGCTCGGCTCCTGGCTGCAATACGCGCGCTGGATCGCCGACACGCAAATGTCGCCGGCCGCCGTCTGGCTGGAACATGCCTGTCCGGCCGACACGACGCTGGCAGAGTACGAGCAGTTCTTCGACTGCCCGGTACTGTTCGACCAGCCTTATTCGGCGCTGATTGTCCCGTTGCCGTATTTGCAGTTGCCATTGCGCCAGGCCGATGCGCAATTGCTGCGCACGCTGGAAGAACATGCCCAGGGATTGATGGCCACACTGGAGGACGCATCGCTGGAACAGCGGGTCAAAAGCATCCTGCGCCAGTTGCTCAAGGAGGGCCTGCCACGCAAGGAGCAGGTGGCCGAGCATCTCGCCGTGTCAGTGCGCACGCTGCAACGCCAGCTGCATCAGGCCGGTACGTCGTACCAGCAGATCCTCGATGACCTGCGCCAGGAACTGGCCGAGCATTACCTGCTCAACAGCACCCTGCCGATTCAGGACATCGCCCAATACCTGGGTTTCACCGAACCCCGTTCGTTTCACCGCACGTTCAAAAGCCGGCGCGGGATGCCGCCGGGCGAGTTTCGCCAAACCCACCGGGTGCCGAACGAAGGCTGAAGGGCTGAAGGCTCAGGGGGTTGAAGGTTCAGAGACTGATCGCGTTGGTGAACACCAAGCGATTGCCGAACGGGTCGGCGATGGTCATGTCCTGGCTGCCCCAGGGCATGGCCTGAATCTGCGGATGGGAAAACCTGTAGTCCCTGGCCAACAGTTGCTGCTGAAACTGCTCCAGCTCATCCGTCTCGATCCGCAGCGCAGAACCCGGTGCGCTGTCGCCATGGTGTTCGGACAGGTGCAGCACACATTCGCCACGGGAGATTTGCAGGTACAGCGGGAAATTCGCTTCGAATCGATGTTGCCAGTCGATCTTGAAACCGAGGAAGTCGACGTAGAACTCCACGGCTTTGGCTTCGTCGAAAATACGCAGGACCGGAGTGGTTTTGCCGAAGCTCATCGGGTTGCTCCCAGACGGTGAAATACCTGTAGGAGCGAGCTGGCTCGCGATGGACGTTAACGATCACGCGTTTTGACTGGCTAAACGCGGCGCCTTTGACTCCATCGCGAGCAGGCTCGCTCCTACATGATTGAACAACAATGGTAGTCGGATTTGATGTCAGTCCTTCGGCGCGGAAACGCCATTCTTTAATCTCAAAATGCCATCACTGTGACGCAGTCCTCGAAACTCACTGAAAACCCGTGCGCAAATCCCCTTCCCGGGCCAGGAACCGCCCTTCCCTGCGCCCGTTGGCCTGGCCATCGCGGTAGCTCAACACACCGTTGATCCATACGCCCTCGATGCCTTGCGCCGCCCGTTGCGGGTCGTTGAAATCTGCGACATCACGGATGGTCGCCGGATCGAACAACACCAGGTCGGCCCAATGGCCTTCGCGGATCTCACCGCGTCCCTTCAAACCGAAACGCGCCGCCGACAGCCCGGTCATCTTGTGCACGGCGGTGTGCAGCGGGAACAGTCCCACGTCACGGCTGAAATGTCCGAGCACCCTGGGGAATGCGCCCCACAGGCGTGGGTGTGGGAACGGGTCTTCCGGCAAGCCGTCGGAGCCGACCATCGACAGCGGATGCGCGAGGATTCTGCGGACATCCGCCTCATCCATGCCGTAGTACACCGCTCCGGCCGGTTGCAGTTGGCGGGCGGCATCGAGCAACGACAGATTCCATTCGGCGGCGATGTCCATCAGGTCGCGGCCGCCCATCTCCGGGTGCGGCGTCGACCAGGTGATGGTGATGCGATGGGCATCGGTCACTTGCTTGAGGTCCAGGGTCGAAGAGCTCGCGGCATACGGATAGCAATCGCAACCCACGGGGTGCGATTTCGCTGCTTCTTCCAGGGACGCCAGCAGCTGCGGACTACGCCCCCAGTTACCGGCACCGGCGCATTTGAGGTGGGAAATGATCACCGGGCTTTGCGCATGGCGACCGATCTTGAACGCCTCGTCCATGGCCTCCAGCACCGGTTCGAATTCGCTGCGTAAATGGGTGGTGTAGACCGCGCCGAACGCGGTCAACTCTTCGGTCAGTTGCATCACTTCATCGGTGGATGCCGAGAAGGCGCTGGCATAGGCAAGGCCGGTGGACAGGCCCAAGGCGCCAGCCTTAAGGCTTTCGCGCAATTGCTCGCGCATCGCGCTGATTTCGTCTGCCGTGGCGGTGCGGAACAGGTCGTCCAGATGATTGCTGCGCAACGCCGTATGGCCGACCAGCGCGGCAACGTTCAGCGTGGTGTTCGCCGCTTCGACCGCCGCGCGATAGTCGCGGAAGGTCGGATAAACGAATGCAGCGGCCGTGCCGAGCAGGTTCATCGGGTCCGGTGGATCACCGCGCAAACTCACCGGTGAAGCACTGATCCCACAGTTGCCGACAATCACCGTTGTCACGCCCTGGCTGAGCTTGGGCAGCATCTGCGGTTGGCGAATGACCACGGTGTCGTCATGGGTGTGCACGTCAATGAAACCCGGCGCCAGCACATGGCCCTGTGCGTCGATTTCTTCGTTGGCACGGGCATCGCGCAAGTCGCCGATACGCTCGATGCGCCCGTTGAGAATGGCCACGTCGGCGGGGTAACCGGGGCTGTTGCTGCCGTCGATGATCAGGGCGTTGCGAATCAGCGTGTCGTACTGCATGTCAGTCTCCCAGCGGCAAGTGATCATCGCCGCCGCGGTATTCGTCGAGGGCGAGTTTGATCCGCCGCAGACGTTCTTGATTGTCTTCAGGGTTGGCCAAGGCCAGCTCGGTGGCGAGCACATCGATGGCCAGCAGCATGCCGTAGCGCGCCGCCGTGGGTTTGTAGATGAACGAGGTTTCGGCGCTTTGCAGCGGCAGGACGATGTCGGCCAGTTGCGCCAGCGGCGAATCGCCGCGAGTGATGGCCAGGATGCGCGCGCCGTAGTTGCGCGCCAGCTCCACCGTTTCAATCAGTTCCGGGGTGATCCCGGTAAGCGAGCAGACAATCACCACCTGTTCGGCGCTGAGGCTGGCGGCGGTGACGCGCATCATCACCGCATCGTGGCACGCCGTGATCGGATAGCCCAGGCGTACCAGGCGCACTTGCAGTTCATCGCTGCACAGGGTCGAACAGCCGCCCATGCCGAAAGCATGAATCATCCGCGCCTTTCCCAGCAGTTTCACCGCATCGGCGAAACGCGACTCATCGAAAGCGGCCAGGTGCTGGCGTAAGGTCGACTCGATGTCGCCCACGATCTGCCCGTAGAACGCCGACTGCTCGGGCGTGCCCGCCGGGTCGAGAAACCGGCTGCCGACGCCACTGGCCTGGGCCAGCTGCAAGCGCAGGTCACGCAGGTCCTTACAGCCGACCGTGCGGGCGAACCGCGACAGCGTGGCGCTGCTGACCTCCGCCCGCAGCGCCAGTTCATCGAGGCTGGCGGAGGCGGCAAATCCTACGTCGTCGAGCATCAGGCGGGCGATGCGTCCTTCACCGGCACTGAAGGAGTCCTGACGGGCGCGGATCTGGTAGAGGATGTCCATGCAAACGGCTCCGGCTAAATCAGGTAAGAAAGGCCAACGGTCAGGCCGAAGGCAACGACCGAGATCAACGTCTCGAGCACGGTCCAGGTCTTGAAGGTCTGGGTCACTGTCATGTTGAAGTATTCCTTGATCAACCAGAAACCGCCGTCGTTGACGTGGGAAAAGATAACCGACCCGGCGCCCGTCGCCAGCACCAGCAACTCCGGATGGGGATAACCCAGACCAATGGCCACTGGCGCGACCACGCCTGAAGCGGTGGTCATGGCCACAGTGGCAGAACCGGTGGCGATGCGCATCAGCGCGGCGAACAACCAGCCCATCAACAGCGGCGACAAATGGAACTCGTGGGCCAGGCCAACGATCTGGTCGGTGACGCCGGCGTCCACCAGAATCCGGTTCAGGCCACCACCGGCGCCCACCAGCAGGGTGATGCTGGCGGTCGGCGCCAGGCATTCGTTGGTGAACTTGAGGATCGACTCGCGGTTGAAGCCCTGGGCCAGGCCGAGGGTCCAGAAGCTCAGCAATGTGGCCAGCAACAGCGCGATCACCGAGTTGCCGATGAACAGCAGGAACTGGTTGAAACCACTGCCCGGTGTGGAAATCAGGTTGGCCCAGCCACCGATCAGCATCAGCACCACCGGCAACAGGATGGTCGCCATGGTGATGCCAAACCCAGGCAGGCTGTCGCGGGGCTCACGCTCGAGGAACTGGCGTTCCAGCGGGTTTTCCGCCGGCAATTGAATGCGCGGCACGATGAACTTGGCGTATAGGGGACCGGCAATGATCGCGGTCGGAATGCCGATCAGGATCGCATACATCAACGTCTGCCCCACCGACGCCTGATACACCTGCACCGCCAGCATCGCCGCCGGGTGCGGTGGTACCAGCGCATGCACCACCGAGAGCCCGGCGACCATCGGCAAGCCGACCATCAGGATCGACACGCCCACCCGCCGCGCCACGGTAAAGGCAATCGGCACCAGCAAGACGAAACCGACTTCGAAGAATAGCGGCAGCCCCACCAGAAAAGCGATGGTCACCATCGCCCAATGCGCGTTCTTCTCGCCAAAGCGGTCGATCAAGGTCCGCGCCACCTGCTCGGCGCCGCCGGACTCGGCCATCATCTTGCCGAGCATGGTGCCCAGCGCCACCACCAGTGCGATGTGCCCCAGGGTTTTGCCGACACCGGCCTCGTACGCCCCCACCACACCGGACGGCGGCATGCCCGCCACCAGCGCCAGGCCGATGGAAATCAGGGTGATGACAATGAACGGGTTGAGCCGGTAACGGGCGATCAGAACGATCAGTGCAATGATGGCGATGGCGGCATACACCAGCAGCCAATAGCCGAAGGACAGGGTCATGCGGTACTCCTCGAGAGGGTCACGTCGAAATATTTGTGAAACTCTTAAAACATTTCGACAGGTGATTTTCAAACGAGGTGAAAGTAATTTTCGTGCAGAGGTAAGGGGTGTCGTGCAGAGGCATGGCGTGTCGCGAATTATGAAAGTCGGCTGTGTGAATTTTCATCGCCGACAGACCGATCTTTCCCCGCTCAGCGTGGGAAAGATCGAATGACTGACCTCAGTCGTGCTGCATCCGGGCACGCTTGAGCAATTTCCTGCAACGCTCGGACAAGTGCAGCACCCGCAGGTGCTTGCCGGCCTTGGCGTAGCGCTCGCGCAAGGTGCCCAGCGCGGCGATGGCCGAGTAGTCGACAAAACTCAGGTGACGGCAATCCAGGGTCACTTGCGCCGGGTCGTTGGCCGGATCGAACTGATTGAGAAAGGGAGTGGTCGAGGCGAAGAACAGCGTGCCATGCACCCGGTACAGCTTGCTGCCGTCGTTCTCCAGGTGACTGTCGGCATACAGCTGCCGGGCCTGCTGCCAGGCAAAGTTCAGCGCCGCAATGATGATGCCGCAAAGCACCGCGGTGGCCAGGTCGGTGAACACGGTAATCACCGTTACCGCGATGATCACCAGCACGTCGTTCAACGGCACCTTGTTCAGCACCCGCAACGAGGCCCAGGCGAAGGTCTGTTGCGACACCACGAACATCACCCCGACCAGCGCGGCCAATGGAATGCGCTCGATCAGCGGCGACAGAAACAGGATGAACAGCAGGACCGACACTCCGGCCACCACCCCGGACAAGCGCCCGCGGCCGCCGGAACTGAGGTTGATCACGGTCTGGCCAATCATGGCGCAACCGCCCATGCCGCCGAATGCACCGGACACCACATTCGCCGCCCCCAGCGCCACGCACTCGCGATCCGGGTAGCCACGGCTCTCGGTGATTTCGTCGGTGAGGTTGAGGGTCAACAGGGTTTCCAGCAACCCGACCAGCGCCATCAGGATCGCGTAGGGCGCGATGATGCGCAGGGTGTCCAGATTCCACGCAATGTCCGGCAGCGCCAGCGTCGGCAAGCCACCGGCAATGTGCGCCATGTCGCCCAGGGTGCGGGTCGGCAAGCCCAGCAGATACACCGCCAGGCCCACGCCGAGAATCGCCACCAGCGCCGGTGGCACCGTGCGGGTCAGGCGCGGCAGCACGTAGACAATGGCCATGGTCACCGCGACCAGGCCAAGCATCATGTACAGCGGCGTACCGCTCAACCAGGCCTCACCGTTCTTGAAGTGCTCCATTTGCGCCAGGGCAATGATGATCGCCAGGCCGTTGACGAAGCCGAGCATCACCGGGTGCGGCACCATACGCACCAGTTTGCCGAGCTTGAGCAGCCCGAACGCCATCATGATCAACCCGCCCAGCAACACCGTCGCCAGCAAGTACTGCACGCCGTGTTGCACCACCAGCGCGACGATCACCACGGCCATCGAGCCGGCCGCGCCGGACACCATGCCCGGTCGCCCGCCGAACAGCGCGGTCAGGGTGCAGATGATGAATGCGCCATAGAGCCCCATCAGCGGATTGAGGTGGGCCACCAGGGCGAAAGCGATGCACTCGGGCAACAGGGCGAAGGACGTGGTAAGTCCGGCCAGGACATCGGCGCGTAGACGTTTTGCTTTCATGGGGGGGACCGCACACAGGGGGAGACGAAAAAGAGTGTGCGGATGTTACGGAATCGAGGACAGCCCGACCAGTTAATGGGCTGCTGAAAAAGCTTCGCGAGCAAGCCCGCTCCCACAATTGATCGCGCTCCGTCAGAAGGAATGCGATCGAATGTGGGAGCGGGCTTGCCCGCGAAGAACGATGACGCGGTCTAAAGCGAACTCACACCATCTCGTCGCGAATCCACTCAACCACCGAAGCGCGCTTCGGCACCCACCCCAACAGTTCCCGCGCATGCTTGCCGCGAACCCGGCTGTTGGAACCCAAACCATAGTTGGCCATTTCGTAGCCCCACTCGGCTTCGGCATCCTTGAGCAGCCAGTCTTGCGGCTCGCCCAGGTTCAGCGCCCGGGCCATGGCGGTGGTCATGTCGATGAACGACGCTTCACCGCTTTCAACGAAGTAGAAGGTGCCCGGTACATTTTTAGTCAGCGCCAGCAGGTACAGCGCAACCACGTCCTCGATGTGCACGTTGGACCAGATGTTCCGGCCCGTGCCGACATGGCGCACCACGCCGCTTTTGCGCGCCTGTTTGAGCAGGCGCGGCAGCTGCACGCTGTCGCGATGGACGCCCAGGCTGTGGCCGTAGATCAAGGTGTTGCAGATCACTGCCGAGTTCACCCCGTCCATGGCCGCCGCCAGGATCAGGTTATCGATGGCCACGCGCGCCGCCTTGTCGACGGTCGGTTCAGGCAGATTGTCTTCGAAGTAGATGACATCGCTGGATTGACCGCCCGAGGCATCACCGACAATGCTCGAACCGCTGGTGTGCAGGAACACCTTGCCAGAGCCGCGCAAGGCATCGAGCAAGGCTTCCACCGCGCCACGATGATCGCTGCTGGCGGCGTTGATCACAGCGTCGGCAGCCAGCGCCTGATCGGCCAACAGGGCGGAGTCGTCGAGGGTGCCGATCACCGGGGTGATGCCCAGAGCATGCAGTTCATCGGCCTGTTCGGCGCTGCGCACCAGACCGGTGACGTTGTGGCCGGCCTGGACCAGGCCCGTGGCGATGGAACCGCCGATAAATCCGGCAGCGCCGGTAACGAATACGTTCATGGAGAAACTCCCTGCGTGGATAAGTGATGCAAGGAGTATCCGGTAGCGATGACTGACGAAAAATCCCCGCCGGCCCAATTCACTTTTGCCCAGAGGTCACGAATCAGCCTTTGAAATCCGCGCTCGCATAATCCGCCAACTTGCCCTGGATAAAGTCCAGGAAGCATTGAATCCGCAAGGCCAGCTGCGAGTTGCGGTAGTACACCGCATTGATCGGCTGGCGGTAGCCGCTGTTGAATTCGGCCAGCAACACTTTCAAGCGTCCGGCACGAATGTCCTCGATGGTCATGAAATGCGACAGGCTGGCGATGCCCTGGCCGTCCAGTGCCAGATGGCGGATGGTCTCGCCGCTGGAGGCGCTGATCGACGCCTGGATCGGCCAGCGATCACCATGCACATAACGCAGCGGCCATTGGTTGAGGCCTTCGTTCTGGGTGAACCCCAGCAGCGTATGGTTGGCCAGGTCAGCCACGGCTTGCGGTACGCCGTGCTTTTCCAGGTACGCCGGGCTGGCGACGATGTGCAGCGGGCTGCAACCCAGGGAGCGGGCATGCAGCGTCGAGTCGGTCAGGGTGCCGATGCGGATGGCGATGTCGGTGCTCTGTTCCAGCAGGTCGATGATCAAATCATTGCTGTTGAGTTCGAGCTGGATGTCGGGGTAGAGCCTGCGGAATTCATCGATGTAGGGCACGATGGCGTGCAGCATGAAAGGCGATGCCGCGTTGATCCGCAGACGCCCGGACGGTGTTTGCTGGCGTGAGGACAGGCGCTCTTCGAGCTCGTCCATCTGATCGAGAATGCGCTTGGCGTGCTCGAAGAAGTACTTGCCCTCTTCGGTCAGGTCCATGCGCCGCGTGGTGCGATTGATCAAGGTGGTATCGAGCTTGGCCTCCAGCCGCGACAGCGTACGGCTGACCGCCGAAGGCGTCTGCCCGACCTGCTCGGCCGCCGCAGAAATCGACCCGCATTCAATCACGCAGACGAATATCTGCAATTCATCGGATCTGGCTTTCACGTGTGTCCTCGTTTGCGAATCGGCGCTGCGATCTTCCTGGCCGTTGCATCGGATAGTAGCCGAGCGTCATGCCTTGAGGCCAAACACCTCAGCCAAATGCTGCTCATAACGCGCCACATCAGCTTCGATGTTCGGGCGCTTCATCACGTCCACGCAGAGGAACGTCGGCAAACCGGTCATGCCCAGGAACTCGTTGGCCTTGTGGAACGGGAAGTACACCGCGTCCACGCCTTTGGCCTCAAAGAAGTCGGTCGGGTCGTCGAAGGCTTGCTGCGGGGCGTTCCAGGTCAGCGACAACATATACTGCTTGCCGTGAATCAGGCCGCCGCTGCCGTACTTCTGCGACGCGTCCGAACGGGTGCGACCGTCGCTGGCATAGAGGCTGCCATGGCCCTCGGTGAAGACTTCATCGATGTACTTTTTCACGGTCCACGGTGCACCCATCCACCAACCGGGCATCTGGTAGATGATCACGTCGGCCCAGAGGAACTTGGCCACTTCTTCGGCGACGTCGTAGCCCTCGTCGATGAAGGTGGTTTTGATATCCACACCACCGCGATCCAGCACGCTCAACGCGGCTTCATGCAGGGTGGTGTTGTAGCGGCCGTCGGAGTGCGCAAATTGTTTGCCGCCGTTGAGCAACAGGACTTTTTTCATGGGAGGTCTCGGGAAGGGTCGGGAATTCGATGGCGGCAGAGTACCGGTCGGCCTCGCGCGGAATAAGCGTCGATTTGGTAAAACTCATTTGACCTACAAGCACAAATCCACAGTCGATTGTTGCCTTAGACTGGCGCCCATTCTGATCTGAGGAGAGATGTAGATGAGTGAAATCCAGGGCTTCATCCTGCACGCCAAGACCCGTCCGGAAAAATCCGAGGCATTCGAAGCCTTTTTCAGCGGCTACGTGCAAGCGAGCCGAGCCGAACCCGGTTGCATCGAATACCACATGTTGCGCGACAAGCAGGACCCGACCCTGTTCATTTTCTACGAGATCTGGCAGTCCCAGGCCCATCTGGACGTGCACTCGAACCTGCCGCACATGAAGCAGTTCCTCGAGCAGCGCGATGAATACCTGGAACGGGACTTTGAGATCCGCGCCATCGAGATGATCAGCCCGTCGTCCGCTAGCCGCTGATCAGCAAATGGCCGCCGAGCACACCCAGGCCAACGAAAAACACGCGCTTGAACCACAGGGCGCTGATCCGCTGGCGCAGCGATTGCCCCAGCCACATGCCGAGCATGGCCGGGATCAGCGCCAGCAGCGACGCGCTCAACTCGCCCCCGCCGAGCGCGCCACGCCATAGCAATCCACCGGCCAGGGCCAGGGTCGAGACGGTGAACGACAGGCCCAGCGCCTGCACCAGCTCGTCCTTGCTCAAGCCCAGTGCTTGCAGATAAGGCACCGCCGGAATCACGAACACGCCGGTGGCCGAAGTGATGACACCAGTCAGCACGCCACACAGCGGAGCGAGCCAGCGTTCGCTGCACCGCCCCACGCGCAAGGTCGGCAGGCACAATCCGCTCAGCGCATACAGCAACAACGCAGCGCCCAACCCCCGCACCACCCAATGGCCACCGCTCATGCCGATCCACAGCGTGCCTGCCCCGGTGCCGATGAAAATCGCCAGCATCATCGGCCACAGTCGTTTGATTAGCCCCGACAGATGCCCGCCGAAGGCCAGTTGCCAGAGGTTGGTAAGCGTTGCCGGAATGATCAATAGCGCGGCTGCCTGCGTCGGCGCCATAGCCAGACCGAGCAGGCCCATGGCAACAGTTGGCAGGCCGAGTCCGATCACGCCCTTGATCATGCCGGCCAGCACAAAGGTGCCGATCACCAGCAGGGAAAGGGCCAATCCGAGGTTCTGGTAAAACGCCGAGAGTGTGTTCATGGGGCTATGGTGGGCCCGCGGGGGTTGATTGAAAATCTGCCATATACTGAGACAGCCTCTTGCAAGACAAGAGGCTTAATGGATGGTTAGGGCTACTGGCCCCTTCGCGAGCAAGCCCGCTCCCACAGTGGATCGCGTTACCTGTGGGAGCGGGCTTGCCCGCGAAGGGGCCAGTCCAGACAGCAAATAAACCGGGGATGACAATGCACTTCGACCTGACCGACCTGCGCCTGTACCTGAACATCCTCGACTCCGGCAACATCACCGCCGGCGCGGCACGCAGTCATTTGTCCCTGGCGGCGGCCAGCGCACGCATCCGAGCGATGGAGTCGTCGCTGGGCGTCGAATTTCTTCAGCGCAATCGTCGCGGGGTCAGCCCGACGCCGGCCGGCAATGCCCTGGCCCGACACGCGCGGGTCCTGCTGCAACAGGCCGAACGCCTGCAACAGGAACTGGCCGAATACGCCCAAGGCGTCAAAGGCCAGGTGCGGCTGCTGTGCAACACCACGGCAATCACCGAGTACCTGCCGGAGTTGCTCGCGGACTTCCTGCACAGCCATCCCAACCTCGACATCGACCTGCAGGAACTGCCCAGCGCCCGTATCACCCACGCCTTGCGCCAGGGCGCAGCGGACCTGGGCATCGTGTCCGACGCGGTGGACACCGATGACCTGCAGACCCAAGCGTTCCGCGATGATCCGCTGGTGCTGATCATGCCCCGTGAACACTCCTTGGCACAGGCGACTTCAGTGAGCTTCACCGACACGCTGCATCACGACTATGTCGGCCTGAATGCCAACAGCGCGTTGGCGGTGTACCTGGAAGAACAGGCACTTCACACCGGCCTGCGCATGCAGGTTCGCATCCGCGCCGACGGTTTCGATGGCGTGATGCGCATGGTCGCCCGCGGGGCGGGACTGGCAATCGTACCGCTGGCCGCCGTCGAACGCGGGTCCGGTGGACTGCCTTTCAAAAGCCTCGCCCTGCAAGAACCCTGGGGCCAACGCAAACTATTGCTCTGTGCCCGGGACTTTGCCGCATTACCCGGCTATGCCAAGGCCCTGCTGCACGCCTTGACTCTGCCCTGAGGGGCAGACTTTATCCTTGAGGTTTCATCTTCAAGGACTGCGATGATGGGTAAACGAATACTGGTGATCCTCGGGCATCCGTCCAGCAACAGCTTCTGCGCCGCCCTTGCCGAGCGTTACACACTGTCGGCCGTGCGCGCCGGGCATGAGGTGCGTCAGTTGTTTCTTGGCACCCTGGATTTTGACCCGGTGCTGCGCGAAGGCTATCAGCAGGTCCAGCCGCTGGAGGCCGACTTGCGTAACGCCCAGGCCGACATTCTGTGGGCCGAACAGTTGACGCTGGTTTATCCGATCTGGTGGGGCGGCGTACCGGCCTTGCTCAAGGGCTTTTTCGACCGGGTGTTCTTGCCGGGTTTTGCCTTCAAGTATCGTCTGGGCAAAGCCTTCCCCGATAAACTCCTGCGCGGCCGAACCGCCCACCTGCTGGTGACCATGGACACACCACCCTGGTATTACCGATGGATCTACCGCATGCCCGGTTTGCATCAGGTCCGTAAAACCACACTGGAATTCTGTGGCATCAAGCCAACCCGCACCCTCACCTTCGGGCCAATTCTCGGCGCCAGCGCAGACCGGCATGCGGCCTGGTTACGCCAGGCCGAAGCTATCGCCAGCGCTTGAGTCGGTCGATAATGCACCGAGCTTTATCCTCGGAGAAAAGGAACTTCCCATGTACATCGGCCAAGCCGCGCAACGTTCCGGAACCACTGTCAAAAGCATCCGTCACTACGAGTCGATTGGCCTGCTGCCTGCCGCTCGACGTCAGGGCAAGTACCGCATCTATGACCAGCACAGCGTCGATCTGCTGATGTTCATCAAATGTGCCCAGCAGCTGGGTTTCAGGCTCAAGGAATTGCAATCAATCTTCGCCGGACATCCGGGCCCGCAGCTGCCTTGGGAACAGGCACATCAGGTCATCGCCCAAAAAAAACAGGAAATCGGCGCACGGATAGCAGCGCTGTCGCAACAGCACTCGCAATTGGTCGAGTTCGAGAACAGTCTCGAACAATCCAGGCTCGACTGCCCATTGACCCATCTCTGAGGGCTGTGCGTTTCTGGACAGCTCAGTGTCGAGCACAGACAACTGACCCACGGACAGGCGCTATAGGGTGCGACTTCAGTTCTTGAGCCCACTGCCCGGAGTCATCATGACCGCACCGATTACCGTTCTTCGCGACACCCACCCGCTGCCCGTGCTCGACGCCTGCAAATGGGAAAAGCTCGAAGGCGACCCGCACACCGTCAACCTCAACGCCTACACCAGTGAAGACGGCAGCAAGATCATGGGCACCTGGATCTGCACGCCGGGCAAGTGGTACGTGGAATACGTGAAGTGGGAGTACTGCCATTTCCAGGAAGGCTACTGCATCATCACCCCGGAAGGCATGGCGCCGATCCACCTGCGCGCCGGTGACATTTTCGTCATTGAGCCGGGGATGAAAGGCACCTGGGAAGTGGTGGAAACCGTGCGCAAATATTTCGTGTTTGCCTGATGCAAAAAAACCGGGGGATCACCCGACGTGATCTCCCGGTCAAAAGTCTTCAGGTAAGCGCCGTACCCTGTGGGAGCGAGCTTGCTCGCGATAGCGGTGGGTCAGTCACCATCAATATCGACTGTAACGACCTCATCGCGAGCAAGCTCCCACAGTTTTTTGCCACAGCCTTGCTATTGCGGTTTGCGATAGCCGTTGATGATCGCCGAAAAGTCCTGACCACCGTCCCCACGCAGACTCATCGCCTGATACAACTGCTGGGCCACCGCGCCGAGTACCACCGGCTGGTGCGCCTGACGCGCCGCTTCGGTCGCCAGCCCCAGATCCTTGAGCATCAGTTCGGCACCGAAACCACCAGTGTAACCGCGCGAAGCCGGCGCCGTTTCAACGATGCCCGGCCATGGGTTGTACATCTCCGAACTCCAGCAACGCCCGGTAGAGCTGTTGATGATGCCCGCCAGCACCTTGGTGTCGATGCCCAGCGCGTCGCCCAGCGCCATGGCTTCGCTGACGCCGACCATGGAAATCCCCAGCAGCAGGTTGTTGCAGATTTTAGCGATTTGCCCGGTGCCGACCTCACCACAATGGACGATGTTGCGGCCCATCTGCGCCAGTACCGGCTGCAAGGTGGCGAACAGTTCAGGCGTGGCGCCGACCATGAAGGTCAGGGTCCCGGCAGCGGCACCACCGGTACCGCCAGAGACCGGCGCATCGGCCATGGCCACGCCCTGTTTGGCAGCGGCGGCGGCCACGTCCCGTGCGGTCTGCGGATCGATGGTGCTGCAATCCACGGCCGGTACACCTTTACCGATACCGGCGAGCACGCCGTCTTCACCCAGCCACACGCTGCGTACATGCACCGCGGCAGGCAGCATGGTGATGACCAGTTCGGCACCTTCTGCCGCTTCACGGGCCGATGCGCTGATACTGCCGCCCAGCTGTTCCAGTTCCGCCAGCACGGCTTTGTTCAGGTCCACCAGGCGCAGTGCATGGCCGGCCTTGATCAGGTTGCGCGCCATCGGCGCGCCCATATTGCCCAGGCCGATAAAAGCGATTTTCATGTCCGGCTCCTTATCGCAGGTTGATGGTGGTGTTCACACCGTCGTTGACGCTGTTGTCATCGAACCAGCGACTGGTGACGGTCTTGGTCTGAGTGTAGAACTGCACCACTTGCTTGCCGTACGGGCCGAGGTCGCCGAGCTTGGAACCGCGCGAACCGGTGAAGCTGAAGAACGGGACCGGCACCGGAATCGGGATGTTGATGCCGACCTGGCCGACGTCGATTTCGTTCTGGAATTTACGTGCCGCCGCGCCGCTCTGGGTGAACAGGCCCGTGCCGTTGCCGAACGGGTTGGCGTTGACCAGGGCGATGGCCTCGTCGAGCGTATTGACCTCCAGCACCACCAGCACCGGGCCGAAGATTTCCTGGGTGTAGATCTGCATGTCGGTGGTCACGCCGGAGAACAGGGTCGGGCCGACAAAGTTGCCCTTCTCGTAACCGGGAACCGAAATCTCGCGACCGTCCAGCTCCAGTTTCGCGCCTTCCTTGATGCCGCTCTCGATCAGGTCGAGAATCCGTGCCTTGGCCTTTTTTGAGATCACCGGGCCGACGTCGGTGCCCGGCTCGCTGCCGGCATTGACCTTGAGCTTCTGCGCCAGCGCCTTGAGATCCGGCAGCCACTGCTTGGCCGCGCCCACCAGCACCACCACCGAGGTGGCCATGCAGCGTTGACCGGCAGCGCCAAACCCGGCACCCACCAACGCATTCAGCGCTTGCTCGCGATTGGCGTCCGGCAGCACCACGGCGTGGTTCTTGGCGCCCATCATCGATTGCACGCGCTTGCCGTGTTTACCGGCCAGGTCATAGACATGAGTGCCGACGGCGGTTGAACCGACAAAGGAAACCGCCTTGATGTCTTTGTGGGTGCAGAGCCCGTCCACCACGTCCTTGCCACCATGCACGACGTTGAGCACGCCGGCCGGAATGCCGGCCTCAATCGCCAGTTCCACCAGGAGCATGGTCGACATCGGGTCCTGTTCGGACGGTTTGAGCACAAAGGTGTTGCCGCAGGCGATGGCCATCGGGAACATCCACAGCGGGATCATCGCCGGGAAGTTGAACGGGGTAATGCCCGCGCACACGCCGATCGGCTGGCGCAGGGTGTAGGTGTCGACGCCACCGGCGACGTTTTCAGCGAATTCGCCCATTTGCAGGCTGCCGATGGAGCAGGCGTGCTCGACCACTTCCAGGCCACGGAAAATATCGCCTTCGGCGTCGGCAATGGTCTTGCCCTGCTCTGCGCTCAGGACCGCGGCGATGCGCTTGGAGTGTTCGCGAATCAGCGCCTGGAGCTTGAGCATGATGCGCATCCGCGCGCCGATGGGTGTCAGCTTCCAGGTCTGGAAGGCGCGATGAGCGGCGCTGATGGCCGCGTCGACTTCTTCGGCGGTGGCAAACGGCACCTTGGCCAGCACCTGTTGGGTCGCCGGGTTGATGATGTCGTGCCACTCGGTGGTCTTGGATTCGACCCACTCGCCGTCAATCAACAGCTTGACCTTCTGCACGGTGGTTTCGTTGGGCGTGAGTGATACGTTCATGTGGGTCTCCGGATGCTTGTTTTTATCTTGGGAGCCAGGGAGAGATAGTCGCCCTGAGATGAGCTATGTGTCGCGAATTGGTTGTCGGACTGTTTTTGGAGTATAGATGTGCAAACATCTAATAAGAACGCACATTAAAACCGGTCCAACATGCAAAAAAACATCACCTCCCTCGGTTCGCTGAACTGGGATGACCTCAAGTTTTTCCTAGAAGTCTCCCGCACCCGCAAAGCCAGCACCGCGGCCAAGCGCCTGGCGGTGGACTACACCACCGTGTCGCGGCGCATCAGCTCCCTGGAAACCGCATTGGGCACTTTGCTGTTCGAAAAATCCCGGACCAGCGGCTTCGTTCTGACCGCCGAGGGCCAGCGGTTGATGGGGTATGCCGAGTCGATCGAGAGCACCCTGCACATGGCGTGCGAGCAGGTTTCCGGTTCCGGCGTGGCACTGTCCGGTCATGTGCGCATGGGCTGTACCGAAGGCTTCGGCAGCTTTTTCATCACGCCACAGCTGAGCCACTTCGTCGACACCTATCCGGCGATCTCGGTGGATATCCTGCCGCTGCCGCACTTCATCAGCCTGTCCAAGCGCGAGGCCGACATCGTCATCGCCCTGGAGCGGCCGGAGCATGGCCCGTACGTCTGCTGCAAACTGTGCGACTACCGATTGCAGCTGTACGCGACCCAGGATTATCTCGACAACCACCCGGCCATCCGCCGCCCGGCAGACTTGGCGAAACATTCGTTTATCAGTTACGTCGACGACCTGGCGTTCAGCTCGGAGCTGCTGTACCTGGCCAACGTATTGCCCGGGGCCAGTGCCAACCTGCGCAGCACCAGCGTTATTGCGCAGTTCGTGGCCGCGCAGCAAGGACGCTCACTGGCGATCCTGCCGTGCTTCCTCGCCACCCAGGACCCGCGCCTGCTGCCGGTGTTGCCACAGGAAATCAATATCACCCGGCAGTTCTGGATGTACTGCCGGGAGGACCTGAGGAAGCTCAAGCGGATCACCCTGTTGTGGGATTACATCCGCCAGGTGACTGAGCAGAATCAGGGCCTGTTGATGGGCGAAAGCCGGGAGATATTGTTTGCCGATTAGTCGGAGCTGACCACAATCGCCACCCGGCGATTTTCGGTGCGGCCACTGGATGTGCTGTTGCTGGCCACCGGCACGCTGCTGCCCAGGCCACGCAGCTGGATGTTTTCCTGTTTCATGCCGACGGTGTTGAGCACCCTGGCAACGCTTTTCGCCCGACGCACGGACAGTTGCTCGTTGTAAGCCTCTTTGCCCGATGCGTCGGTGTGGCCATCGACCCGCACTCGCTCAATCCCCACTCCGAGCAGTGCCTTGCCGATGCGCTCGACGATCTCGGTGCTCTGTTTGTTCAGGCTGTCATCGTCGCTGCCGAACAACACCTTGCCGGACAAACCGAAGGCCCAGCCATCGTCGGTCAGCTCGAACCCCTGCTGTTTCAGCACGGCGATTTGCGCCGGGGTCAGGCCTTTTGGCGGGGTGGTCTGGCAACCGGCCAGGCTCAGCAAGGCCACGAGCAGGGTCATGGTGAAAAAACGCAGGGAACGCGGGTTGAATGTGAACACGTAAGTCAGCTCCTGTCTTGAACATCGGCGGCAGGGTGCTCCGACCCTGCCGTGTACTGTGCGCCTCGGGACAGGCGCTTGGCCTGGTACATCGCGCCATCGGCGGCGTTGAGCAGGGCACCCGGCGTTGCACCATGATCCGGGTACACCGCGACGCCGATACTGAGTGAGGTCAGTACCTGGGTACTGCCCGGCAATGGAATCGGCATGTCCATGCTGGACAGAATCTTGTCGGCAATCCGTTCGGCGTCTTCGGTCTTGTGCAGTGGCGTCAGCAACACGGCAAATTCATCGCCACCCAAGCGCGCCACCAGATCTCCTTCCCGCAGTTGCGCCCGAACCCGATTGGCCACGGCGACCAACACCGCATCACCCGCCGCATGGCCGAAACTGTCGTTGATCTCCTTGAAGCGATCGCTGTCGAGAAACAGCACCGCCACGCGCTCGCCGAGCTTGTTGGCGTTGCGCAACGCGCGCGTCAGGCGACCTTCGAAAAACGCCCGATTGGGCAACCCGGTGAGGCTGTCGTGGCTGGCCTGGTGAGCCAGGGATTCGTTTTCGCTTTGCAGGTGCGACTGCCAGGCTTCGAGTTCATCGAGCAGGGCATTGAAGTCGATACCGAAATTATCGAGTTCGGCAATGTCGGCGGGCGGCACACGCTTGTCGAAGGCGCGTTCACTGCGCGCGGCGTGGGCGACGGCGGCCAGGTTGCGCAGGGGCTTGATGATCCCGCGAAGTTGTCGGCGCGCCAAGAAGAGCGCAACCCAGGCGCTGATGGCCGTGCACACCAGGATGCCCACCAGACCGCTGAGCAAAAAGCGCATCAGGTTGGCGCCATGACCGGTGAGCCTGATGCTGCCGACTTCCCGCCCTTGATGGAGGATCGGCATGCTCATGGGGTCTTCCAGAAACGCTTTGGCGATGTGCAATTCGAGATCGGACACCCAACCGGTTTCCGGTCGTTGCCAGCGAGCCAGCAACTGGCCTTGTTGATCGAACACCTGAGCGTCGGCCACCTCTTCGGTGGTGGCAATCAACGCCAGCGCTTCGGTGGTGGCGGGTTTGTCGTTGAACACCACCGCGGCTTCCACGGTGTAGCTGATCGAGCGCGCAATCAGGTGCAGGTTGTGATCGGCGTACACGCGCAAGGCCAGCACGCCGAGCAACGTCAGTGAAACACTGGCCATGGCGACGCCCACCAGCGCAACGAGCAAATTGCCGCGACCGATGACCGAATGCAAAGTCGGGCGGCTGCCCGGTTTCAGTAGTTTCATGGCGCCGCCGGCTTGCGGCGCGAGAGTTGCAACACACTCGGATGAATGCGTACGCCGCTGCGGGCGACAGAGTCGAGATTGACCTCGAACGACACTTGCTCGTCGCCGACCCGCAAGCAAAACAGGCTGCCGACGGTGCATTGCTCATCGTTCTCACTGATGCTCAACACCGGATGCCCGATCAACGCGGCGAACAATCGGCTGCGCTCTACGCCGGTCAGCTTGCCGATATAAACCGCATCGCAGTCACTGACAATCGAAGGGTTGTCGGCCAACAAGCGTTGCACCGCGACAGGTCGACCCGTCGCCTGGGTCGTACCCTTGACCAGGTCATCGGTGTATTCGGTAGGGCCGACCAGGCACAAGCGCAGCAGCATAGGTTCAACGGGCCAGCGGGCATAGCTGAGGATGCCGAGGACCACTTGGGTAACCGCTTTGGCGCGTTGGTCCGCCATGCCCACCGGGGCTTGCGATTGAGCGAAAGCGACGCTGGCCAGCAGACAAAGAAGGATGGCAAGCAGCGCTTTCTTACAGCCAACGACGCGCTCTGTCGTCCTGACAGCCACCTTCATGCAGGGATACTCTTTGACCGTAGCGAAATGATGCCGCAACGATAGCACAGCGAGGAAATGCCAGCGAGGACACGTACTACGCTGCTTCGGACAATTTCCTACAATCGCTCACTGACCTTTCAGCCTGCCGGCTCGCTGCCGTCCTTGAGTTCCAGCATCAGCCCGCTCAAGCGTTTGACCCGGCGTTTCACCGCCTCTTCAAACACCCCCGCACGGGACTCGATCAAGGTGAACCAGTCCTTGGCCCGGGTAATGCCGGTGTAGATCAATTCCTTGGTGAGTACCGGATTCAAGGCATCGGGAAGAATCAACGCGGTATGCGCGAACTCCGACCCCTGGGATTTATGCACGGTCATGGCGTACACGGTTTCGACATCATTCAGGCGACTGGGCAGGACAAATCGCACGCCACCCTGGCCATCATTGCGTGGGAATGCCACACGCAGAACCTGTTTTCCGTGGCCGTCCTGTTCAGGGAGCTTGAGGGCAATGCCGATATCGCCGTTCATCAAACCCAGCCCGTAATCGTTGCGGGTCATCAGCACAGGACGACCTTCGTACCACTGCTGGTCGCTGTCGATCAGCCGCGCCCTGAGCAAAGCCTCCGTCACCCGTTGGTTCAAGCCCTCGACACCCCACGGCCCCTTGCGCACGGCACATAGCAACTGGAACGCATCGAAGGCCTGCAGCACTTCTCGCGCCCAATCAATCCAGCGCGAATCTTCCAGCGGGCTGTCCAGTGGCGGGCGCTGATTGCGCAGCACGCTCAGGTAATGTCGATAACCCTGCGGGCCCTCACCGTGGCCGTCGAGAAGCAAACGTTCCAGGGCCCGATCCTGCTCCCCCTTGAGGGACAAACAATACACATCGTCATGGCTTCGCGCCGACAGCAACTTGCGGGCTTCTTCGGGTTGCTGCTGGTTGACCCAGCGAGCCAGTTGGCCAATGCCGCTACCTTCACCAAATCGCCGGGAATGGCGCAACATCACGACCTGTTGAGCCAATGGATGAGTGCCCTGGGCGTCCTCCTGCAAGCCGCTGGCCTGCAGGCTTTCGCCACTGACGGATTCCAGCCACTGCCGGGTCTGCGGGCTGTACCAGCCAGCCTCCGCGTCGCGACACAGGTCCCCCAGAACCGCACCGGCTTCTACCGACGCCAATTGATCCTTGTCACCCAACAGCACGAGGCGCGCATGGGCGGGCAAGGCGTCGAGCAGGTTGGCCATCATTTCCAGGTCGATCATCGAGGCCTCGTCCACCACCAACACATCCAGCGGCAGGCGATTGCCCGCATGGTGCCGGAAATGACGAGTCCCGGGACGGCTGCCAAGCAGACGGTGAACGGTGGTGACGTCGGACGGAATCTTTTCCCGAACGTCCTCCGTGACCTTCAAGGTCCGGACTTGCTGGCTGATGGATTCCGTCAGACGCGCCGCGGCCTTGCCGGTCGGCGCGGCGAGGCGAATGCGCAGGGGCATGCCGACCTCGACCGCCGGCGCCTGGAGCAATGCCAGCAAGCGCACGACGGTGGTGGTCTTGCCGGTTCCCGGCCCCCCCGTGACGATGCTGAAGGCGCTACGGGTCGCCAGGGCGCAGGCCAGCTTCTGCCAGTCGATCACGTCACCCGGCCGGGCAGGACCAAACAACCCGGTGAGACGCTGGAGCAAGTCGCCCGGCGTGGATTCGTGTTCCGTCAGACGCTCGCGCAGCGAGATGTCGATCCGCCGCTCGTAGGCCCAATAGCGGCGCAGGTACAAGCGTTTGCCCGATAACACCAAAGGCCGGTCGCGCACGTTGTCACGACTGTCAGCGGCCAGCGCGACCAGGTTGCTGGCGGCCAGCACCTTGCACCAATGAGCACCGTCCAGCGATCCCAGCAATTGCGAGGGCAACAGCATCGCGCCGCCTTGCACGTCCCCTTCGGGTGGCAGCGACAGGGCGAAGTCCGGTTCTTTCAGCGTCTCGAACAGATCAAGGCAGACATGCCCGTGGCCCAACTGGTGGCTGGTCAGCGCGGCTGCCAGCAACACCAGCGGATCATCCTCCGGGGCCAGCTCATGCAGAAACGCCACAAAGGCTTTGTCCAGCGCGCGCAACCAGCCACGCTCGACCCAACGCGCGAGCAACAACAGCAAGTCGTCGGCACGACTCAGCGGCGCCAGATCGGCCAGGCTTTCGGCTGCCAGCGATGTGGGCAACAAATCGGTGAATGTGCGACTCATAACAGTACTCCCTGTTCCCAGGCGGGCTCGGCCTTGGGTTCTGGCTTGCCCTGGAACAGCCTGTCCAGACGTTCGATCAGTTCTCTTGGTGGCCGGGCGAAAAACACACCCTGGCTGGCCGCGCGCGTACCGCGCAAAAACAGGTACAACGCACCGCCGACATGCCGGTCATAGTCATAGTCGGCGAGCCGCGCCTTGAGCTGACGGTGCAGGGCCAACAGGTACAACACGTATTGCAGGTCATAACGGTTGTCGAGAATCGACTGCTCCATGGCCTGCGCGGTGTAGGCCGCATCATCGACGCCGAGCCAATTGGATTTGTAGTCGGCCACGTAATAGCGGCCGTCATGTTCGAACGTCAGGTCGATGAAGCCCTTGAACATACCGTTGAGCAGCA
The DNA here is from genome assembly GCF_059422045.1 of Pseudomonas sp. GW821-FHT02A08. Lineage (NCBI taxonomy): Bacteria > Pseudomonadati > Pseudomonadota > Gammaproteobacteria > Pseudomonadales > Pseudomonadaceae > Pseudomonas > Pseudomonas sp. GW821-FHT02A08. Next base: position 107,134 of record NZ_JBWKWD010000021.1, read on the forward strand.
CCGGTTCCGCGGCCACCCGGGCCACGCCGTTATGGGTGTATTGGCACACCAGCGCATCGAGCTTGAGCACATCGACCTTATGGCTGGCGAACCAGAACTCCATCTCGACCTGATACTGCGTCAACTGGCCGAATATCACCGGTACCTGACCGCCGCCCAGTTGCAGCGGCGACTTGAGCAGATGCTGCAGCCAGTCACTCAAGGTGCTGATCCAGCCCTCCCAGCCTCGACGGTTGCAGCGACGGGCAATGGCGTCGATCACCTCTTGTGGTGCCGCAGCAAAACCCTCGCCTCCTGCCCATTCGAGCAAGCCATGGAGGAAGGTGCCGGGGTTCGGGCCGCGCGGGAAGCGATGGATATCGCCGCCACCGGCCACCACTTCCCTGGGGGCCTGCGGGTCGAGGCGCTCGTCGTCGAACAGCTTTTGCGCCTGCGGGCTCTCCGGCGCCTCGTCGGTGCCGACACTCAGGGTGTCGCCAATGCGTAACGCGCTGTAGGAAGCGATCCACCAGTTTTCACTGGCCTTGCGCTTCGGAACCAGTGGAACCAACAGTGCCGCATCGTTTTGCGGTGGCTGGTAATGCACCGTTGTCGCTTCAGGCATCTCGGCATACGCCAGCGCCGGGCAGTCCTGTTGCAGGTCCCGCAACCAACGCTGCAACGCCGGGGAGTCGGCCAAAGGCGCACCACCGCCCAGCAGATAACCCAATGCCGACAGATGCAGCACCGAGCCATTGTTATTGCCGCGCTTGAGGTCGGCCACCCCCAGCCAGCAGGCGTGTTGCGCCCGGGTCAGGGCGACATAGAGCAAGCGCAGATCCTCCGCCAGACGCTCATCGTCAGCCAGGGCAATCAACTCTGCCGTCGGCTTCAAGGTGACCTGGGCATTGCCGGATTCATCGTGGTAGTGCAACGGCAGGCGACTGCCATCCACCGGTTTCGCCGAGCAAATGAACGGCAGGAACACCAAGGGGTATTCAAGGCCCTTGGACTTGTGAATGGTCACGACCTTGACCAATTGCTCATCACTTTCCAGACGCAGGATCTGCTCTTCGCCAGCCTGCCCGGACAACGCCAGATGCTCGGACAAATGCCGGATCAGGGCTTGCTCGCCATCGAGTTCGGCGGCGGCTTGTTGCAGCAATTCGAAAAGGTGCAGAAGGTTGGTCAACACGCGCTCGCCGTCACTGCGGGCGATCAACGCCTGGGGCAGGCGGAAGTCGTGCAGCAAGCGTCGCAGCATCGGCAATACGCCCTGCTTGCGCCAGACTTCGCGATAGCCACGAAACTGCATGACCCGGGACTCCCAGGCCAACTCGTCCTGATTGAGCCGCTCCAGCTCAGTCAACGAAAGGTTCAACGTGATGCTGGCCAACGCGGCCCGCAGCGGTCGCTCGACATCCGGCTCGGCGCAAGCCTTGAGCCAGGTCAGCACGTCATGCGCCTCCTGGGCGGCGAACACCGAGTCCTTGTCCGACAGGTAAACACTGCGCACGCCACGGGCGGCCAATTGCCCACGAACCGCCTGCGCCTCCTTGCCGTCGCGCACCAGGATGGCGATATCCGCCGGTAGCAGGCCCCTGAAGGCTTTGCCGTCCTGGGCGAACCCTGCTCGCCCCTGCTGCCCGCCATTGAGCAATACCGTGATTTCACTGGCGCAGGCAGCCGCCAGTTGTTGCCGGTACACCGCACCGGACAACGGTTGTTCGGCCGGCAAGTGCCAGATGTTCAAGGCAGTGACTGCCTGATCATTGATGCGCAAGACTTCCTTGCGGCCCTGAGAGGCAACCGGTGTGAACGGCACCGGGTTGTCGCCATTCTTCTGCCGAAAGAGGAAAGCGCCGCGTCCTGACTCCCGGGCCTCGGCGCGCTCGAACACATGGTTCACCGCGTCGACCATGCCGTGGCTCGAACGGAAGTTGGTACCCAGGGTGTGCAGGCGGCCAGTGGTGGCCTGGCGAGCGCGCAGGTAGGTATGGATGTCGGCACCGCGAAAAGCGTAGATCGCCTGTTTCGGGTCGCCGATCAGGAACAGACCGCACTCGGGGCTGTTCTCTTCAATGCGGTAGATGCTTTCGAAGATCCGGTATTGCACCGGGTCGGTGTCCTGGAATTCATCGATCAGGGCGACCGGAAACTGTTCACGAATCAGGGTTGTCAGTCGCTCGCCGCCATCGGACTGCAAGGCCGCATCAAGGCGCAGCAACATGTCGTCGAAACCCATTTCCGCGCGGCGGCGTTTCTCCTCCTCGAATCGCGTCCCGACCCAGCGGGCTGCGTGCTGCAGCACGGCGGCATCAGGCGTCGGCAACCCATCGAGACTTGCCTTGAGGCCGGCCATCGCATCGAGCCCCGGATGTCGAGGCGCTTCGCCCTTCCAGGCTTCGGCCATGCCATCCGGGGTCAGGCGAGTGAAACCGGTGCCGATATCCAGTTGTTCAAGGGATTCGTCCTCGGCCCAGGCTTTGATCTTTTCAAACCAGGGCTCGAAGTAGCGTGCCTGCATCTTGCGACCGTCGACAGCCTTGCCGGCAACTCCCTGGTGACAGATGGCAAGCAACTCGTCCGACCACTGCAGCCAGGGTTTCTTGAGTTCGATCAGGGCCGCCCGTCGCTCTTGCAAGCATTGCGCAATCACCTCGGCGGGCTCTTTCCCTTGAGCCGTATCCCGCTCACTGGCGAACAGCGCACGAATCCGTGGCAGCAATGCCGCCGGTCCACCCCAATTGCTGCGCACCCAATTCAAGGCGTCACCTTGCATCGGGTAACAGAACAGCCGCCAGTAATCGCGCAGGACTTCCCCCAGCAAGTCGCTGTGGTCGGTTTCCAGGGTCTGGGTAAACAGGCTGCCGCTGTCGAACGCGTGCTCGCGCAACATGCGCTGGCACCAACTGTGGATAGTCGACACCGCTGCCTCGTCCATCCACTGGGCGGCGATATCCAGGCGGTTTGCGCACCCCGGCCATTGCTCGGGCAAGTACTGATCGCGCAACTCGGCAATCAGGCTGTCGGGGGCGGGCGTTTCATCGCGAAAAAATCGTGCGGCCTCGGCGAGCCGCGTGCGAATGCGTTCGCGCAGCTCTTTGGTCGCGGCGTCGGTGAAGGTCACGACGAGGATCTGCGGGGGCAAGAGCTCACGTCCGAAGCCACTGCGCTCTCCACCACCGTGCTCTCCACCATTGCCAAGCACCAGGCGCAGGTACAACGCGGAAATGGTGAAGGTCTTGCCGGTCCCGGCGCTGGCTTCGATCAGTTGACTGCCACGCAGCGGGAAGGCCAGGGCCAGAGGTGTCTTCGTGCTCATCAGCGCGACTCCTCGCTGGACAGTGAACGCCAGGGCGCTTCAAGAAGCGGGCGATAGAGCGCGTCACACCAGTCGGGGAAGGTTTCATCGGCACTCAGGGCATCGTAATCGGCGAATTGGCGCGCGAGCGCCGGGCTTTCGCGACGCTCTCCGTCCGTCGTCTGCCCATCCCCTTCGTAGGCCTTGCGCGCAGCGGCCTCGGCTTTGACCGGGTCGGTTTGCCCCAGCCACGCGAAGGCTGTCTTGACTGCGATCGGCAGTGGCTGGCGCATGCCCGACTGCCAGGCCATCAACAGGTCACCGAGAATCGCCCGCGCCGTGGACTGCTCCAGCGGACCGAGCAACAGGCTGTCGTCGCTGGCCACCAATGCGGTGGTCAGCGCCATGCCACTGGCACAAGCCATCAGATGATTGACCCACGGGCGTGTCAATCGATGCCATTTGCGCGACTTGATCGAGCCGATACTGTTGGGGATCGTTGTGACAGACAACAAACCACCATCAGCACGCTGATGCAGGCCGCTGAGCCAGCCCTCGATGTGCAGGCTCTGCAGTTCAAGACTGACGGGCAACGCGCTGCTGAGCGGTGTTGGCCACAGCGCCAGGAGCTGTTGGTGGCGTTGCAGCAAGTCAGGCAATGGCTCGATCAACTCCCGTTGCAGGCACTCACCGAATCCGGCCAAGGGCAGCAGCCCGCTGTTCTGCAAACGTTTCGCCTGATCCTCCAGTGCCTGTCCGGGATTTTCAGGATCTGCCAGCGCCGCTTCGAGCAAACGATCGCTGAGGCTGTAACGCTGCAACGCATCCAGGACAAAAGGCTCTTCATCGGCCAACGGCACTTCGGCCGCCTCGAAGAAGACTTTCAGTCGCTGGCTGAAAAAGTGCCGTACCGGATTGCGCAGGAAATCCTGCACCTGACCGAGGCTCAGTGGCTCGTCCTGAACGTGGGGCCCGAGCACTTCGGCGCTTGCCTGTTGCTCTGCCGCTTGATGAAGCACCTGCCATTCGCTGGCGTAGCTGAACGACTCATCCCCGTCGTGAAAGTAGCGAGCACTGAAGGGTTGCAATGGGTGTTCCCGGGTCATGGCGTCCAGCAGATCCTCGTCGCTTTGCAGCAATCGCCAACCGCTGGCCAAGTGGTCACGCAACTGGCCGATCAGCACCGAGGCAGGCCGCTCGCTGTTATCGCGGATGCTTCGGCCCACCCAACTGATGTAGAGCTGGTCCCGTGCCGACAGCAAGGCTTCCAGTAGCAGGTAGCGGTCATCTTCGCGCCGGGAGCGGTCACCCGGACGGTAATCACTGCCCATCAGGTCGAAATCCAGCGGCGGTTGTGCGCGGGGATAATCGCCGTCATTCATGCCCAGCAGGCACACCAGTTTGAACGGGATGGCGCGCATGGGCATCAAGGTGCAGAAGTTGACCGCACCGGCCAGAAAACGTTGGGACAAACGGCCCTGATCCAGACCTGCCAGCCAGGCTTCGCGAACGACGGTCAGCGGCAATTCGTCCTGCAACCCGACGGATTCGCAGGTCTCGAGCCAGGTCTCGCGCAGCTCTTCGAGTTGGGCCAGCAAGTAGTCATCGTGTTCGTTGCCGGCAAGGAAGAACAACTGCACCAAAGCCTGCAAGCGCAAGCCCCATTGCCCCGGCGAGGCCGGCTGAGAGAGTTCGTGGTGAGCCACTTCCAGCGCGTCCAGCAGCGCCACCAGCGGACCGATGAGCGCAGCGTCCAGGCCACCGATCTCGTCGTAGGGTTCGATACCCTCATAAGCATTGGCACTGCCAACGGCATAACCGAGCAACATCCGTCGCAAGCCGAAACGCCAGCTGTTTTGCTCCAACTCATTCGGTAGCCCGAGCCCGGCACGTTGCTCGGCATTCATGCCCCAGCGAATGCCGGCACCTTCGATCCAGCGGTGCAGCATCGGCAGGTCACGCTCCTCGACGCCAAAACGCGCGCGCAGTGCGGGGACGTCCAGCAGATCGAGAATCTCACTAACGGGGAATCGACTGTCAGGCAATTTGAGCAGGTGCTCGACAGCAATCAGCAATGGATCGCGACCACGCTGGCCCTGGTCAGCCAGGGTAAACGGAATGAAGCGAGAGTCCTGGCGGTCAAGTTGACCAAACACGGCACGAATATGCGGTGCGTAGCTGTCGATGTCCGGGACCATCACGATGATGTCCCGGGGCCGCAAGGTCGGGTCGGCACTGAAGCGCGCGAGCAGTTGATCGTGGAGGATCTCGACTTCTCGCTGGGCGCTATGGGCGATGTGAAAACGGATCGATTCGTCCTGCTCAAGATCGATAGCGGGCCAACGCTCCCGAGTTTCGTTGAGGGGGCGCAACTCGAGGATGTCGTCCTGTAACTGGTTGAGTACATTCAGCGGCTGACCGTCACTGAACAGGTCAATGCGTCCGTCACGGAATGCCGAACGATAGCTGTTGGGATCGTCATAACTGTCGAGCAGGTTGATGTAGTCCCGTCCCTGCTTGCCCCAGGCAGCCAGCAGCGGATGGGCATGCTGGTGGAGAGTTTGCGGATCGATCACTACCGGCATGCCACTCTTGCGGGCCTGACGCTTGTATTGATGCCGCAACAGGTCTTTATCGGCGACGATGTCCGCCCAATGGTGACGACACGGGTTGTGTACACACAGCAGGACCTGGCTGAATCGTGCCAGTCCCGCCAATGCTTCCAGGGCTTGGGCAGGCAGCGAAGAAATCCCGAAAACAATCACTCGCGAGGGTAATCCCTTGGGGGCGGCTTCAAGTTGGTTGATACGCTCGACAAATCGCTGATGGACACCGGCACGGCTTTGCGCCATGCCTTCTGCTCCCACATCCAGCAAGAGCGCGCGCCATAACTCTGCCTGCCAGCAATTGGCCGGGGTCAGGGGTTTGGCTTCGCCCCTGGCGTTTCTTGTTTGATGGCGACCTTCGGCCCAGTCTTCGAGCCAGTCAGCTCGGTACACCTGATACTGGTCGAACAGATCCGCCAGACGCTCAGCCAGTTGATAGCGTTTGCGCAGGTCGGAGTCATGGGTCAGGAAACGCTGCAGCGGCTCGAAGTGCGGTTGGTTGATCAACTGCGGCAGCAGGCGCATCAAGCGCCAGGTCAGCGGGGCTTTATCGAGCAGGGACTTGACCGGAATTTCGTCGCGGCCAAGGACCATGCGATAGAGCTGCCACATGAAGCTGCCGGGCAACTGCACGTCGATGGCGGCAGCGATGCCGCAGCCTCCCATGTCGTCTTCTTCAGAATCTTCCGCCAGTGCCAGCTTCAGCCATTGGGCAATGCCATTGCTTTGCACCAACGCGATTTCATTCTCCAGGGGAGCCAGCGGGTAGCGCCGCATCCAGCTGACCACCAGGCTGCGCAACTCGTCCAGGCGGTTGCCGTGAACCACCATAAAACCAGCACTGAGGGACGTGGCGTCCGGCATAAGGCTTCCTTGGGAAATGCAAATTCGAGGGACGACTTTAGCATTTGTAGGAGCGAGCTCGCTCGCGAAGGTCGTCAACGATGACGCGGGTTGCCTGGGGTAACGCGGTGCCCTGAAGTTCTTCGCGAGCAGGCTCGCTCCTACAGGGAACAGCGTTTGAGGTGTACGGAGGCGCAAAAACAAAACCCCAACTGCTTTCGCAATTGGGGTTTCGGAATTTAATCTTGACGATGACCTACTCTCACATGGGG
>NZ_JBWKWD010000022.1:0-107447 GCF_059422045.1 Pseudomonas sp. GW821-FHT02A08
CAGCGGTCGTCAACCCGGCTTGCATGGCCTGCCTGACACACCGCGAGTTCTGATTTCACGATCGCTGCGCGGCCGAACGCAGGCTTCGCCAGCTGCTACACAAAATCCTGGATATCGTTTTCTTCTATTAATACCGCTGGCTAATAGCGAAAGCCAATCAGCAGCATCAGGTTTGCCAATGAGCCAACCGTTCGTCGAGTGGGTAAAGTTCTCTCCATCAACTTCTTAACCCCTGACGGAGAGTCAACGATGCCTATCATCAACAGCCAAGTTAAACCGTTCAAAGCTGACGCATTCAAAAATGGCGACTTCGTAAAAGTCTCGGACGCTGATCTGAAAGGCAAGTGGTCTGTGGTGTTCTTCTACCCGGCCGACTTCACCTTCGTTTGCCCGACCGAGCTGGAAGACCTGGCTGACAACTACGACGCCTTCCAGAAGCTGGGCGTCGAGATCTACAGCGTTTCCACCGACACCCATTTCGCCCACGCTGCCTGGCACAACACTTCGCCAGCCATCGGCAAGATCCAGTACACCATGATTGGCGACCCGACCCACGCCATCTCCCGCAACTTCGACGTGCTGATCGAAGAAGCAGGCCTGGCTGACCGTGGCACCTTCGTGATCAACCCTGAAGGCCAGATCAAGATCGTTGAACTCAACGACGGCGGTGTAGGCCGTGACGCTTCCGAGCTGCTGCGCAAGATCAAGGCTGCCCAGTACGTCGCTGCTCACCCAGGCCAGGTTTGCCCGGCCAAGTGGAAAGAAGGCGAGGCTACTCTGGCGCCGTCCCTGGACCTGGTCGGCAAGATCTAAGTCTGTGACGCGCTTCATCAGGGCGCACTTGCGCACCTTCTAAGCAAGCTGCACCGCCCAATAAAAACGCCCGGGCGAGATTCGCTCGGGCGTTTTTTTGTCTCAAGAATTCAAGGAAATCGCCCGTATGTTGGATACCAATCTTAAAGCCCAGTTGAAATCGTACCTGGAACGGGTCACCCAGCCGATCGAGATCGTTGCTTCCCTCGACGACGGTGCGAAATCCCGGGAAATGCTCGAACTGTTGAAAGACGTTGCCAGTCTTTCCAGCCGGATTACCTTGCTCGACAACGGCGATGATGCGCGCAAACCGTCGTTCTCGATCAATCGCCCGGGAGCCGATATCAGCCTGCGATTCGCCGGCATCCCGATGGGCCACGAATTCACGTCCTTGGTGCTGGCCTTGCTGCAAGTTGGCGGTCACCCGTCGAAAGCCAGTGCTGAAGTGATCGAACAGATCCGCTCGCTCAAAGGCGAGTTCACCTTCGAGACTTACTTCTCGCTGTCCTGCCAGAACTGCCCGGACGTGGTCCAGGCGTTGAACCTGATGGCGGTACTGAACCCGAACATTCGCCACGTCGCCATCGACGGCGCGCTGTTCCAGACTGAGGTCGATGAGCGCCAGATCATGGCGGTCCCAAGCATCTACCTCAACGGTGTGAACTTCGGCCAGGGGCGCATGGGCCTGGAAGAAATCCTCGCGAAGATCGACACCAGCGGCATCGAACGCCAGGCCGAGAAAATCAGCGCCAAGGATGCCTTTGATGTACTGGTGGTCGGCGGTGGTCCGGCCGGTGCTTCGGCGGCCATCTATGCGGCCCGTAAAGGTATTCGCACCGGTGTCGCGGCTGAACGTTTTGGTGGGCAGGTGCTGGACACCATGGCCATCGAGAACTTTATCTCGGTGCAGGAAACCGAAGGGCCGAAACTGGCCGTGGCCCTGGAAGAGCACGTCAAGCAGTACGACGTGGACATCATGAACCTGCAACGCGCAGACAAATTGATCACTGGCAAAGCAGGTGAGTTGCACGAAGTCCACTTCGCCAGCGGCGCGAAGCTCAGGGCCAGGACCGTGATTCTGGCAACCGGTGCGCGGTGGCGTGAAATGAACGTGCCGGGCGAGCAGCAATACCGTAACAAGGGCGTAGCGTACTGCCCGCACTGCGACGGCCCGCTGTTCAAGGGCAAGCGCGTGGCGGTGATTGGCGGCGGCAACTCCGGCGTCGAAGCGGCCATCGACCTGGCCGGTATCGTGTCCCATGTCACGCTGCTGGAGTTCGATGTGCAGTTGCGAGCCGATGCGGTATTGCAGCGCAAGTTGCACAGCCTGCCGAACGTCACCGTGATCACCAGTGCGCAAACCACTGAAGTCACCGGCGACGGCCAGAAGGTCAACGGCCTGCGCTACAAGGATCGTCAGAGCGACGAGTTGCGCAGCGTGGAACTGGAAGGGATCTTTGTGCAGATCGGTCTGTTGCCCAACACCGATTGGCTCAAGGGCACCATCGAGTTATCGCCCCGTGGCGAGATCATCGTCGACGCTCGCGGTGAAACGTCGGTGCCGGGTGTGTTTGCCGCTGGCGACGTGACCACCGTGCCGTACAAGCAGATCGTGATCGCAGTGGGCGAGGGGGCCAAGGCTTCCCTGAGTGCCTTCGATCACTTGATCCGCACCTCCGCTCCGGCATAAACCTGGCGCTGAAAACACAAAACCCCATGAGTGATCATGGGGTTTTTTGTGTCCTGCACATTACCAATGTGGGAGCGGGCTTGCTCGCGAAGGCGGAGTGTCAGTCAACATAAATGTCGTCTGATACACCGTCTTCGCGAGCAAGCCCGCTCCCACAAGGGGATTTGCAGTGTGGTTTAGAGCGGAGCCGGCTGAATGATCTCGACCCAGTAGGCGTCCGGGTCCTTGATGAACGCCAGGCTCTTCATGCGACCATCGCTCAGGCGTTTCTGGAAGTCGCAGCCAAGTGCTTCAAAGCGCTCGCAGGCGGCGACGATGTCCGGTACCGAAATGCAGATGTGGCCGAAACCACGCGGGTCGGAGTTGCCATTGTGGTAGGCGAAATCCGCATCGTTCTCGGTGCCGTGGTTGTGGGTCAGCTCCAGGATGCCGGGGATCGATTTCATCCACTCGGTGCGCGCGGCGGCGTCGGCCGGGATCTGGTTCTTGTCCACCAGCGCCAGGAAATACAGGCTGAACTCGGCTTCCGGGAAATCGCGTTTTTCCACCAGGGTAAAACCCAGGACGCGCGTGTAGAAGTCCAGGGACCTGGTGATGTCCTTGACCCGCAGCATGGTGTGGTTGAAGACAAATTTCTGTGTAGCGGCGTCCGGTTGGGCGGTGACGCCGGGGAAGGTGTTCAATTCGTGCAGGCTCATGGGCCCTCCGGGAAATATGTGGGCTAACGAATGACCGCAATGATACGCAAGGGTTCGGACATCACCAAACCCAAACAGTCGGCTATTGCCTGACAGCCGGCCTGGGCCCAGACTTTACGGCTTGATCCTTGAGTGACCATTGCAATGATTCGATTCCGTAGCCTGCTGTTCATCCTGCCAAGCGTGTTTTCGCTGGCTGGCGTTGCTCGTGCAGATGCGCCAGTAGTCACCTGGCCGCAAGGCTGGCAGATCGAAGAAGTGCCTGAATCGGCGTCGGGCGTCAGTCGCCAGCGGGCGGTGAAAAATGATCAGAATGGATCGCCGCTCATGGTGATGGAACTGACCATGAGTCCGGTGCAAAGCGATCACCAGGTAAACCTCGAAGGCGTATTGCTGGAGATGCGCAAGTCGGTTCAAAAAGACTTCTATCAGGGCGGGTATCAAAGTGTCTGCACGCGCATTCATTCGACGACCTTGAGTCGATTGGCCGCGCTGGAAACAACCTGCACCATCACGCAAAACGGCAGGCATGTGCTTTCTCAAACATTGGTGGCCGCGGTGGATGCCGATAAGGCCTATGTTCTTTCCTATGCTGGGCAGGCCGAGGCTTATAAGGCGAGCCAGGGTGAAATAGACGCAGCTCGTAACAGCTTGAAACTTTAGTAAGCGACAGTGCTTTTTCGATGCATGAAGAAAATTTTAGATATCCAAATGGATTAAGCACAAAGTTTCTGGCAGTTCGGTATTTGCGCGGTGTCCGCCTTCGGGTTTTAGATGCCCCATGAAAAAGCCCTGCATGAGCAGGGCTTTTTTTGCCACGAGAGTTAGCCGCGCAACCAGGAATCAACGGTGGCTGCACCGTACTGTTCTTTCCAGGCTTTCAGGCCGCGGTGATTTCCGCCCTTGGTTTCAATCAGCTCGCCGGTGTGCGGGTTCTGATAAACCTTGACCACACGGGCGCGGCGGGTTTTAGGCGCTGCTGCCTGCAACAGGCCGGATTTTGCCGGGTTAGGATCGAGAATGGCGATGATGTCGCGCAGGCTCTTGCCATAGGTTTTCATCAGGCCCTGGAGCTTTTCTTCGAATTCGATTTCTTTCTTGAGCCCGGCATCGTTCTTCAGGGATTCCAACTGCTTGAGCTGTTCTTGAAGGGCCTTTTCGGCTGCACGAAATTCAGCGAGTCTGGACAATATCTTTACTCCAATAGTGTGTTTGGCTGATACCAACCGCAAACAAAGCTATAAGCCAAGAGCCTTGAAGCGACTCGGTGATAGTGGCTCACCTGCCGATTTAGCGCAGGCATGAAAAATTGTAGTAGTTAATTGCTCAAGAGTAAATCCTGTCTTTTTCTTCATGTAACGTCAGTAGTATTTTGATTCAAATTGGTGCGGCTAATCGTTTGTTTTGGCGATTAAATTTGCGAGTTAATGGTTGCTTAATGCACTAATGAACTCTGCGCCGGGCATGGGTTTGCCGAACAGGTAACCTTGCAGGAAGTTGACCTGATGGGCGCTCAGGTAATCACTTTGCTCGCGGGTTTCGACACCTTCGGCCACCAAGGCAAGATCGAGTTTGGCCGCCAGTTCGATGATGCTGTCGAGGAGGTGGCTCGAGAGTGTGTCGACGCCGATCATGGCGACAAAACTCTGGTCTATTTTCAGAAAATCGACATTGAACTGCCGAAGGTAGCCAAGGCTTGAGTGGCCCGTGCCGAAGTCGTCGATGGCGATTTTCACGCCCAGTTCGCGAAGTTGCTCGAAGAGTTGCAGGGTAATGGCTGTGGGCTCGATCAGTTCACGTTCGGTCAGTTCCAGTACCAGATGGATCGAGCCCGGCTCGAACGCATCGAGAAACTCGCGGCAATCCTTGACCAGTTCCAGGTCCTGGCAATGGCTGGCGGTGATGTTGATGCCAATGTGAAACGGCTTGTTGAAGCTGGCCGAATGTGGTGCGAGCAGGACGGCGGTTTGTCGCATCAGCGAGCGGGTCATCGGTACGATCAGCCCGGAGTGCTCGGCAAACGGAATGAACAGATCCGGACGCACCAGGCCTTCCTTCGGATGTTGCCAGCGCATCAGCACTTCAGCGCCGGACCAGCTTTTGCTGTCGCCATGTACCACGGGTTGAAAATACGCAATGAACTCTTTCGCTTCCAGTGCCCGCTGCATTTCATAGGTGGGGGACGATGAGCGCTTTTGCAGGAAGTGACCAATTGTCCCGGCAATCACGCCGAAGAAAATCAGCAGGCTGAACAACGGCGGATATTCGCTGCTCATGTATCGCCAGGTTTCGCCTTTGGGGAAACCCGCTTCCACGGCAAACGCATAGCGCCCGGAAGTCAAACGACTTTGCGCAACGGGCAACTCCGGCACAGCGCCGGTATGAAACTTGCCGTCGGCGGACAACCAGTCCGGGCCAACTTGCAGCAACAGCAAGGTCTTGCGGCCTATCAGGCGCAGGATATTGCTCAAGTGATAACCATCGAGGGTTGTCAGCGCGCCTTGCTTTCCTTCGCTCAGGCGATACACCAGCAAGGCGGTGTTGGGCGTTACCGGATTGCCGTTCATGAGCCATAAGGCGCCTTGGGTGTAGTCACCGGGGTTGACCGTCTCCTGGTAGTCACCGAACAGAGAGCTGCAATAGAGGTTGTTGTCCCACACCAGATTGGTTGATCGCACGAAGGGGCGGCGAGTGACCTGCTCGCGCAGCGCCAGTTTGACGTCAGCGCAACTTTGGCCCGCCAGCGGCAGCAATTCATGGGCGGCCTGAGCGGTGTTGTCGAGCATCAGGTCGAACTGGCGAATCGCTTCTTCGGCGGTTTGTCTGGTGTCTTGTTTGAGCGCACGGCCTGCTTGCATGTAAAGAATGGCGGCCCCCAGCAGTACCGGGAGCAATCCACTGAACAGGGTGACCGCAATTCTTTTTCTGCGACTGCGGGTTTTGGCTTTCAGCGGCATTCGCGAGTCCTGTCACGAAGAAGTAAGGCTCTCAATTGATGGAGGGGCAAAACGCCTCTCATGAAGAGTTCGGGTATGGGCCATGATAGTTGGCCGTTGGCGGTTACGCCGCTCAACGCAAGTCGAGGCTTTCGGCAAGCTTGATAAAGGCCAGCGTCGCGGGTGATGCCTGGCGTCGATCGAGCACCGCCAGGCCGACTTGGCGCAACACCACCGGCGACAGCGGTTTTTTCACCCAGTGGCGGTCAATTTGATTGGGCAATGACCCTTCGGCAACCACCGTCACACCGTCGCCGCGAGCGACGACATCCAGGGTGCTGATCAACTGCGAGCAGCGATAACGGATGTTGGGCGTCAGTCGGGCCGCCATGAACAGGCGTGAAACCAGCTCCGAAGAACCGGCCTCGGTCAGCACGAACGGGAAGTCGCACAGGTCTCTCAGGCTCAGGCTGTCGTGAACCTCCAGCGGGTGGCCGGCGGGCAGCAGCGCGACCATCTGGTCTTCGGTCAACGAGATCGTGTCGAAACGCTCCTGGGGCAACACCACAAAGCCGATGTCGATTCGCCGTTCCTCCAGCCATTGGAGTACCTGGCGGTCGGGGCCTTCGTCGATATGCACCTCGATGCCGGGATGGGCGGCGCGGAACTGCTGCAGAATCAACGGCAGCAATTTGATCGATGAGGTCGGGCCGAAGGAGCCGATGCGCAGCGTGCCGCGTTTCATGCCCCGCGCATCGGCCGCTTCCTGGCGCAGGGTGTTGGCCAGGCCGAGCATCGCCCGGGCACGCAGCAACAACTGCTGGCCAATGTCGCTCAGTTCGACCCGGGATTGATGTCGGCGCAACAGTTCGACACCCAACTCCAGTTCCAGGGACTTCAACGCATGGGACACCGCCGATTGGGAAATACCCAGGCGATTGGCCGCTGCCGTGAAACCGTGGAGTTCGGCCACCAGGGAGAAAATCTCCAGTTGAGTGAGGGTCATGAGTGTTTGCTCATTTTACGATGACTAGGTATTAGTCGAATGATACGGCATCTCTCCAACATCCGGTCCTGGAATCCATGACGATCTGTGAGCAAAGCCTGTCAAAACCCTCGGATCTGCCGGTGTATCTGAAACTGGCGGCGGTCACCATGGTGTGGGGTGGCACCTTCGTTGCCGGACGCTATCTGGCCGGCGACCTCAGCCCGCTACTGGCGGCCAGCCTGCGGTTTCTGCTGGCCAGCGTGGCGTTGCTGCTGTTTATACGCATGGCGCGGACACCGCTGGTCCGGCCCGGCACCCGGCAATGGCTGCAATTGTTTTTGCTTGGCTTTTTCGGGATCTTTTTCTACAACCTGTGCTTCTTTTACGGCCTGCATTACATCAGCGCTTCACGGGCGTCCTTGATTGTCGCGCTGAATCCGGCGGTGATCGGCCTCGCTTCCTGGCTGCTGTTCAAGGAGTGTTTGAACCGGGCCAAAGTCATTGGTATTGCGATCTGCATGGCGGGAGCGAGCATGGTGATCGTCAGTCGCGACCCGCAATTACTGGCCGGCGGTGCCGATGCCTGGCTCGGCGACTTGCTGATTTTCGGCTGCGTCCTCGGCTGGGGTGTCTACTCGCTGTTCTCCAAAGAGCTGAACCACAGCCTGGGACCGGTGCAAACGGTGACTTATTCGATACTGCTGGGCACCGTCATGCTCTGGATCACCTGCATCGTACGCGGTGAGGTGAGTACCAGCACAATCGCTCAACTCGGTGCGCAGCAATGGTTGAGCCTTTTGTACCTCGGCGTGCTGGGATCGGCGCTGGCGTACATTGGCTACTACGACGGCATCCGCAAAATCGGCGCAACCCGTTCCGGGGTGTTCATTGCCTTGAACCCGTTGACGGCGGTGATCCTTGGCGCGCTGCTGCTGGATGAGCCGCTGACGCTGGCCATGTGCCTGGGTGGCGGGCTGATCCTTGCGGGGATTTTCCTGTGCAACAAACCCCTTGCGCGGGCATGGAAAAAGGGGATTTGATACAGAAGGCGGACAAACTGATTTACGCTGTGTAGAATCGGGTTACGCATACAATAATAATCGTCTTCTGGCAGCAGAAGCCTCGCCCGCAAGAGCCTTGGGTCGAAAATGAAGATATTCGGGTTTCAACTGATCTACGGTGACTTTCTCGCCCGCAGTGTGCGGGGCATCTCCTGTGCGCCACCCACCGGTCTCAGCATTGCTTACAACTAACCTTTGTTAATTGATAAAAAAATGATGAGGCGCCAACCATGGCAGATTTATACGAAAACCCAATGGGCCTGATGGGCTTTGAATTCATCGAGCTCGCATCGCCGACCCCGAACACCCTGGAGCCGATCTTCGAGATCATGGGCTTCACCAAGGTGGCGACCCACCGTTCCAAGGATGTGCACCTGTATCGCCAGGGTGCGATCAACCTGATCCTCAACAACGAACCCCACAGCGTGGCCTCGTACTTCGCGGCCGAGCACGGTCCGTCGGTGTGCGGCATGGCGTTTCGCGTCAAGGATTCGCAAAAAGCCTACAAGCGTGCCCTGGAACTCGGCGCCCAGCCGATCCACATCGAAACCGGCCCAATGGAGCTGAACCTGCCGGCAATCAAGGGCATTGGCGGTGCGCCGCTGTACCTGATCGACCGTTTCGGCGAAGGCAGCTCGATCTATGACATCGACTTCGTGTTCATCGAAGGCGTGGACCGCCATCCAGTCGGTGCCGGCCTGAAGATCATCGATCACCTGACCCACAACGTGTATCGCGGTCGCATGGCCTACTGGGCCAACTTCTACGAGAAGCTGTTCAATTTCCGCGAAATCCGCTACTTCGACATCAAGGGCGAATACACCGGCCTGACCTCAAAGGCCATGACCGCACCCGATGGCATGATCCGTATCCCGTTGAACGAAGAGTCGTCCAAGGGCGCCGGGCAGATCGAAGAGTTCCTGATGCAGTTCAACGGCGAGGGCATCCAGCACGTTGCGTTCCTGTCCGAAGACCTGATCAAGACCTGGGACCACCTGAAAAGCATCGGCATGCGCTTCATGACCGCGCCGCCGGAGACTTACTACGAAATGCTCGAAGGCCGTTTGCCGAACCACGGCGAGCCGGTGGACCAACTGCAGGCGCGGGGCATTTTGCTGGACGGTTCGTCCGAGTCGGGCGACAAGCGTCTGCTGCTGCAGATCTTCTCGGAAACCCTGATGGGGCCGGTGTTCTTCGAGTTCATCCAGCGCAAGGGCGACGACGGTTTCGGCGAAGGCAACTTCAAGGCGCTGTTCGAATCCATCGAGCGTGACCAGGTTCGTCGTGGTGTTCTCTCCACCGACTAAACCGTTACACCGATAAAACTGTGGGAGCGGCGGTGCGACGATTCGACTTGCTCGCGAAAGCGTCGTATCAGGCTACTTAGATAGTGACTGACACACCGCTTTCGCGAGCAAGCCCGCTCCCACAATTGTTATGTGTGGCCTTAAGGCCTGCGTTGCCGCACCAGATGCTTGAACCCTTCAAACATCAATACCAGCACCGCCATCCAGATCGGGATGTAGGTCAGCCATTCACCGGCCTTGATGCTTTCACCCAGCAACAACGCCACCCCCAGCAGCAACACCGGTTCGACGTAGCTCAACAAGCCGAACAGGCTGAACGGCAGCAGGCGGCTGGCAATGATGTACACCACCAACGCCGACGCGCTGATCACGCCGAGCATCGGGATCAACAGCGACAACCATGGATGCTGTTCAAATACCCCGAAACCTTGCGCGCCGCTCTGGACGAACCAGAAGGCCACCGGCAGCGTCAACGCCATGTCCAGCCACAAGCCGCCGAGATTGTCCGCCGCCAGCCGTTTGCGCAGGACGAAGTAGGTCGGATAACCAATGCAGACCAGCAAGGTCGCCCAGGAAAAACCACCAACCTGATACACCTCGTTGACCACCCCCAGGCAGGCGAACACTACGGCGACTTTTTGCAGGTACGACAGGCGTTCGCCATAGGCGATCCGCCCGGTCAACACCATGGTCAGCGGCAGCAGGAAATAGCCGAGGGACACGTCGAGGCTGTAGCCGTTCAGCGGTGCCCACATGAACAGCCACAATTGCACGCCGAGCAGGGCAGAGGAGACGATCAGCGCGCCCATCAGCTTCGGATTGGCCATGGCGCGCCGAACAATTTCCAGCACGCGTTTCCATTCCCCGGACACCACCATGAACACGGTCATGCACGGGACGGTCAGCAGCATGCGCCAACCGAAGATTTCCACGCCGCTCAAGGGGGTGAGCAGCGATGTGTAGTAATACATGACGGCAAACAGCACCGAGGCTGTAACCGATAGAGCGATACCTTTAGACAAGCTGTCCTCGCGAGGTTGAAGGTGAAACGGGGGTGCGGAGGATACGTGGTTTTCGAGCCGAATATTGACCAATCAATCAAGACGGTCCAATTGTGGGAGCGGGCTTGCTCGCGAAGACTGCTTAACATTCAACATTGATGTTGGCTGGAAAACCGCATTCGCGAGCAAGCCCGCTCCCACATTTTGTCTTGTGTTGTGTCAGCTAATGAGCGGTTTACGCCCCGACACAAAATGGCTCACATCATTGAACCCCGGCGTCGACGCATGCCCCGGCGTTACCAGCGAATCGATGAACGCCTCGTCCTCGGCCGTGATCTTCACCGCCTGCGCCTTAGTGTAGGCGTCCCACTGCGCTTCGTTACGCGGCCCGACAATGGCTGAGGTAACAGCGCTGTTGTTCAGCACCCAGGCAATCGCGAACTCGACGATGCCGACACCGCGCTGCCCGGTGTATTGCTGGATCTGCTGGGCGATGCGCAGGGACTCGATGCGCCATTCGGTTTCCAGGATGCGTTTGTCCTGGCGTCCGGCCCGGCTGTTGGCGTCCGGCTTCACATCCGGCGCGTACTTGCCGCTGAGCACACCGCGCGCCAGCGGGCTGTAGGGCACCACGCCAAGGCCGTAGTTTTGCGCCGCCGTGATCTGCTCGGTTTCGGCCTGGCGGTTGACGATGTTGTACAGCGGCTGGCTGATCACCGGCCGGTCGACGCCGAGCTTGTCAGCCACGCGAATCACTTCGGCGATGCGCCAGCCACGGTAGTTGGACAGGCCCCAGTAACGGACTTTGCCTTGGCGGATCAAGTCGCCGATGGCCGAGATCGTGACCTCCAGCGGCGTGTTGTGGTCTTCGCGGTGCAGGTAATAGATGTCGAGGTAGTCGGTGCCCAGACGCGTCAGGCTGGCATCGATGCCGTTGAACAAATGCTTGCGGCTCAGGCCGCTGCGGTTGGGGACGCCGTCCACGGGGCCAAAGCCGACCTTGGTGGCCAGCACCCATTCATGGCGGCGGCTGGCAATGGCCTCACCGACGATTTCCTCGGAACGGCCGTTGGTGTAAACGTCGGCGGTGTCGATGAAATTGATGCCCTGGTCCCAAGCCTTGTCGATGATTCGCAGGGAATCTTCGGTGCTGGTCTGTTCGCCGAACATCATGGTGCCCAGGGTCAGGGTGGACACCTGCAGACCCGAATGACCCAGCGTGCGGTAGCTCATGAGCAAATCCTTTTACCAGTGGGAAAGGCTCAATCAGATACCAGAACAGCACCCTGGAGCAAACGCAAATCGAATCAAATGTGGGAGCGGGCTTGCTCGCGAATGCGGTGGGTCAGTCGACATTGATGTTGCCTGACACTCCGCCTTCGCGAGCAAGCCCGCTCCCACAGGGGGGAAGTGGTGCTTAGGCGCGCAGCGTACGAGTCATGCGCAACGCCAGCAGGCTGCCGCAGACAATCACGCCCGCCAGCAGGTACAGCGCCGCATCGGTCGAGCCGGTGCTGTCCTTGACCCAACCCACCAGATACGGGCTGAGGAAGCCGGCCATCTGGCCCATGGAGTTGATCAGCGCCAGGCCGCCGGCCGCGGCGCCGGCACTGAGCAGGGCGGTCGGCACTGGCCAGAACATCGGCAGGCCGGTGAGGGCGCCCATGGTGGCGATGGTCAGGCCGAGAATCGCGATGGCCGGGTTGGCGGCGAAGTTCACAGCGATCAGCAGCCCCAGCGCGCCCATCAACATCGGCACCACCAAATGCCAGCGACGTTCCTGGCGCAGGTCCGCCGAACGGCCGACCATCAGCATGAACACCGCGGCCAGCAGGTACGGAATCGCACTGAGCCAGCCGATCACCAGGTTATCGCTGAAGCCCAGGTTCTTGATGATCGACGGCAGCCAGAAGTTGATCGCGTACACGCCACTCTGGATGCAGAAATAGATCAGGCCGAAAGCCCAGATCGCCGGGTTCTTGAACACCGCCAGCAGCGAGTCGGTGGTGGTTTTCGGCTTGTTCGCCAGATCTTCGGCGTGGTCGGCTTCAAGCACCGAGCGCTCGAACGGGGTCAGCCACTTGGCATTGGCGTAGCTGTCGCTGAGCAGGAAGTAAGCCAGCGCACCGAGGATGACGGTGGGAATGCCTTGCAGCAGGAACATCCACTGCCAGCCGGCGAGGCCGCCCTGGCCCGCGGCGAAGTGGTTGAGAATCCAGCCGGAAAACGGACTGCCGAGCAGGCCGGATACCGGGATCGCCGACATGAACAGCGCCATGATGCGGCCACGGCGGAAGGTCGGGAACCACTGCGAGAGATACAACACCACGCCCGGGAAGAACCCGGCTTCGGCCGCGCCGGTGAACAGGCGCAGGGTATAGAACCCGGTCGGCGTGGTGACGAACAGCAGGCAGGTCGACAGGGTGCCCCAGGTGATCATCATCAGCGCAATCCAGCGCCGTGGGCCGAACCTGGTCAGGGCCAGGTTGCTTGGCACGCCGCACAGCACGTAACCGATAAAGAAGATGCCGGCGCCGAGGCCGTACACGGTTTCGCTGAACTTCAGTGCGTCGAGCATTTGCAGTTTGGCAAATCCAACGTTTACCCGGTCGAGGTAGTTGAACAGGTAGCAGATGAAAATGAAGGGGATCAAACGCAGGGTAATGCGCTTGTAGACGGCGTTTTTGTCCTCAGCGATGGCGTCGGACGCTACGGCGCTCTGTGTCATGGCGGCTCTCTCTTTATTATGATTTTTTGCGATGCAAAGGGTAACGTTGATCGCCCACAGAGTCTCGACCACCCTCAGGGTGGCTGTCTTTGTGCCTGAGCACAGGGTTTGCAACCAAGGCCTGTGCGGGTGAACAACCCGTTCCATCACTGTCTTCAAGGATCACTTGCATGTTCGAACTCGATCACGACCTGGCCCAGGACATCGTCGACCGGGCGATGGCCATCCTGCCGTACAACGTCAACGTCATGGACAGTCAGGGCTTGATTCTGGGCAGTGGCGAGCCGGAGCGGGTCAACACCCGCCATGAAGGCGCGCAACTGGTCCTGGCCAATGGCCGGGTGGTGGAGATCGACGCGCAGACGGCGATTCATCTCAAGGGCGTGCAGCCGGGCATCAACCTGCCGCTGATGCTCGACCAGCGCCTGATCGGCGTACTGGGCATCACCGGCGAGCCCGAGCAACTGCGCACCTACGCCGAACTGGTGCGCATGACCGCCGAAATGCTGGTGGGCCAGCGCAATCAGCAGGCCGAACAACAATGGCGGCGCCAGCGCTGCGATGATCTGCTGGCATTGTTGCTCAGCGAAGCCGGGGATGCTCCGCGACTGGTCGATGAAGCGCAGCAGTTGGGCCTCAAGCCACGGATGACCCGGGTACCGTACCTGTTCGAACTGGGCCTGGAGCACGCCCCGGGGCAAACCGTCGAGGCACTGAGCGCCTGGTTGATGTCCCGTCACCCCGACAGTTGGTGCGTGAGCTCGGCCAAGACCTCGTTGCTCTGGTGCCGGCCGGCCAGTCAGTCGGTGGAGAACGAGCGATTGCTGGACAAGCTCGACGGCCTGGGCTGGAACATCCTGCGCATTGCCGTGGGCGGGCAGGCCGATGGACTTTCGGGTTTACGCCGCTGCTATCGCCGGGTCGGTGACTTGCT
Source organism: Pseudomonas sp. GW821-FHT02A08 (assembly GCF_059422045.1). NCBI lineage: Bacteria > Pseudomonadati > Pseudomonadota > Gammaproteobacteria > Pseudomonadales > Pseudomonadaceae > Pseudomonas > Pseudomonas sp. GW821-FHT02A08. The sequence goes on from NZ_JBWKWD010000022.1 coordinate 14,157, forward strand.
CGCTTACGGGCGCGAGGTGTTGCCGAACTCCCGATTGCTGACGCTCAACCGCTACCGGCTGCCGGTGATGCTCTGGCGTCACCGCAACGACGACGCCCTCGACGAATTGCTCAATCCGCTGCGCAAGGTCATTGCCAAGGACAACAACGGCCAGTTGCTGGCAACCTTGCGCAGCTGGTGCGAACACGACGGCCAGAGCCAGGCCTGTGCCGATGCACTGGGCATCCATCGCAACAGCCTGCGCTATCGCATGGAGCGGATTGCAGAGCTGAGCGGGGTTGATCCACTAAGATTGGACGGCATGCTCGCGTTGTACCTCGGCGTGCAATTACTCCCGCAAACCGACGTAACCCCGTAGCAGCTGCCGAGCTTGCGAGGCTGCGTTCGGCGGCGAAGCCGTCGTCGATCCTATGCATGCGGTTTTCCTGAAATACCGCGGCGTTTGAGTTCACGACGGCTTCGCCGCCGAACGCAGCCTCGCAAGCTCGGCAGCTGCTACACGTGAAGGTCGCAGGGAGAAGGTTTTGTGGAAATGAACAATAATCCTCAACACCGCTTGTGCAGCGGCCCGGCGTTATTGTTCATGGCGGCTGGCAGCATGTGGGCATTGGAACTGGAGAATTCCCATGAAAATCGTGATCGCCCCCGACTCGTTCAAGGACAGCCTCAGCGCTCAAGGCGTGGCCGATGCCATTGCATTGGGGTTGGCGCAGGTCTGGCCCGATGCGCAACTGATCAAATGCCCGATGGCCGACGGCGGGGAAGGGACTGTCGAGTCGATCCTGGCCGCGTGCGAAGGCCAGCAGCGCCGCACCCTGGTTCGCGGGCCGCTGGGGGCCACGGTGGAAGCCGCCTGGGGCTGGTTGCCCCAGAGCCACACCGCGATCATCGAAATGGCCGAGGCCAGCGGTTTGCAATTGGTACCGGCGGCGCAGCGGGATGCGTGCATCAGCAGCACCTTCGGCACCGGGCAATTGATCCGCGCCGCACTGGAGGCCGGTGCACAACGGGTGATCCTGGCGATTGGCGGCAGTGCGACCAATGACGGCGGTGCCGGTGCCATGCAGGCCCTGGGCGTGAAATTGCTCGACGCACAGGGGCAAACGCTGTCACCCGGCGGTCTCGCCCTGGCGCAGTTGGCCCGCGTCGACCTGAGCGACATCGATCCGCGTCTGGCCCGGATACGCTTCGACATCGCCGCCGACGTCAACAACCCGCTGTGCGGCCCCCACGGCGCCTCGGCGATCTTCGGCCCGCAAAAAGGCGCCTCGCCCGCGCAGGTCGAGCAACTGGACCGCGCCCTGGGGCACTTTGCCGACCATTGCGCGCAAGCCTTGAACCACGACGTGCGCGACGAGCCGGGCAGTGGCGCGGCGGGTGGCCTGGGGTTTGCCGCCAAAGCGTTCCTCGGTGCGCAATTCAAGGCCGGTGTTGAAGTGGTAGCCGAACTCGTGGGCCTGGCCGACGCCGTTGCAGGCGCCGACCTGGTGATCACCGGTGAAGGGCGTTTCGATGCGCAAACCCTGCGCGGCAAGACGCCCTTTGGTGTGGCGCGGGTCGCCCGGGAACACGGGGTGCCGGTCATCGTCATTGCCGGGACGTTGGGCGAGGGCTATCAGGCACTGTACGAGCATGGCATCGACGCTGCGTTTGCCCTGGCGAGCGGGCCGATGACCCTGGAGCAGGCCTGTGCCGAGGCACCACGCTTGCTGCGTGAGCGGGCGACCGATATCGCTCGCGTCTGGCGGATGGCTATCCGCTGTGGCTGAGGGCTAGCGAGCCCCCACGTTGGTTCGACAGCATTTACGAAACCCTGTGGGAGCAAGCTTGCTCGCGATAGCTACGAGGCAAACGCCAAACCCCTCAAGCCTGCCATGCTTGAGCGTTCACCAAATTGGCCGGCCGTTCACCCGCCAGCGCCGCCAACAGGTTGTCCACCGCGCATCTGGCCATGGCCTCCCGTGTTTCATGGGTGGCCGAGCCGATGTGCGGTGTCGCCACCACGTTGTTCAACTGCAACAACGGCGAGTCCTGATCCAACGGTTCGCGTTCGAATACATCCAGCCCCGCCGCGCGAATCCGGTTTGCGCGCAAGGCTTGGATCAGCGCGGTTTCGTCCACTACCTTGCCCCGTGAAATATTGATGAAGATGGTCTCGGGACGCATCAGGGCGAACTGTTCTGCGCCGATCAGCCCTTCGGTTTGCGCGGTCAGCGGTAACGTCAGGCAAACGAAATCAGCCTGTTGCAACAGCTCCGGCAGGCTTCGATAGTGCGCATTGAAACGCTGTTCCACCGCAGGTTTTGGTGACTGGCTGTGATAAATCACCGGCATGCCAAACCCGAAATGCCCGCGCTGGGCGAGGGCTTCGCCAATGCGGCCCATGCCAATGATGCCCAGGGTTTTGCCGTGCACATCGCTGCCGAAATGAGTGGGGCCGATGTTGCGGGTCCACTTGCCTTCGCGAATCATGTTTGCCAATTCCACAACGCGCCGGGCCGTTGCCAGAATCAGCGCGAAACCAGTGTCGGCGGTGGTTTCTGTCAATACATCCGGCGTGTTGCTGAGCAGGATGCGCCGTTCGGACAGGTAGTCGATGTCGTAGTTATCGACACCCACCGAGACGCTGGCAATGGCTTGAAGGTCGGGTGCCAGATCGAGCAGTTCGGCATCCAGTTTCAGGCTGGCACCCAGCAAGCCATGGGCGTGGGGCAGGGCATCGCGCAGCTTGGCCAGGCCCTCGGCACCAAGGTTTTCGATCAGCGTCACTTCGGTCTGCTCGTGCAGGCGAGCCATCAACAGTGGCGAGAGTTTCTTGTACAGGACGACCTGCTTTTTCATCGTTGAGATCTCAAGTTCAATTCAGGAATGTGCCGTGGCGGTGCGCGTTACCGTGGCCGTGGGCCGCTCCCGATCGCTGGCGCCGGGCTTGAGGGAAATCGTCAGTACCACAGAGAACATCAGCGCGCCGCTCATCAACAGGTACGAGGCGCCGGGCGAGCCGGTGGAGCTGTTCAGGTACCCGACCAGGTAGGAGCCGCCAAAGGAACCTAGGGCGCCCATGCTGTTGATCAGCGCCATGGCGCCGCCGGCGACGTTGGCCGGGAGGATCTCCGGAATGATCGCGAAGAACGGTCCATAGGGCGCGTACATGCAGGCGCCGGCAACCACCAGCAGGGTGTAGGACCACCAGAAGTGTTCGGCACCCAGAGCGTAGGAACCATAAAAGGCAATCGAGGCGATCAGCAGCGGCGGCCAGACGAAACGCTTACGTTTTTGCAGTTTGTCCGACCCCCAGGACACCAGCAGCATGCCGATCACCGCTGCCAGGTAAGGCATCGCCGACAGCCAGCCGGCCTGGACCATGTCCATCTGCGCACCGGCCTTGAGGATCGACGGCAGCCACAACACGAAGCCGTACACGCCGATGCTCCAGCAGAAAAACTGCAGGGCCAGGATGATCACTTTGGGTGAGCGGAACGCTTCGGCGTAGTTTTTCACGGCCTTGATGCCGACCTGTTCGGCGGCCAGTGCGTTTTCCAGGTCCTGTTTTTCCTGATCGTTGAGCCACTTGGCTTGTGACGGACGATCATCGGCCAGGCGCCACCAGATGAATGCCCACAGCACCGCTGGTAAACCTTCGATGATGAACATCCAGCGCCAGCTGTAGTGCTGCACCAGATAGCCCGAGACCACCGACATCCACAACATGGTCACCGGGTTGCCGAGGATCAGGAAGGTGTTGGCCCGCGAGCGTTCGGCTCGGGTGAACCAGTGGCACAGGTAGATCAGCATCGCCGGCATCACTGCCGCTTCGACCACGCCGAGCATGAAGCGGATAACGATCAGCCAGTAGGCATTGGAGACAATCCCGGTCAACGTCGCCAGGCTGCCCCAGAGGATCAGGCTGACGAAAATCAGCTTCTTCACACTGTGTTTCTGCGCGTAGATCGCACCGGGTACCTGGAAGAAAAAATAGCCGAGGAAGAACAGTGCGCCGAGCATCGACGACAGACCTGGTGTGATCATCAGGTCTGCCGCCATGCCGGACGCGGCGGCGAACCCATAGTTGGCGCGATCCAGATACGCCAGGCTGTAGGTGATGAACACGATGGGCATGATGTACCACCAGCGGCGGGTGGCGAGCGTTGCGGTTTTCATGGTGGTGCTCCTGAGCTTGTTGTTTTTGTCGCAGCAGGTAACGATGTTTAGATCTTCAGTGGCTATGCTGGCCTCATCGCGGGCAAGCCCGCTCCCACAGGATCGAGTCCAGACGCAAAACCTGTGGGAGCGGGCTTGCTCGCGAAGACGGCCGCAAATTCGACATCCATCTCGGATCGGGTAGGCAACCCCTCCATATCCCCCCGGCTCTGCACCGCCCGGCTGCCAATCCAGTTGGCGCGTTTCACGGCCTCGACAACGCTGTGGTTTTCCAACAGCGCGCTGATGATGCCGACGGCAAAACCATCGCCGGCACCCACCGTATCGACCACCGTTTGCACCGGTACGCCAGCCACGAAACCTTGATCAAGCTGTGTGCGGTAGAAAGCCCCGTGTGGGCCAAGCTTGATCGCCACGGCTTCGGCGCCCTGGTCGAGGTAGAAGGCGGCGATGTCGGCCGGGTCTTCAAAACCGCTCAGCAAGCGACCTTCGCTCAACCCCGGCAGCACCCAATGGGCGAGGGCGGCGAGGCGGTTGATCTCGGTGATCATTTGTCGTTCGCTGGCCCACAGGCTCGGGCGCAGGTTCGGGTCAAAGGACACACTGCGCCCGGCCTCGCGCATGCGGGTCATCAATTCGAACGACATCTGCCGCGCCGACTCCGACAGCGCCGGGGGAATGCCGGTGGCGTGCAGATGTCGGGCCTTGAGCAATTGGGGCACGATCGAGTGCGGTGACAGGTGACTGGCCGCCGAACCACGACGGAAGTATTCGACGGCGGGATCGCTACCGTCGTCGGTGCGGGACTTGAGTTGAAAACCGGTCGGGTGGGCGGTGTCGATGTCGACGTGGCGGCAATCCAGGCCTTCTTTTTCCAGGGTGTCGACCACGAACCGGCCCAACGAATCGGCACCGACACGGCTCAGCCATGCCACGTTGAAACCCAGTCGGGAAAGGCCAATGGCGACGTTGCTGTCAGCCCCGGCGATGCGTTTGTGGAAAGCGCCGATGCTGGCCAGATCACCCGCCTGTTCGGCGACGAACATCGCCATGGTCTCGCCGAAGGACAGAATATCGATCTCAGACATGAGCACTCTCCAGCTGCGACTGGCCGAGGTGGGCGAGGACGGCAACGTGTTCAGTGGTCAGTTGCACCAGGTCTTCACCTTGCAGCGGATATTCTGCGGCCCGCATTACGCCTTGGGCCATGTGCCGCAGCAGGTGCTCCCACTGTTGAAGGTCACTGATGGTGGGCGCGATAGCGACCAGTTTGCCGTCGGCTCGGCGCGCGACCGCCTTGCAGTGCACATAACCGACGTGACGACCGAGCAACCGCGCGGCGCTGGCGGCGGACTGGTCCTGCCAGTGCCAATTGCCGATATCGAAGGTCATTTTGATCGGCAACTGGTGCTGCTCGACGTCCGCGAAAAAACGCTGGAAGGGTTCAATGCGACCGCCGTGCAGGGTCTGGTCGTTTTCCACCAGCAACTGCACGGCGCTTTCGCCCAGCATTCGGGCGAGGGTTGGCAGATCGCTGTTGTCGGTGAAATAGCCCAGTGACACCTTCAGCCATTTGGCGCCGAACGCCCGGGCGCGCTGCAGGGCCGTGATCAGTTCAGGATTGGGTCTGGATTGCCCGGCCAGCCAGAGCTCCATGGGCGACGAATACACGCTCTCCAGGCCCTCTGCTTGAGTGGCATCGGCCAGTTGAGCGGGGTCCTCCATGGTCAGCAGTTCTTCGCGCCATTCAATGCGCGTGGCACCGGCGGCGGCGAGAATCTCGATGAAGCTGCCCTGGCCGCGTTGACGCACGAGGTCGGCGCCATAGCTGGAGAGGCTGATGGAAACGGCTGGTTTGTTCATTGTTTTTGTACCTCTGAAACCGGTTTCATTTTTGTTCAAAAAAATAGTGGGTGTTCTTGATGGCCTCTTCGCGAGCAAGCCCGCTCCCACAGGATCTCTGGGGTACACAACATTTGTGAACGACACAAATCACTGTGGGAGCGGGCTTGCCCGCGAAGAGGCCGGAACATTCACCGAGAATTTCCAAGGGTCGATCCTCTAACAATCAACCGCGCCGAAAAATCCAGCGTCCGCACCTCCCCGTCATCCCCCCGCAGCCGCTTGAGCAAACACTCAAACGCGCTGGCGCCCATCTCGGTGGTCGGCTGGGCCAGCGCCGTTATCCCGCTACCCACCAACGGATACCAATCCAGGTCATCGAGGGCGATCAAGCCCACGTCATCGAACAGGTTGCACTTGAGTTCACGCAACGCATGGGTGCTGGCTAGCGCGGCAATTCCGTTCGCGCAAAACAGCGCTTTCGGGCCGGGAGCAGGCGTGTCGAGGAAGGCTTTCAATTGTGCGGTCAGTTCGCTGCCGGTTTCGATGTGCGTGCCGCGAAGTGCCGGGCGTTGCTCGATTTGCGCCTTGAAGCTGGCGACCCGCTCGATCCGCGAACTGGTGCCATCAAGCGGCTCGGTCACCAGCAACACATCGCGGTAACCGCGTTCTTCAAGGTGGTTGAGGCCCATGTCGATGGCCTGTGGGTTGTTCAGCCCGACCATATCGCTTTCAAGGTGCTGCACCTTGCGATCCATCAGCACCAAGGGCATTTCCCGGTGCAGTTCGTGCAACTCGTCACGGTGATGACCGAGGGTATTCACGATCAAGCCTTCGATGTTGTACGAGCGCAGCAGGGCCAGGTGCTGGCGCTCTTGCTCATCGTCGCGGTCGGTGTTGCACACCACCAGGCTATAGCCGTGTTGACGGCAGGCGGTTTCCACCCCGTGCATCACGGCAATTGAATAAGGGTTACGGATATCTGCCACCAGCATGCCGATCAGGCGAGTGCGTCCGCGTTTCAGGCCTCGGGCCATCTGGTTCGGGCGATAGCCGAGTTCGGCGATTGCCTGTTCGATGCGTTGGGCAATGGCATCGGAGAGCAGGGCACGATCATCACCAATGAACCGCGAAACGCTGGCCTTGGAGACCTTGGCGTGTTCGGCCACGTCGAGCATGGTCACGCGGCTGCGCTGGGCGGCGGAGAAGTCATTCACGGTCTGAAACCTTCTTATTGGATTTATACGGTCGCGTGCATCGCGGGATAACACTGAAACCGGTTTCAGGAGACACCAAAAGCCATTTCGCCGTCAAGCTCCGGATGGCTGATTGTCGAACAATGAGCGACAAGTGGCGCTCAGGCCAACACGCTTAACCACGCAGAACCCAGCAACAGCAGGCCCATGCAGCGATTGAAGCATTGCATGGCATGGGGTGAGCGCAACCAGCGGCTTGAACCGGCACCGAGCAATGCCCAGGCCGCGAGACATGGCAGGGAAACCAGAAAAAACACCAGCGACAAATACGCCACCTGCACGGCGCGATGCTCGCCACCTGCGGCGAATACGCTGACCACCGCCAGCGCCATCATCCAGGTTTTCGGGTTGATCCATTGCAGGCTGGCGGCGCCCATCCATCCCAGTCGATCCTCGGTTTTCATGCTGATGGCTTCGGCCGGGGCGCGGAAAATCTGCCAGGCCAGATAACTCAGCCACGCTACCCCGACCCATTGCATGACGCTTTGCAATGCGGGCCAGCCCGTCAGTGAAGAGCCAACGCCCGTGCCCACCAGCAACACCAGCGTCGCGGCACTGGCACAGGCACTGAGTATGATCGGTACAGCCGCGCCCAATCCGTATCGAGCGCTGTTGCTCAGCACCAGGATGTTGGTCGGGCCGGGGGTGATGGAGGCGACAAAGGCAAACAACAGGAACGGCAATAACGTCGGGAAAGAGGACAGCATCGTGGGCAAGCTCCGGTGAAGATCAGTGAAGTCGATCTTCACAATCCCCGGGCTTATCTGTCTGGAAGATTTGAGCAGCGCTTGCGGTACAGCGCCGGCGTCAGGCCGTAGGCGCGCATGAACCAGCGCCCCAGATGGCTCTGATCGGCAAAGCCCAGCGCCATCGCCACCGCCGCCGGTTGTTCGCCACGGGCCAGCATCCGCCGCGCGGTGGCCAGACGCAATTGCACCAGATACGCGTGGGGCGCCATACCATAGGCAGCCTTGAACGCGCGGGTCAGGCGAAAGCGGTCGACGCCGGTGACGGTGGCCAGTTGATCCAGGCCGATGTCGTATTGGGCGTTGGCATGCAGGTATTCCCGGGCCTTCTGCGCCACGCGCGGCAGTCGCGGGTCCTGGCCATCGCGTGCGCGCCAATGCAAGTGGCTGGTCAGGCGCTCGAGCAACGCGTCGAGGGCGGTCTGGCGGACGATCTTCAGCTCACCGCGATGCAGGGTTTCAAACGCCAGGCTGGTGGCCTGGGCCAGGCGCGCATCGCTGGCCAGGGTGGCGGCGAAACTCAGTTGGCTGTGGTCGGGGGCATGATCGAACACAGCGCTGAGTTCGCGCTGTAACCACTGCGGATCGAGGTACAGCATGCGGTAGGTAAAACCGTCGGCGGTCGGTGCGTCACCGTCATGGATGTCACCGGGCTCAAGCAAAAACACCTTGCCCGGCGTGCTCTGGTGCCTCGCCCGTCGGCAATTGAATTGCTGAACCCCTTGCTCGGTGACGCCCACCAGATAACTGTCGTGCCAGTGCGGGTCGTAGGCGTGACCTTCGAAATGCGCGCGCAGGGTCTCAATGCCGGTGTCGGCGTCCTGGGACAGATCGATCCAGTTGTGAGCGTTCATGTTGCACCTGCGGGGCGGACTGCCGAGCTATTTAACGCCTGCTGGAAGGGCGATGACTAGAACGTTTGTGCAGGCATCAGTTGAACAGGCCCGCCGCAATATTGATTGAGAACCCAAGGATGGCTGTGTTGAACAGAAAACCGATCAACGACTGCGCGAGCACGATCTTGCGCAAATCACGGGTCGCTACGCCGACATCCGAGGTCTGCACTGCCACGCCGACGGTGAACGAGAAGTACAGGAAGTCCCAGTAATTGGGCGTCGTCAGGCCTTCAGCAAAGCGCAGCGCCGGCTCTTTGCCTTCCCAGGTGTAAAACAGGCGCGCGTAGTGCACGCTGAAAATTACCCCGATCAGCAGCCACGAACCGATCACCGTCAGCGCGGTGAAGCCGTAGTGCAGGAGTCTGCGCGTGGTTTCCAGGTCTTTGCTGCCGGCCAGTTCGAAGGTGATGGTCGCCAGGCTGGCCAATGCCGCGATGCACACCACCAACAGCACCAGGCCGGCGTTTTCGTCTTCGATTTCGGCGATGCGTTTCACGTCGGTCGCTTTCGAGCGCACGGTGAGCCAGGACATCAGGATCAGGTAAGTCCAGACCCCGGCATTCCAGCCGATGAGGATTTTGCTGATGACCGAATCGGCCGGAACCAGGATGCCCGCCGCGATACCGAGCGTCGTGGCGGCGGACAGGCGAGGGTGGGTGTGGGTGAGGTAGGGCATGGAGGCTCGACGGGTTGGGGCGATGCAATCACCTTAGCCCAGTTGCCCCCAGTCTTGAAACCACTGAGATCCCTGTGGGAGCGGGCTTGCTCGCGAAGAGGCCATCACATTCAACATCCCTGTTGACTGACACGCCGCCTTCGCGAGCAAGCCCGCTCCCACAGGGACCGGTGTTTTGTCAGGTGCTTTTATGGCGTTTGCGCACCAGTTTCATCACCACCACAAAAAACACCGGCACGAACACCACGGCCAGGGTCGCCGTGATCATCCCGCCGATCACCCCGGTGCCGATGGCCTGCTGGCTCGCCGAACTGGCGCCGGTCGCGATCGCCAGCGGCACCACGCCCAGGATGAACGCCAGGGAGGTCATGACAATCGGCCGCAACCGCAGGCGTGCCGCTTGCAGGGTGGCGTCGATCAGGTCGTGGCCTTCGTCGTACAGGCTCTTGGCGAACTCGATGATCAGGATCGCGTTCTTCGCCGACAGGCCGATGATGGTGATCAGTCCGACCTTGAAGAACACATCGTTGGGCATTGCGCGCAAGGTCACGGCCAGCACCGCGCCGAGCACACCCAGCGGCACCACCAGCAGCACCGAGGTCGGGATCGACCAGCTCTCGTACAACGCCGCCAGGCACAGGAACACGATCAACAGCGACAGCCCCAGCAGGATCGGTGCCTGGCTGCCGGATAACCGCTCCTGCAACGACAACCCGGTCCATTCCTGGCCCAGGCCCGCCGGGCCTTGCGCCACCAGGCGCTCGATCTCGGCCATGGCCTCGCCGGTGCTGTGGCCCGGGGTCGGTTCACCGGAAATGCTGATCGCCGGGTAGCCGTTGTAGCGGGTCAACTGCGCCGGCCCCTGGGTCCATTTGGCCTGCACGAAGGCCGACAAGGGCACCATTTTTCCGTGGGTGTTGCGCACGTGGATCTTCAGCAGGTCTTCCACCTGGCTGCGCTGATCGCCCTCTGCCTGCACCACCACGCGTTGCATCCGCCCCTGGTTGGGGAAGTCGTTGATGTAGGCCGAACCCACGGCCGTGGACAGCACGTTGCCGACGTCGGCAAAGGACACCCCCAGTGCGTTGGCCTGCTTGCGGTCGACCACCAGTTGCACCTGCGGCGCTTCGGCCAGGGCGCTTTCGCGCACGTTCATCAGGATCGGGCTTTTTTCCGCCGCCGCGAGTAGCCCGGTGCGGGCCTCCATCAACCTCTCATGACCGAGACCACCGCGATCCTGCAGGCGGAACTCGAATCCGCTGGACGTACCCAGGCCATCCACGGGTGGCGGCAGCACGGCAAAGGTCACCGCATCCTTGATCTGGCTGAGGGCGACGTTGGCCCGGTCGGCAATCGAAGTCGCCGAGTCGTCGCTGCCGCGCTCGGACCAGTCTTTGAGTGTGCTGAAGGCGAGCGCTGCGTTCTGGCCACTGCCGGAGAAGCTGAAACCCAGGATCACCACACTGTCCCGAATACCCGGCTCGGTTGCGTTGTGCGCTTCAACCTGCTCAGCCACCTGCACGGTGCGGTTCTTGCTCGCACCCGGCGGCAACTGGATGTCGGTGATGGTGTAGCCCTGGTCTTCCACCGGCAGGAACGAGGAGGGCAGGCGACTGAAGGCCAAGCCCAGACCGATCAGCAACACGCCGTAGATCAGCAGGTAGCGCCCTGTGCGTTTCAACGCGTAGGCAACCCAACCCTGATAGCGCTCGGTCAGTTGTTCGAAGCGGCGGTTGAACCAGCCGAAGAACCCGGTCTTTTCATGGTGCTCGCCTTTGGCAATCGGCTTGAGCAACGTCGCGCACAGGGCCGGGGTCAAGGTCAGGGCGAGGAAGGCCGAAAACAGGATCGAGGTGGCCATCGACAGCGAGAACTGCTGGTAAATCACCCCGACCGAGCCCTGCATGAACGCCATCGGAATGAACACCGCGACCAGCACCAGGGTGATGCCGATGATGGCCCCGGTGATCTGCCCCATGGCCTTGCGCGTGGCTTCCTTGGGCGACAGGCCCTCAGTGGCCATGATCCGCTCGACGTTTTCCACCACCACGATGGCGTCGTCCACCAGAATGCCGATAGCCAGCACCATGCCGAACATCGTCAGCACGTTGATCGAAAACCCCAGCGCCAGCATCGTCGCGAAGGTGCCCATCAATGCCACCGGCACCACCAGGGTCGGAATCAGCGTGTAGCGGATGTTCTGCAGGAACAGGAACATCACCGCGAACACTAGCAGCATCGCCTCAAAGAGGGTGTAGACCACCTTGGTGATCGAGACCTTGACGAAAGGCGAGGTGTCGTAGGGGATCGAGTACTCGACGTTCGCCGGGAAATAGCGCTTGAGTTCGTCCATCTTCGCCCGCACCAGGGTCGCGGTGTTCAGGGCGTTGGCGCCGGGCGACAATTGCACGGCGACGGCGGTGGACGGCTTGCCGTTCAGGCGCGTGGAAAACTGGTATTCCTGGCTGCCGATCTCGACGCGCGCCACATCGCGGATGCGCACGGTCGAGCCATCCGGATTGGCCTTGAGGACAATGTCGGCAAACTCTTCGGGGGTCGAGAGCTGGCCCTTGACCAGAATGGTCGCGGTGATTTCCTGGGTGGTGCGGGTCGGCAGATCGCCGATGCTGCCCGCCGACACCTGGGCGTTTTGCGCGACGATGGCGGTGTTGACGTCCGCCGGGGTCAGGTTGAAGGCGAGCAGTTTCTGCGGGTCGATCCAGATCCGCATCGCCCGTTCGGCGCCGTACAGCTGCGCCTTGCCGACGCCGTCCAGACGCTTGACCTCGTTCATCACGTTGCGCGCCAGGTAATCGCTGAGCGCCACGTCATCGAGCTTGCCGTCGCTGGACGTCAGGGTGATCAGCAGCAGGAAGCCGGAGGAGACTTTCTCCACCTGCAAACCTTGCTGGATGACTGCTTGCGGCAGCCGTGACTCCACGGCTTTCAGGCGGTTCTGCACATCCACCTGGGCCAGTTCCGGGTTGGTGCCCGGCTGGAAAGTGGCCTTGATGGTGGCGCTGCCCAGGCTGCTCTGGGATTCGAAATACAATAGGTGATCGGCGCCGTTGAGCTCTTCCTCGATAAGGCTGACCACGCTCTCGTCCACGGTCTGCGCCGAAGCGCCCGGGTACACGGCGTAGATTTCGATTTGTGGCGGCGCAACATCCGGGTATTGCGCCACTGGCAGTTGCGGAATGGCCAACGCACCGGCCAGCAGGATGAACAGGGCCACCACCCAGGCGAACACCGGACGGTCGATAAAGAACTGCGGCATAAAAAAGCGTCCTGCTTACTGACCAGTCGCCTGGGCAAGGGGAAGAGGGGTGTCGTCGATCTGCACTTTCTCGCCGGGCCGGGCGTGCTGCAGGCCCTCGATGACGATGCGGTCGCCTGCCTTCAGGCCGCCGGTGACGATCCAGCGATCGTTCTGCACGGCGCCCAGTTCGACCGGTTGCTGCCCGACCCGCTGTTCGGCGTCGAGCAGTAGCACCTGGGCGATACCTGCGCTGTCGCGCTGGATGGCCCGTTGCGGCACGCTGATACCCTGCTGGTTGACCGCTTGTTCCAGGCGTACGCGTACGAAACTGCCGGGCAGCAAGTCGAGGTCGGGGTTGGGGAACTCACTGCGCAGGATGATCTGGCCGGTGCCCGGATCGACGGTGATGTCGCTGAACAGCATCTTGCCCGGCAGCGGGTAGAGGCTGCCGTCATCCTGGATCAGCGTGGCCTTGGCCTGGTCCTGGCCGACCTGCTGCAGCTGACCGGAACGGAAGGCACGGCGCAGTTCGTTGAGCTCGCGGGTGGACTGGGTCAGGTCGGCATGAATCGGGTTCAGTTGCTGAATCAGCGCCAGCGCCGTGGTTTCGCTCTGCCCCACCAGCGCGCCTTCGGTGACCAGTGCGCGACCGATACGCCCGGAAATCGGCGCGGTAACGGTGGCGTAACCGAGGTTCAACCGGGCGCGCTCCACCGCGGCCTTGTTGCCGGCGACGTCGGCGGCGGTCTGCCGTGCGTTGGCCCGGGCGTTGTCGTAGTCCTGGCCGCTGATGGCCTTGTCGTCGATCAAGCGGGCGTAGCGCTGTTCCTGCAAACGGGCCTGGAACGCGTTGGCTTCGGCCTTGCGCAATGCCGCTTCGGCGCTGTCCAGGTCTGCCTTGAATGGCGCCGGGTCGATGCGGAACAACACATCGCCCTGTTTCACGTCGCTGCCTTCACGGAAGGTGCGCTGCAAGACCACGCCCGCCACGCGGGCACGGACTTCGGCCATGCGCGGTGCGGCAATCCGCCCGCTCAATTCGCTGCTGATGGTCAGTGGCCGCGCTTCGATGGTTTCGATGCGAACCGTGGCCAGCGGCGCCTGCTCCTCGGCGTTCGAGGCCTTGTCGCACGCAGCCAGTGTCAACGCCAGTGCAATCAGACTGAGCCTGGCAAGCAGATTCTTCGACATGTAATACCCCAATAAAAACTCCCAGCATCCTACTGGGCGCAGGCGAGGATAGCGGTGAAGCTTTGTTGGTGCTGTGTGAAATTGTGTAAGGGTTTTACTCAGAGACGAGTGAGGGCGTATATCCTTCAGTCCTTGAATTTTATTGCGCCTGAGAGATCGCTTTCGCGGGCAAGCCCGCTCCCACAGTGGTCGGTGGTGTTCATATCATTTGTGTTCACCTCAAATCCCTGTGGGAGCGGGCTTGCCCGCGAAGAGGCCGGATCAGACGCCACAGCTCTTTCTGGAAACACCCCATGCCCAACATCCTCCTGGTCGAAGACGACACCGCCCTGGCCGAACTGATTGCCAGCTACCTGGAACGCAACGGTTATTCCGTCAGCGTGATCGGTCGCGGCGACCATGTGCGCGAACGTGCGCGGCTCAATCCGCCGGACCTGGTGATCCTCGACCTGATGCTGCCCGGCCTCGACGGCTTGCAGGTCTGTCGCCTGCTGCGCGCCGATTCGGCGACCTTGCCGATCCTGATGCTCACCGCCCGCGACGACAGCCATGACCAGGTCCTGGGCCTGGAAATGGGGGCCGACGACTACGTCACCAAACCCTGCGAGCCGCGGGTGCTGCTGGCCCGGGTGCGGACCTTGCTGCGCCGCAGCAGCCTCAGCGAGCCACAGACCGCCAACGACCGCATTCTGATGGGCAACCTGTGCATCGACTTGTCCGAGCGCACCGTGACCTGGCGCGAGCAATTGGTGGAGCTGTCCAGCGGCGAGTACAACCTGCTGGTGGTACTGGCCCGGCATGCCGGCGAAGTGTTGAGCCGCGACCAGATCCTGCAACGCCTGCGCGGCATCGAATTCAACGGCACCGACCGCTCGGTGGACGTGGCGATTTCCAAGCTGCGACGCAAGTTTGACGACCACGCCGGCGAGGCGCGCAAGATCAAGACCGTGTGGGGCAAGGGTTACCTGTTCAGCCGTTCCGAGTGGGAATGCTGAGCCGATGTTCAGAATCCTCTTTCGTTTGTACCTGGTGACCATCGTCTCGTTCAGCGCCGCGATTTACCTGGTGCCGGATCTGGTGGTCAAGGTGTTCCACGAGCGCTTTGTCACCTACAACCTGGATTATTCCCGTGGGCTGCAAACGCTGATCGTCAAACAGTTCCACGGGATCCCGGCCGAACAGTGGCCCACCCTGGCCGCTGAAATGGACAAGGACTTCTCTCCTCTGCACATCGTGCTCAGCAGCAATGACGACAGCAGCCTGACGCCGGATGAACAGAAGCGCTTGCAACGCGGCGAGAATGTGGTGCGCGTGGGCGACTGGGGTTGGCGCACGCTGGCCGTCGCGCCGCTGAATGAGCGCACCGTGGTGCAAATGGTCGTGCCACCGGATCCGCTGGACGTCAACCTGTTGTACTGGAGCATCAACGTCCTGATCGGTGCGACCATGCTCGCCTGCCTGTTGCTGTGGCTGCGTCCGCACTGGCGTGACCTGGAGCGTCTCAAGGGGGCCGCCGAACGCTTTGGCAAGGGCCACCTGGGCGAGCGCACGCAAATCTCCCCGAGTTCCAACATCGGCAGCCTGGCCAGTGTGTTTGACACCATGGCCGGTGACATCGAGAACCTGCTCAACCAGCAGCGGGACTTGCTCAATGCGGTGTCCCACGAATTGCGCACGCCGCTGACGCGCCTGGATTTCGGCCTGGCACTGGCCCTGTCCGACGACTTGCCGGCGGCCAGCCGCGAGCGCCTGCAGAGCCTGGTGGCGCACATTCGGGAACTCGATGAATTGGTGCTGGAGCTGCTGTCCTACAGCCGCCTGCAAAACCCGGCGCGGCTGCCGGAGCAGGTCGAGGTGTCGCTGGATGAGTTCATTGACAGCATTCTCGGCAGCGTCGACGAAGAACAGGAATCCCCGGAAATCGTCATCGACGTGCTGCTGCATGGCCAGTTCGAACACTTCAGCCTGGACCCGCGCCTGACCGCCCGCGCCTTGCAGAACCTGCTGCGCAACGCCATGCGCTACTGCGAGAAGCGTATTCAGATTGGGGTTCAGGTTAATACCGGCGGCTGTGAGATCTGGGTCGACGATGATGGCATCGGCATTCCGGACGACGAGCGCGAGCGGATTTTCGAACCCTTCTACCGCCTCGACCGCAGCCGTGACCGCGCCACGGGTGGCTTCGGGCTGGGACTGGCGATCAGCCGCCGGGCGTTGGAAGCCCAGGGCGGCACGCTGACGGTGGAAGCCTCGCCGCTGGGTGGGGCGCGGTTTCGGTTGTGGTTGCCGGCGTTGGTTTGAATCTGCGGTTATCTCTCACGTACTTCAGCGCTTCGATGACCCCGTGCCTGGCAACTCAAATCTGTAGCAGCTGTCGAGCCTGCGAGGCGGCGTTCGGCTGCGCAGCAGTCGTAGAGTCAGGTCAACGGGCTGCGAGGACTGCGTCCTCGAACGCAGCCTCGCAGGCTCGGCAGCTGCTACACAGAATCAGACACTCAAGCGTGTGCGCAGCAGCTTGGCCATCTCCTCCAGATCCGCCATTGGCTGATGCCCGATCAGCATCCAGGCGTGCTCCATGTCAGCCCAATACACGATGTTCAGCTCACGCCGCTGTTCCCGGGCGAAATGGCGGCTGCCGCTGTTGGAGCGGGTGACGCACAGCGCCATGGGGCCGTGCGTCGGGTCGAGGTAGGTGATCTGGGCGATAGGCGCACCGTCGTACTCGAGGATTTGCGCGCGCTTGAACTCGGCACGGGGCAGGTTCAGTTTGGCCGGCGCGAGGTTGAGGCCCAGGCGCGTATCGATGGTGCGCAGTTGTGCCCGTTGGGTGGCTTCATCGCCGGGCAAGTGATCCAGGGTTTCCGGCACGTAGAGCGCCATGTAGTCAGCCACCAGCCCGCGCCAGTTGTGTGTCTGCCGGCTCGCTTGCCAGCCGAGGAACAAACGGTCCGCCAACACGCCGCCGGCCAACAGCCCGGCCGCGGCGGCCAGGAACCAGCGTCGACTGAGCCCGGGGCGGGCGGGTGAGGGCAGTGTGGCGAGCATGGCTTGCAGGCGATCCACCGGCGCCTGCCGGGCCAGTTCATCGTAGGCGTCCTTGAACGGCAGGCTGCTGCGATCGAGCCATTGCAGGCGCAGACCGAGCATCGGGTCGGCGCTGATGGCCGCGTCGACGCGCGAGCGCTGCTCGGCATCGAGATGGTTATCGAGGTAAGCCACCAGTTGTTCGTCCGAGGGTCTCGCGTTCATCAATGTTCTCCTCGGTTAGGGGTGGGCACCGTGTGCAGCGGTGGATACTCGGCCAGTTTCGCCCGGGCCGTGGCCAGGCGGCTCATGACCGTGCCGATGGGCACTTGCAGCACCTCGGCGACTTCGCGGTAGGACAAACCTTCGACATAGGCCAGAAACACCGTTTCGCGCTGGGCCTCGGGCAGGGCATCGACTCGGCGGATGACCTGTGCCGCCAGCACGTGGGTCTGGGCCACGGATTCACCGTCGAACGACAAGGCCTGATCGGCGTCTACCTGGCCCTGACCCTGGCGCACCCGCCGGGCGCGGACTTCGTTGAGCCAGATCGAATGCAGAATGCTCAGCAGCCAATGGTCCATGCGCGTCCCCTGCACGTATTGCGCGGCCCGTTCCAGCGCCCGCACGCAAGTGGCTTGCACCAGGTCATCGGCAACGTGCCGTTGCCGGGACAGCAGCAGGCCATAGCGCCATAAACGCGCCAGATGCTTGTTCAGTTCCGTTCGTATTGCCTGATCGCTGGCGATGGCGACCTCCGTCCGCTCGAGTTGTCAGGTTTTCGATGACCCGTTGATGGCTTCGGCCAGGTCCTGGTACTCCTCGCATTGAGTGCTGCCACAGATGGATTCGATCTGCTGCAGCTGTTCTTGTGCAAGGTCCAGCCGGCCTTTGACCACATAGGCCTCGCCGAGGTATTCGCGGACCTGCGCGTACTGCGGGTCGAGTTTCACCGATTGCAGGTAATAGCCGATGCCTTCGTCGGTACGTCCCAGTTTACGCGTGGCGTAGCCGCGATAGTTCAATGCTTTTGCAGTATTTGGCTGTTTCAGCGTGTCGAGCAGGGCCAGGGCTTCTTCGTAACGCCCGTCCTTGGCCAGTTGATAGGCATAGTTGGTGCGGTCTTCGTCCGGCACCAGGCTGCTGGTCTGGCGGACGCACCGCTGGGATCGGGTATCGAGTACCTGTCCTTTCGGGCATTTGGGTTTGACGGGCGGCTCGTCATCACCGCCACCGCCGTTGGCCAGGGCGAGGGAACCGGACAACGCAACGGTCAGCAACAACGGGGTCATCAGAACTGCAAAACGACTATTCATGGGCTTTGCTCCACAGGTTCATGGGTTTCAGATCAGGTCGCGCCCGGCCAGGCGCAGTGCAAGGTTGATGTGATGAGAACACCGCAGCATGAACAATTATTCGTTGTGGGATTTTCGTTCAACCCAGCAGACGAATCGGTGCACCCGCCGCCCAGGCCTGGATGTCCTCGATCATTTGCGAGAAAAACAGCTGGTAGTTCTGCCGGCTCACGTACCCGACATGGGGCGTCGCCAGCACATTGTCCAGGGTCCGGAACGGATGGTGGGCGGGCAGTGGCTCCTGCTCGAAGACGTCCAGGGCGGCACCGGCCAGCCGTTGTTTCTGCAGCGCCTTGATCAGCGCCGCTTCATCGACAATGGGGCCGCGAGCGGTGTTCACCAACAGCGCCGTGGGCTTCATCCAGCCCAGTGCTTGTGCATCCACCAGGCCCCGACTGCGTTCGCTGAGCACCAGGTGCACCGACAGCACGTCGGCCTGTTCGAACAGTTCCTGCTTGCTGACACAGGTCACACCGGCCTGCGCCGCACGTTCGGCGGTGAGGTTTTCGCTCCAGGCGATGACGCGCATGCCGAACACCTGGCCGAATTGCGCGACGCGCTGGCCGATACTACCCAGGCCGAGGATCGCCAACGTCTTGCCATGCAGGTCGCCGCCCAGGCTTTGTTGCCACCGGCCGGCGCGTAAGGCATTGGCCTCGGCCACCAGGTTGCGGGTCGCGGCCATGATCAGCGCCCAGGTCAGTTCCGGCGCGGCGTGTTTGTAGCTGTCGGTTCCGCTGACCGAAATGCCCAGCGCAGCGGCGGCTTTGAGGTCCAGGGCCGCATTGCGCATGCCGCCGGTCACCAGCAGCTTGAGTTTCGGCAGGCGCCGCAGCAGGTCTTCATCGAAGCGGGTGCGCTCGCGCATCACGCAGATCACCTCGAACCCGGCAAGGCGCTCAGCCAGGGTCTGGTTGTCGGCGGGGTAGTCATGGACAAAACTCACCTGACCGACGCTGTCCAGCGCCGACCAGACCACCACGTCCCGCGCCACATCCTGCCAATCATCGATCACTGCAATCTGCACAGGCATCAGCCTTTCCTCTTCAACGCACGGGGTTGGTCTTGTTCAGCCAGGCGAGCAGGGCCTGGTGGAATTGTGCCGGTTCTTCCATCTGTGGCGCGTGACCCATGCCCGGGAACTCGACCAGCGTGGACTGGGGAATCAGCCTGGCTACCTGTTTGCCGAGGACGTCGTAGTGCCCGATCTTCGCCTTGACCTCGGGCGGGGCGATGTCACTGCCGATGGCGGTGGTGTCGGATGTCCCGATCAACAGCAGGGTCGGTACTTGCAGATCCTTGAATTCGTAGTACACCGGTTGAGTGAAGATCATGTCGTAGATCAGCGCCGAGTTCCACGCGACTTGCGTATGCCCCGGGCCTTTGTTCAGGCCGGCGAGCATGTCGACCCAGCGATCGAACTCGGGTTTCCAGCGGCCACCGTAGTAGGTGGTGCGTTCATAGTTGCGGATACCGTCGGCGCTGAGTTTGAGTTCTCGTTCATACCATTGATCAACCGTGCGATAGGGCACACCGAGGGCTTTCCAGTCTTCCAGGCCGATGGGGTTGACCAGTGCCAGTTGCTCGACCTGTTCGGGGTATTGCAAGGCATAGCGAGTGGCGAGCATGCCGCCGGTGGAGTGCCCCAGCAGGGTGGCTTTCTGGATGCCCAAAGTCTTGAGCAATTGCTGGGTGTTCGTCGCCAGTTGCTGGAATGTGTACTGGTAGTGCGCCGGTTTGCTGGAGGTGCAGAAGCCGATCTGGTCCGGGGCGATGACCCGGTAACCGGCGTCGCTGAGGGCTTTGATCGAGCTGTCCCAGGTGGCACCGCAGAAATTCTTGCCGTGCATCAGCACCACGCTGCGGCCATTGGCCTTGCCGTGGGCAGCGACGTCCATGTAACCCATTTGCAGGGATTGGCCCTGGGATTCGAAGGCGAAGTGCTTGAGCGTGTAGGGATAGTCGAATCCTTGCAGTTCAGGGCCGTACGCCGGTCCTTCGGCGTGGGCGATGACGGGCAGGGCGGCGGTCAACAACAGGCCGGGCAACCAGCGGGGGAAAGTGCGTGACATGGGAGAACTCCATAGAAAGTCCGCCGATGCTGGATCGAGTCGATTAGGGCGACGTTAAACACAGGCAATCGCCGCTAATGCCAGTCGGTTAAGCAATTTCAGCCGCGACACCCTTTGTAGCAGCTGCCGAGCCCGCGAGGCTGCGTTCGGCTGCATAGCAGTCGTGAGTCCAGCTGACGCGGTCTGCCTGACGTACCGCAATGACTGATTTTACGACTGCTTCGCAGCCGAACGCAGCCTCGCGGGCTCGGCAGCTGCTACAGATCGCATCACCGCTTAACTGACTGGCATTAGGCAATCACCGCCTTCGGTGGTTCAACCCATCCAGCCCAGCGTCGCCACGGCCAGTACGCCATAGCGCGCGCCTTTGGCCAGGGTGACGATCAGCAGGAAGCGCCCCAATGGCTCGCGCATGACCCCGGCGACCAGTGTCAGCGGATCGCCGATCACCGGCAGCCAACTGAGCAGTAATGACCAATGACCGTAGCGTTGGTAATGCAGCCGGGCTTTTTCCAGATGTCGGGGGCTCACCGGAAACCAGCGACGGTCGCGGAACCGCTCGATCCCGCGCCCCAGCCACCAATTAAGCAACGAGCCCAGAACGTTGCCGAACGTCGCCACCGCCAGCAGCGCCCAGAGCCAGTAGCGGTCGCTGAGCAACAGGCCGACCAGCACGGCTTCGGATTGCAACGGCAGCAGCGTGGCGGCACCGAATGCCGCGAAAAAAAGCGCGAAGCAGGCGCCGGACATCAATGGGCGGGATAGTCCGCAACCACCACGTCAGTGCCGTCCTTTTTCAGGCCGATGACCTGATAGGCATCGCTCATGCCGTCCATTTCCATGCCGGGCGAACCCATGGGCATGCCGGGGGCCGCAACACCCTGCAGATCGTCGCGCTTGCTCAAGGCCAGGACCTGGTCGGCCGGGACATGACCTTCTACGAATTTGCCGTTGATCAACGCGGTGTGGCACGACGCCAGGCGTGGCGGCACGCCGTGCTGTTGTTTGAACTCGCTCATGTTGGCCTCGACATGGTCTTCGACCTTGAAGCCGTTGGCCTCCAGGTGGGTGATCCATTTTTTGCAGCAACCACAATTGGCGTCGCGATGAACCTCGATCGGAATGAGGTCGGCGGCCTGGGTCAGGGAGGACATGAACAAGGCGCTCAGGGCTACCAGGCGCAGAGGGTTTCGCATGGGGTTCGTCTCGGCTAACGGGCAAAAAAATACGCATTCTGACCATTTTTTCCGGTCAGGTATTCAAGGAGTGTTTCGAATTACTACAAAGATCCGCCGCTCGATGATGGTAGATCAATGCTGACAGGTAGATGAGGGGCACATTACAAAATCGTCAGGATGGGACCCGGCGGGGAGGCGGCCCGTTGCGCTTATCGAACGGGCCGGCAAACCTTACCGGTCGAGCAGTTTCATGACTTCTTCCGGATACCGCAGGCCAGCGGTGGCATCCGCCGCAAAGATCGCTTCCAGCGCGTGCAGTTCTTCGGCGCCCAGCGTCACCTCCAGAGCGGCCACGTTTTCTTCCAGGTACTTGCGTTGCTTGGTGCCCGGAATCGGAATCAGGTAATCACCCTGGGCCAGCACCCATGCCAGCGCCAGTTGGCCCGCCGTCACGCCTTTCTCTGCCGCCAGTGCTTGTACCTGTTGCACCAGCAGCAGGTTTTTCGCGAAGTTTTCGCCCTGGAAGCGCGGGCTGAAGCGGCGGTAATCGTCAGCCGCGAAATCATCCGGGCTTTTCAACGCGCCGGTCAGAAACCCCCGGCCCAACGGGCTATAAGGCACAAAGGCGACGCCCAGGCGCTGGCAGGCCGCCAGGCACCCGTTTGCCTCCTGATCGCGACTCCATAGCGAATACTCGCTTTGCAGCGCACTGATCGGGTGAACCTTGTGCGCCCGTTCCAGGGTCGCCGCCGAGGCCTCGCTCAATCCCAGATAACGCACCTTGCCGGCACTGACCAGTTCAGCCATGGCGCCGACGGTTTCTTCAATGGCCACCTGCGGGTCGATTCGGTGTTGGTAATACAGGTCGAGGGTGTCCACGCCCAGGCGCTTCAAGCTGCCGTCGATGGACTGGCGAATGTATTGCGGCCGACCGTTGACGCCGCGGGCGGTGGGGTTGGCCGGATCGCGGACGATCCCGAACTTGCTGGCCAGGAACACCTGGTCGCGCTTGCCGGCAATGGCCTTGCCGATCAGTTCTTCATTGGTGTGCGGGCCGTACATATCGGCTGTGTCGAGCAGGTTGACGCCCAGTTCCAGCGCGCGGTGCAGGGTGGCCGTGGCTTCGCGGGTGTCGGTGCCGGTGGTGTAGAAGTCGGTCATGCCCATACAACCCAAGCCGATGGCCGACACCAGTGGGCCGTTTTTTCCCAATTGACGTGTGTGCATGAAATCAGCTCCCTGTGAAGTGAATCACCATTGTTCGCCTCGACAGAAACAAGATAAACCGGCTAAAACGACTATCACTATTCGTTAAATCTAAATAATCAGCCGGTGGAGCCAGTAATGGACCGTTTCAACGCCATGCGCGTCTTTACCCGAATCGTCGAGTTGGGCGGCTTTGCCAGGGCCGCCGACAGCCTGCAATTGCCCCGGGCCTCGGTCACCATCCTGATCAAGCAACTGGAGGCGCACCTGGGGGTGCAACTGCTGCAACGCACCACCCGGCAGATCAGCCTGACGCTCGACGGCGCGGCCTATTACCCGCGTTGCGTGCGCTTGCTGGCAGACCTGGAAGAGACCGAAGCGGTGTTCAGTGCCGCGCGCCACAATCCCAAGGGATTATTGCGAGTGGACATGCCGGCGGGCGTGGGGCGCCTGATTGTGATTCCGGCACTGCCGCAATTCACCGCCCGCTATCCGTTGATCGAACTGGAAATCGGCCTGAATGACCGCCCGGTGGACCTGATTCGCGAGGGTGTCGATTGTGTCTTGCGCGGTGGATCGCCGCTGGACGATTCGCTGGTGGCGCGGCCGCTGGTGGTGATGGATCAGGTGACCTGTGCCAGCCCCGACTACTTGCGGCGGCACGCAGCCCCCCAAACGCTGGATGACTTGCGCGGGCACCGGATGGTCGAGTATGTCGCCAGCAACAGTGGCAAACGCTATGGGCTGGAGTTTGTCGTGGATGGCCAGGTACGGTCGGTCGACCTGCCCAAGCAGGTGGCGGTCAACAGTGCCGATGGCTATCTGGCCGCGTGCGAGGCCGGATATGGCCTGGTGCAGACGCCGTACTATCACGTGGCGCGGCAACTGGAAGAGGGACGTTTGTGTGAAGTGCTGAGGGAGGTGTCGCCACCGGGCATGCCGATGACGGCGCTTTATCCGCCGCACCGCCAGTTGTCCCGGCGGGTGCGTGTGTTCGTCGATTGGCTGGTGGAACTGTGTTCCCAGCCGGGCAATGACTTCTACCGCAAGGATTCAGGCCGTTGAACCGCGGTTAACGATGCTGGTAGTAACCCGGTCCGCCATGGTTGTCATAGTGGTCGTGGTGCCAGCCCCCGTGGGGGAAAACAATGCATCCGCTCAGGGTCAGGATGGCAAGCAGGGGAATCAGCAGTGTGATTCGACGCAACATTTGAAAGTCCTCATGGTTATCGCCGCAATGAAGCTAAAACTCTTCATCGGCTGTAACATGAGACCCCGCTTGTAGCCGCTTATCCCCGAAACAGGGTAAGCGCTTGGCATGCGTGTCGATACAAACCGGATACATTTTCAGATTCAGGAACCCGCAATGACTCAGTCGCAACGTTTGAAATACTCGATTCTGATCTCCCTGGTGGTGCTGGGGATCATGTTTGGCCTTTCCTGGTTGCAGAACACCGGCGTCATCAGCGAAAAAATGTTCCAGTACATCGCCATTGGCGTGGCGGTGGTCGTGGTGGTCATCAATGGCGTGATGCGCCGCAAGGTCAAGCCCTGATCATTCGATTATCGGTTGCGCAGGATGGCAGCAGCCTGGGGATGCAGGCTGTAGCTTTTGTCGGGGTTGAGGACAATCACGCCTTCGCTGCACAAGCGCTTGAGTACTTCACGCACGCTGAGAAATGACAGGGGAACATCCAGGTCCAGCAATTGGCTGTGCACGCCGCGCACGCCAAGGCTGCGGTCGTTTTCGGCGGCCATCAGCAAGGCATCGATGACTTTCAGGCGGATCAGACTGGTTCGAAGGCCAAAGCTTTTGAGCAGGATCCGGATCCGCTCGTTGCCGTGGCGATCGGTACGCGGCTCGAATACGCCGACTCCCAAGGAAGTACCCTTTGGCGCGTTGCTACCGTCCGTTGGCAGTTGCGAGTTGTACATTGCAAAACTCCTTTCAGAGCCTGATCAGGAAAAATGGGCGCTCTTACAGGACTAGACGTATGAGCAGCCCGAATCATGAAGGCTCGAATGTAGAAAATTTGTCGCCATCGCGTGATCAACCTGTCAGCCCGTGGTTCTTTGCACAGTAAATCCCTAAATTTTTGTGGTGAGCTTCGTCCCTACAGGGAGGCCCGGCGTGCGTGGATAGGCGCAGCCGTGGCCATCGTTTTTTCGATCAGGAGCGAGCGTGATTATTTCCAGCCAGTTAACCAGGTTGAGCCTGGCGGGTGTGACTCTGGGTTTGAGCCTGGGGCTGAGCCTTGCCGCGAGCGCGAGCGGTACGCCCGCGCAAACGAGTGCCGACATTCGTCGAACCGGTTTCGGCGTGCCGCACATCCGCGCCGACAACGAGCGCGGGCTCGGCTACGGCATCGGCTATGCCTACGCCCAGGACAACCTGTGCTTGCTGGCCAACGAGATCACTACGGTCAACGGCGAGCGTTCGCGCTATTTCGGACCTGATCAGTTCACCGTCGAGGAGCGTGAGAACTTGGTCAGCGATCTGTTCTTCACCTGGCTGAACACCCCGCAGGCCGTTGCCGGGTTCTGGCAGGCCCAGACTCCGGAGGTCCGTGAGCTGATCGAAGGCTATGTGACGGGGTACAACCGTGCCTTGAGCGAGCGTCGCGCCCAGGGTTTGCCGCCGCAGTGCCAGGGCGATTGGGTGCGCGACATCACCCCGTCGGATCTGGTCAAACTGACTCGGCGCCTGTTGGTCGAAGGTGGCGTTGGCCAGTTTGCCGAAGCCCTGGCCGGTGCTACGCCACCCAACGCAGTGGCCCGGGCGAGGAGCGCACAGGCGGATTTCCAGGTGGCGGCTACGCGGATGCAGCGTTTTGCCCTGGACCGGGGCAGCAATGCCGTCGCGGTCGGCAGCGAGCGCTCCTTCAACGGACGCGGCATGTTGCTGGCCAATCCGCATTTTCCGTGGGTGGGCGGCATGCGTTTTTACCAGATGCACCTGACCATTCCCGGCAAACTGGACGTGATGGGCGCGGCGTTGCCCGGCCTGCCGGTGATCAACATCGGATTCAATCAGCATCTGGCCTGGTCCCATACCGTGGATTCGTCGAGGCATTTCACGCTGTATCGCCTGCAACTCGACCCCAGGGATTCGACCCGGTACCTGCTCGACGGCCAGTCATTGCCGATGGACAAGCAGACCGTGACCGTCAACGTCAGGCAGGCGAACGGGCAGCTCCGGGCGATTTCCCACGGGGTCTACAGTTCGAAATTCGGTCCGGTGGTGCAATGGCCGGGAAAACTGGATTGGGATCATCAGTACGCCTACAGCCTGCGTGACGCCAATCTGGATAACGACCGCGTTCTGCTGCAGTGGTACGCGATGAACCGCGCGGAAAACCTCAAGGATTTCCAGGCCTCGGTGCACAGGATCCTGGGCATCCCGTGGGTCAACACGCTGGCGGCGGACGACCAGGGGCAGACGCTGTACATGAACCTCTCGGTGGTGCCCAACGTCAGCGTTGACAAGCTGGCGCAATGCAGCGATCCGCGAGCGGGCTTGCAGATGATCGTTCTTGACGGCTCCAACAGCGCCTGTGCCTGGGACATCGATCCGCAGGCGCCACAACAAGGTATCTATGCGTCCGACAAGTTGCCGCAATTGCTGCGCAAGGATTTTGTCCAGCACGCCAATGATTCGGCATGGATGGTCAATCCGACGCAACCATTGACCGGCTATTCGCCGTTGATCAGCCAGGACAGCCAGCCACTGGGGCTACGCTCGCGCTTTGCCCTGGATCGTTTGAGTTCATTGACCAAAGCCGGCAAGGTCGGGGCAGCGGACTTGCAACGCATGGTCATGGACGATCAGGTGTATCAGGCGGATCAAGTGATGCCGGACCTGCTGCAATTCTGCGTGGCGGATCTCGGTGTCGATGCCAAAACGCTTGCGCCACTGTGCGCCAGCCTCAAGGCCTGGGACCGCAAGGCCAACCTCGGCAGCGGTCTGGGTTTTGTGCATTTGCAGAATGTCATGGAGACATTGGAGGCAGTGCCGGACGTATGGCGTGTGGCATTCGATCCGCAGGATCCGCAACATACCCCGCGTGGAATCGCAGTCGATCACCCGCAGGTGGCGAAGGCTCTACGGGCAGCGATGCTGGCTTCGGTAGAACAGGTCAAGGCGGCAGGCCTCAAGCCGGACAGTCGCTGGGGTGATATCCAGGTGGTCAGCAGCGGCGGACAACAGACACCGATCCACGGCGGCCCGGGGACCCTGGGGGTCTACAACGCCATCCAGAGCGTGCCGCGCAGCGATGGCAAGCGCGAAGTGGTCAGTGGCACGAGTTACCTGCAAGTGGTGACCTTTGACGAAAATGGACCGCAGGCCAAAGGGCTTCTGGCGTTCTCGTTGTCCAGCGACCCGGCCTCGAAGTATTCACGGGACCAGACGCTGGCCTTTTCCAGGAAGCAATGGAGCGTGCTGCCTTTCACCGAGCAACAGATCCTGTCCGATCCGGACTATCAGGCGCAGACGATTCGCCAGCAGGATGAAAAGGTGGCCACGCATTAATGTAGCGGGGTTTTGCATGAACGCTGAAGGCCGCACCTCGCAAGGGTGACGGCCTTTTAGCTTTTCGGGTTCTTCTGTGGAATCGCGTTGACCACCAGATTGCCGTTCTGGTTGCGGGTCAGGTAGACCGGCAGGACCCGCGGCAAGGATTTCACCAGGCCGTTGATCTCCTTGATGTTGTAGATGCCGCCGATATGGATCGAGCCGGTGCTGTTGTCGGCCACCATCAAGGGTTTGTCCAGGTAACGGTTGATCAGCGGCAGCGCATCGCTGAGCGCCAGATCGTCGAGCACCAGTTTGCCCTGGCGCCAGGCCAGCGAGCTGTCATTGTCATAGGTCTGGCTGATGCGGGGGATGAAGTCGCCGTGGCGATAACTGGCCTGCATCGCCGGGTCAAGGCGCAAGCCGTCGCCTTGCAGGTCGGCGTTGCTGCTCACCAGTACCGAACCCTCGATCAGGTTGACCTTGACCTGGTCTTCATACATCCAGACGTTGAATTGGGTGCCGGTCACGCGAATCCGGCCTTCAGCGGCCTTGACCACGAAGGGGTGGCGAGTGTCATGGCTGACACTGAAGAAGGCTTCGCCTTTTTTCAGCGTGACTTGCCGATGATCCTTGTAGTTGCTGTAGGTCAGTTCGCTGCCCAGGTTCAGTTCCACCTGGCTGCCGTCTTTCAAGGTGACCGTTCGAACATTGTCGGTCGCTTCGAAATGTTGGTATGCGTTCGGTACCCAGCCCAGGTGCCAGCCGCCATATCCGGCCAAGGGCAGTGCCAGGGCACATATCGCCGCGGCGATACCCAGGCGTCGCCACGGGTTTTGCGGTTGAGTACGAACCAGCGGCACGACGGGCGCGGGATGGGGCAGGTCGCCGGCGACTTCCCAGATCTCCAGCATCGCTTCGTACTCGAAGGCATGGAGCGGGTGCGCATCACGCCACTGCTCGAACGCCTGGCGCTCTTGCTCGGTGCAATCACTGGCGTGCAGGCGCATGCACCAATGCGCAGCGGCATCGGTGACGGCGTCGTATTCGGCTTCCGAGAGCGTGTGTTCGGTCATTGGCTCATCCTGATTTCGTGCATTCTAACCTTGGGGGAAGTCTGCGAGAACATCAGCCATGGCATTTAACTATCAATGTGCAGTTCTTTTTCAACGACTTGCCTCTGGAACACTTGTTGTCGGGTAGCAGTATCCATAGGACGAGTGAAAAAAAGATCAAAATACGCGCCGCTGTACCGCGCAGATCCGCTGATCTGCGCGGTGTTACGTCGGGATCAGGTTTCAGGGGGCGAAGTGACGGGCACCGGGTCCAGTTGCCGGCCCATTTCGCAGATCAGAAACGCGATAGAGTCGGCATTGTGCAAAATGACATCGGTTCGGAACTTCGGATCCTGCACGTTTAAAAAAGCTTCCCGTGCCTTATCCATGGTCTTGCTGCCCGTTAGTTTCAGGATGGCCTTGCCGACGTGATAAGAACCCGGAATCGAATCCAGGCTGACCCACGTTTGCAGAGCACTGTTCCAGCGTGCGAACAGTTCCTCCTGCGGCGTTTCCATCGACAAGGCTTCTCGCTGGAAGTCCAGCTGTGACTGTTTCATAGCGGCGCCATAGGCGGTGATCGGCGCTACCAGATCGCTGAACGGTCGCCTGGCCTCAAGGGTTGCAATGTCCACGGCCCCGGAAAACAAATGAGCGAACTCGTGTATCAGCGTAGCGGCCTGGCTATGGCCGTCGACGTTGAAGGGCTGGGTTAAACAGGATTTGTACCAGTCGAGTTGCTGATCGAAGAATCGTTCCGTGAAGTGCACATTGCGCTGTTGATCCTTGTCCAGGACAAACGCGATGAGATTGTCATTCGGGTTCCGGCTTGAGCCCACGATAAAGCGTTGCGAGTTCATCCAGTCTTCATCGGGATCGACCAGCGCGTTGCAGATGGGAACGATGGCCTGTTTGATTTTGTCGAGCAGCCCTTGGTCGATCCGCCCAACGCCAAAAAAACCTTTAAGGAACGTATCCAGCCGTGTACCCGGGAGAAATTTGCGTAGCTGCACCATATTGTGGAGGCTGTTGAACGCGTAATAGCGAGCCATGTCGATGGCCTGCACAATCATCCGGGCTTTTTCGGGATGTTTTGCGCGGATTTCTTCCATCCCCCGGGCCTCGATGGTCAGCACATCCCTGGCAACAAGGGCGTTGGCAAACTGATTGTGCATTTTCGAAAGGGATTTGCCGAAGTGGACAGTGTGGGTATCCGGGTCGATCAGCAGTTGCTTGTCAGATGCTGCCCGTAACACGGGGCCTTCTTCTGCGCCCTTGACCATTCGCCAAACCGCCCCGGTCTTGTTCACGCCGTACACCTTGCCGGCAATGGCGGCGAAGGTCTTCTGGCTGGCCGCTTCGAGGTAGGTGCCGTCAGTGCGGCTTTTCGTCAGATCTTTCAGTTCGACCGTGGTTTCGAACGGTTGCAGCCGCGTACGCAGCGCGGCTGTCGACCGAACCTGCGACCAGGGTTGCGCAATCGCGGGGGTGGCAACCGGTTGAGCAACCGCTTCACCGGTTGCCTGGGCGGTGTCGGTCCATCCTTCAAACGATAACCGGCCCAATGACACGAGTTGCGCGGCACCGGCAATAAAGTTCCGTAATGCCGTACCCCAGTGATGGTCCTGAAGGGCTTCGGCCGAATTTCGGGCGTCCTTGAAGGCCTGCCAAAGAAATTGCCCATACGCGAGTTTGCCCGGCAGCAGGGCTGAAATGCGATCAATGCCCGAGCCGAACAGGTGTTTGACAGCCTCCCAGTCCGACTGACCGGCAGCGTGTGACTGGCTGGCGAGCAACTGCGCCAGCAGTTGGGTGTTGTCATGGAAAAAGCGGGTGAGCAGGTTGCCGTCGATGGGGCTGGACGCGAGGGTGATTTCGCTCGACTGGCCGACGGTGGACCCGAACAGGTTACGAAACACTGTTTGCTCACGGTCCGGCAGGCGACGAATCAACATGTCCTGCAATGGCCCCGGCGTGTTGAGCGCCGCGACAACGCTCGCCTCATTGTCGAACTCGACAAACGGTGAGCCGCCGGGGTGGTAAGGGGCGTAGAGGATTTGCGGGCCTGTCTTGCCACTGCCGGGGCCAATCAGGTACAGACCCAGCGCCTTGACGGCAGCGGCACCGGTTGTCTTGATCAGCTCCAGTGGCCGGGCAATCGCGTGCGCACCCTGCACGGCCGCCCGGGCGATGGCGTCCGGCATGTCCAGCACCTGCCCAAGCAAATCGAAAGCTCCGTCGGACAGCCGTTGCTGCAGCTTCAGTTGGTGGGCGTGTTGCAGCAGTTGCCAGGGCAGTTGTTTGACGAAGCGCAACATTCGGCTTTCGACGCCAGCCGTTTGATTCGACAAGCTGTCCGTGACCTGTTTGGCGTAGTTCTGCGCAATGCCCAGTGACAGTAACAGTTGACGGACCGCCGCCTGGTCCAACCCCGCGGGCAAGGCTTGAGAGGTTGCCGAGCTGACGTTGAACCCTGTGCCTTGCGCAACGTTGACATGGTTCAAGGCGAACTCAGTGAGGCTCCGGGCGGGGCCAGCCAGGGTCAGGTCGGGGGTGATTTCGATGTCGTCGGGGTCCAGCGCTTTCGCGGGGAAGCGGCTGCCGAGCAACGACGTCAGCGTTTCATGCACGTACGATTTAAGGGGTTTGATCCCGTGCAAGTAGTCTTTGTCCTCATCAACGTTGTTGCGGTATTGCTCCAGCAGTTCAAGGTGCAGTCGCTGGTCTTCCAGCGGTGCCATGCCAAGCCAGGCGGGCAGGGCCTGCTGCCGGCTGATTGCCCGGGAAATCGAGGTGGCTCTTTGCAGGTTGGTGTTGAAGACCGTCGTGGTCAGGGCTTTCAGGGCTTTTTTCTGCTTCGTGTCGTTCAGTTCGAAGGTGCGCACGTGTTCGCAGCGAGCCAGAAAATGCTCGATGGACGATTGCGCGACGTGCTCCAGTACAGACCCTTCGATCAGCCGCAGCGGACCCAGTGAGTAGCGTTGGTGAAAGACGCGCTGGGCCGGGGTGAGGTTTTCCAGCAGCGCCAGGCGATGTCGTGGGTCGAGCAGGCGGCGGTTCAGTTCCAGCCGTGCACGACTGATGGTGTCAAACACTTCCAGGCCCTCGGCGGGTGTCCACAGGATCGTCCGCCCGGAATGCGAGGGATCGAGCCCGCCACGCTCAGTCAAGATCAAACAATGGGCCAGGGGCAGGACATCCCTCTGACCGGAGCACGCCAGGGTCAACGAGTAGACATCAGGACGGAAACCCTTGAGTGACCGACGATTTTGTCGGCCGGCCTGATCCGGGTTGAAAACGGTTTCAACAATGGCCCGATCCGCGTCCCGCAGTGTCGCGCCAAGCCCGCGAACACTGGCTTCGCCACGTATGCCGACGGAAAGCGCATGGGCCAGGCGGGGTTTCATGTTTTCCAGATAAACCCGCTGCAAGGCCAGCGAAGCGAGCGGTTGTGCTGCAAAGTCTGCCTTGATCAGTGTTTCGATGTCGCTGAAGGTCTTGACGAAAGCTGCCGCCGTATCGGCCAGCACCATGGAGGGAAGCTGATCGCCGGACAGTACTGGCCGGGTGCTCCAGCGTCCGTCGGCATCCAGCGTCAGCAAGCGTTCGCCGATCATCGAGCGGATATCCAGCGCCTTGTCGAACAGGGCGTGGATGTCCACGGCGCCGTCACTGTGACGGAACACCTGCAGGGCATATTCGATGTTCTGCAGTTGCTTGGTGACGATCGCGTCGAAGAGCTTGTTGAAGATCGCGCCGGAAATCACTTCCCCGCTCACATTCGGCCGATCAAAACCGATGAAGCGTTGGCGTTCGTCCAGGCTCAGCAGGCCATAGAGCTCATCCTCGTGACCGGCCGCGCTGAACTTGCTCAGCACGGTATCGCACAAGTCCTGATAGTCCTTGAGCACCTGCAGGCCTTCGGTGGGCGTGTAGAGAAACGCATCACTGGCGCTGACCATCAGGGAACCGGCCAACTCGACATAGTTGGCCTGGTACTCCCACAGACGCACGGTTTCGACCGCCATTGACTGGTTCGTTCGGCTGGTTGGCGAGATCAACACGTGCAAGTCCTGGCTTTGCTCCGGGGTGATGATCCCGGCTTCGCGCTTGAGCAGCAGTTGCACTTGCGCCTGAGCGGCGATGGCGCGGCCGAAGTACTCGCGACGCGATGCGCCATCGGCACTCGCCGTCGCCCAGAAACCATCGAGCTGCCCGACCAACAGGCTGATCAGTGTGCGCGAGAGCGTCGTGACCGCGGCTTCCCAGTGTGGCTGGTCGGCGTTTGCCGGGGACTTTTTCGGATGGGAAAATTCATGGGACTGCCCGGACGGCCAACACTGATGGCGATAGTGCAGGAGTACGGCGTCACTCAGGGACAAAGAGTTGACCCAGCGCCGCGTCGGACGGCTTTCATCGTCGTCCTCTTGCGTTGTTGCCTGATAGAAATTCACCCGGGTCTGGCGCTGATCCAGACCGGGGAAAGACAAAGCCAGCTGTTTACCCAGCCATGCATCGAGCAGCGACTTCAGGGACGGCAGTGCTTTGAGTTCGTCGAGCAGGGCCTGGTTGTTGATCTGCTGTTGGGTGGAGAGGGTATTGCGCTGGTCCTCGAACACGTCACCATCGATGGTTTGAAAGTCCAGCCCGATGTCGGCGGCGTCCGCCACGGCCTTGCGTGAAGATAACGCCATGAAGGCCAGCAGATCGTCTTCTTCGCTGGCCGCCTTGAGTTGAGTCACAAGGTGTAGGGTCAGGGCCGAACGGTCAGCGAACTTTTTTATTCCCGTGTAGGGGGTATAGAGAATCAGGCCATTGTCATCGGGCGTCGCGGTCAGCAAAAAACTGCCGGCCAGCACTACAGGTTCCTGGCCAGGGATTTTCAGCAGGATTCTTTTCGCGAGCATGGGCGGCTTCTGCTGATCGCGCAGTGCCTGGCTGGCCAGTTCGATTTGGCTGAACCATTCGAAGTCCTTTAGCGTCAGCCCGTGGGTTTTGCCCAGTTCTCTCCAGAGGCC
This sequence comes from Pseudomonas sp. GW821-FHT02A08, assembly GCF_059422045.1. Taxonomy (NCBI): domain Bacteria; kingdom Pseudomonadati; phylum Pseudomonadota; class Gammaproteobacteria; order Pseudomonadales; family Pseudomonadaceae; genus Pseudomonas; species Pseudomonas sp. GW821-FHT02A08. The sequence continues at coordinate 47,605 of NZ_JBWKWD010000022.1, forward strand.
GCGCAACGTCAGCGCCTCAGGGAAAAACAGCGGAGTTACGGGTACAGGTACAGGTGTAGACATCGTCGAGTCTCGTTCAAGGTGCCACTCAAAGGCGCCTGTGGGTTGAGCATCGAGACTAAAAGCCGGTGCGTTGACGCAGGTGGTAAATAGATAACGCACGGGTAGTGGGCATTCGTGACACGGATATACATCATCGACCCTGAGCGAAAGGTTGACAGGTCACTCGCCGCGCGTTGTTAATCGGCGGGTCTTTGTACGCTGTTGTTCCCTCCAATAATCATTCTGGAGCTTCAGATGTCTGCGCCACACGATCACGCCTCTACTGCGGTCTCGTCACACCTGTCATTCGAAGCGCTGAGCGCTTTGCTGGAGAAGATTTTTCTGCGTCACGGCACGTCGGCCGAGGTTGCCCGGGTGCTGGCGCCAAACTGCGCCGGTGCCGAGCGCGACGGCGCGCACAGTCACGGGGTGTTTCGCATTCCGGGTTATGTTTCGACGCTGCAAAGCGGCTGGGTCAATGGCCAGGCGGTTCCGGTGGTCGAAGATGTGGCTTCAGGTTTTGTGCGGGTCGACGCCAACAACGGTTTTGCGCAACCGGCCCTGGCGGCGGCACGCGAACTACTGGTGCAAAAGGCCCGAAGTGCCGGCATCGCGGTGCTGGCGATCCGTAACTCACACCATTTCGCGGCCTTGTGGCCGGATGTCGAACCCTTCGCCGATGAAGGCCTCGTGGCATTAAGCGTGGTCAACAGCATGACCTGCGTGGTGCCCCACGGTGCCGACCGGCCGTTGTTCGGCACCAACCCGATTGCCTTCGCTGCGCCACGGGCCGATGGCGGGCCGATTGTCTTCGACCTGGCCACCAGTGCCATTGCCCATGGCGACGTGCAAATTGCCGCTCGCGAAGGCAAGCGCTTGCCGGAAGGGATGGGCGTGGACAGCCTCGGTCAGCCGACCACGGACCCGAAGGCGATTCTCGAAGGTGGTGCGTTGCTGCCTTTCGGCGGACACAAGGGCTCGGCGTTGTCGATGATGGTCGAGTTGCTCGCGGCGGCACTGACTGGCGGCAATTTTTCCTTCGAGTTCGACTGGAAGAACCACCCTGGCGCCAAGACCCCCTGGACTGGCCAGTTGCTGATCGTGATCGATCCGGCCAAAGCGGCGGGGCAAAGTTTTGCCGAGCGCAGCCAGGAACTGGTGCGGCAAATGCACGGTGTTGGCTTGAAGCGTTTGCCGGGTGACCGGCGTCATCATCAGCGCGCGAAGTCACAGGCCAATGGCATTGAGCTGGATGCCAAGACGCTGGCGAACCTGCGGGAGCTGGCGGGGGACTGATCCTCTCGGCAGGTGCGATAGAACCTGTGGGAGCGGGCTTGCTCGCGAAAGCGTCGTGTCAGCCAATATCCAAGTTGCTGACACACCGCCTTCGCGAGCAAGCCCGCTCCCACAAGGTTCAGTGTTTGCCAGTGCTCAGCGACGGCCCAGCAACAATCCCACCACCAGGCCAAACCCGGCGGAAATCGCCACGGTTTGCCATGGATGCCCGCCGATATAGGTTTCAGTGGCCTCGACCGCAGGCAAGGTCCGGTCGCGCACGCTGCTCACCGAATCCCTGGCCTGCTGGAGTTTCAGGGCGATTTGTCCGTGAAGGGTTTCCGCTTCTTCCCCGACCAGCGAGGCACTGCTTTTCAGCAGTTTTTCCGACTCTTCGATCAGCGACTGAAGTTCGCTGAAGACTTGATCCTTGATTTGATCTTCGGTGGCTTGCGCGGCGGTTTTGCGGGCCATTGAAGTACTCCTTGCAGGTAAGTGGACAGTGACCAATGGAGTCTGCTGTCGTCGGAAAAGTTGCAGCTATTTTGCCCGAGGAGGTCATGTTGCTGAAAACCGGCGCAGGACCTTTCGTCCTACAGTGTAAGATGTCGCCAATTTTACGCAGCAGGAAATTCCCATGAGCTTCAATCTGGCCGACAAACCCCTTGCCGAGCGCGCTGCGCTTGAAGACGAGAAATCCCGTCTGTTCGAACTCTGGCAAAACAACCTGGGCAAAGCCAAGGGCGAGGCCGCGCGGTTGTTCGGCGAACGGGCCAAGCGCAAAGGCAAGTGGGCAGAATGGGTGCGCGCCGAACTGGACGGCATGTCGCCCCCGGAATTCGCCAACATGGTGCGCAGTGAAGTCAATCGCCTGATGGCGGCCAAGTAGGAGCTGCCGAAGGCTGCGAACTTTTGATCTTGATCTTGTTGCCCAGCCGCCGCCGAAAAGAAAACAGCAAACAGCAAACAGCAAAAGATCGCAGCCTGCGGCAGCTCCTACGAGAAAGCGGCGACAATCGCCTCGCGCACTTTCAACAATACCGGGTCAAGCTGGGTGCTGGTCCGCCAGCCCAGTTCGATCGGGTAGCGCGGCAAGGCCAGGGGGCAGGGCAGCAGCGCCAGCCCGCTGAGCGTTGCGATGCTTTGGGCGGCATGGGCCGGAATGGTCGCCACCGCCCGGCTGCCTTTGAGCAAATGGGGCAACGCGGCAAAATGCGTGGTCGAGGCGCACACCCGTCGACTCAGCCCCAGCGCCGCCAATCCCTCATCGGTAATGCCGATAAAACCGCCGGACGACACCAGAATGTGTTCGCGGGCCACAAACTCCTCAAGACTGATGTTCTGCTGGCCCTCCACCAGGCTCAACGGGTCCGCCAGGCACAGATAGCCACCTTCCCCCAGCACCTGACGGCTGAGCAACCGCTCGGCAAACCCGCCCGCGGCAATCGCCAGGTCAATGCTTCGTTCCATTAGCGCCTGGGCGACGATCTGGCTGTGGGTCTGGCGGAAAATCAGCCGCAGCTTCGGCGCGCTTCGGGCAATTTCTTCGATCAACCGCCGGCCGTAGGCAATTTCGAAATCATCCGACATTCCTACGGTGACCGAGCGGCCTTCGTACTGTTGCGCAGCCGGATCGACCATCGCCAGGCTCTGCCGGCATTTATTCAGCGCATCGCTGACCACCGGTTTGAGCTGGTTGGCCTTGAGCGAGGGGGCCAGGCCACGTCCGGTGCGCACGAACAACTGATCGCCATACAGCTCGCGCAACCGACGCAAGGCCGCGCTGACGGCCGATTGCGTCACGCCCAGGCGCAATGCGGCACGGCTGGCGCTGGACTCTTCGTGCAGCGCTTCGAAGACTTTGAGCAGGTTGAGGTCGACGTCGGTGATATTCATTTGGCTCATATCATTCAGCAGTGAATCGGTCTTTATTGATGATCGCGTGACGCCGGAGAATGAGCAACACCTGACGCGAATGGAGTTTCCAAGATGGCCAAATCAATCGTTGCGGCCCTGCAGATCGGCGCCTTGCCAGGTGGCAAGGCTGAAACCCTGGAACAGATCCTGTCCTATGAAAACGCGATCATCGAATCCGGCGCCGGGTTGGTGGTGATGCCGGAAGCGCTGCTGGGTGGTTATCCCAAAGGCGAGGGCTTTGGCACTCAATTGGGTTATCGCTTGCCACAAGGGCGCGAAGCCTTTGCCCGCTATTTTGCCAATGCCATCGACGTACCCGGCGCGGAAACCGAGGCGCTGGCGGGGCTGTGCGCACGCACTGGAGCCAATCTGGTGATCGGTGTGATCGAGCGCTTCGGCAGCACTTTGTACTGCACCGCGCTGTACTTCGATCCGCAGGCGGGGCTGGTGGCCAAACACCGCAAACTGATGCCCACCGGCACCGAACGGCTGATCTGGGGCAAGGGCGATGGCTCGACCTTGCCGGTGATCGACAGCCAGGTCGGGCGCATCGGTGCGGTGGTGTGCTGGGAAAACATGATGCCGCTGCTGCGCACGGCGATGTACGCCAAGGGCGTGCAGGTGTGGTGCGCGCCGACCGTGGACGAGCGGGAAATGTGGCAGGTCAGCATGCGCCACATCGCCCATGAAGGGCGTTGCTTTGTGGTCAGCGCCTGTCAGGTCCAGGCATCGCCCCAGGACTTGGGGCTGGACATCGCCAACTGGCCGGCGCAGCGGCCGTTGATTGCCGGCGGCAGCGTGATCGTAGGACCCATGGGCGACATCCTTGCCGGGCCGTTGCGCGACAGCGCCGGGCTGCTTACCGCGCAAATCGACACGGACGACCTGGTACGCGCCCGCTACGACTATGACGTGGTCGGCCACTATGCCCGGCCGGATGTGTTCGAGCTGACCGTGGACGAGCGCGCCAAACCCGGGGTGCGCTTCACCTCCTGATGTCCTGCGGGCTTTGGCCAAAGCAGTCAGACAACTTGATAACTTTGACCATTGCCCGACACCCCGCGCAGAGCGAGTATTTCCCTGTTGATTACGGTTCCCCCAACCTAATAAGAAACACAGAGGGATTCTGGCAATGCGCGATTACTTGTCTGCTACTTCTCAGTTCAACTATCAGCACACCGTCGATGCCGCGCTCGCGGGCAACCTGACGGCCGTCAACGCCTGTGTCGAATGCTGTGACCGACATGCCTTGCCGGGCCGCATCGCGCTGTTCTGGGAAGGACGCGACGGCACCAGTGCGACGTACACCTTCACCGACTTGCAGGACAAGGCCGCGCGTTTCGCCAACTACCTGCTGGCCCAGGGCGTGAAAAAAGGCGACAAGGTCGCCGGCCTGTTGCCACGCAATATCGAACTCTTGATCACCGTGTTCGCCACTTGGCGCATCGGCGCGGTGTATCAACCGCTGTTTACCGCGTTCGGCCCCAAAGCCATCGAGCACCGCTTGGGCAGCTCTGGCGCCAAGGTTGTGGTGACCGATGCCGTGAACCGGCCGAAACTCGCCGAAGTCGCCGATTGTCCGACCACGGTGACCGTCACCGGTGCCAAAGGGCAGGGCCTGGTGCGTGGCGATTTCAGTTTCTGGGCCGAACTGGCCAATTATTCCGCCGACTGTGAACCGGTGCTGCTGACCGGCGAAGACCCGTTCCTGCTGATGTTCACCTCGGGCACCACCGGCCCGTCGAAAGCGCTGTCGGTGCCGCTCAAGGCCATCGTTGCGTTCCAGGGCTACACCCGCGATGCGGTGGATCTGCGCCCGGAAGACGCCTTCTGGAACGTCGCCGACCCGGGTTGGGCCTACGGTATTTATTTCGGTGTCACGGGGCCGATGGCCATGGGTCATCCGATCACCTTTTACGATGGCCCGTTCACCCTCGAAAGCACCTGCCGGGTGATCAACAAGTACGGGATCACCAACCTCACCGGTTCGCCGACGGCCTACCGTTTGCTGATTGCCGGTGGTGATGAATTCGCCAGATCGATCAAGGGCAAGCTGCGTATCGTCAGCAGCGCCGGCGAGCCGCTGAACCCGGAAGTGATCCGCTGGTTTGCCGACAACCTCGGTGTGGTCATCCACGACCATTACGGTCAGACCGAGCTGGGCATGGTGCTGTGCAACCACCACGGCCTGGAACACCCGATTCATATGGGCGCCGCCGGTTTCGCCTCGCCGGGCCACCGCATCGTGGTGCTGGATGACGACTATGAAGAGCTGGGTGTCGGCCAGCCCGGCATCCTCGCCATCGACCGCAGCCAATCGCCGATGTGCTGGTTCGCCGGCTACGAGGGCGGGCCGACCAAGGCCTTTGTCGGCAACTACTATCTGAGTGGCGACACCGTGGAGTGGAACCCGGACGGCAGCATCAGCTTCGTCGGTCGCAGCGATGACGTGATCACCACCTCCGGCTACAGGGTCGGTCCCTTCGACGTGGAAAGTGCGCTGATCGAACACCCGGCGGTGGTCGAGGCCGCCGTGGTCGGCAAGCCCGATCCGGAGCGCACAGAGCTGGTGAAGGCGTTCGTCGTGCTCAGCCCGCAATACCGCGCTGCCCCTGAGTTGGCCGAAGAGCTGCGCCAGCACGTGCGCAAGCGTCTGGCGGCGCACTCGTACCCCCGTGAAGTCGAATTTGTCAGCGAATTGCCGAAAACCCCCAGCGGCAAATTGCAGCGCTTTATCTTGCGCAACCAGGAGATCGCCAAGGCTCAAGAGGCCGCGGCGAAGAACGTTCCAGCTTGAATCCAGGGAAACAATGATGCAGATCCAGAACAAGATTTTTATCGTCACCGGCGGCGCTTCCGGCCTCGGTGCCGCGACTGCCGAGGTGCTCGTTGCCGCTGGCGCGAAAGTGATGCTGGTGGACATGAACGCTGAAGCCGTTGCAGCTCAGGCCCAGCGCCTTGGCGCGCAAAGCGTGGTGGCGGACATCAGCGACGAAGCGGCGGCCGAAGCGGCCGTTCAGGCGACGGTCAAGGCTTTCGGTGGCCTCAACGGTCTGGTCAATTGCGCCGGCATCGTGCGTGGCGAGAAGATTCTCGGCAAGAACGGTCCGCACTTGCTGGCCAGTTTCAGCCAGGTGATCAACGTCAATCTGATCGGCAGCTTCAACATGCTGCGCCTTGCGGCAGCGGCGATTGCCGAGACCGAAGCGGACGCCGATGGCGAGCGTGGCGTGATTATCAACACCGCATCTGCCGCGGCTTACGACGGTCAGATCGGCCAGGCGGCTTACTCGGCGTCCAAGGGTGCGATTGTCAGCCTGACCTTGCCGGCGGCTCGTGAGCTGGCGCGTTTCGGCATCCGTGTGATGACCATCGCCCCGGGTATTTTCGAAACGCCGATGATGGCCGGCATGACCCAGGAAGTCCGCGATTCCCTGGCCGCCGGCGTGCCGTTCCCGCCACGTCTGGGCAAACCGGCCGAGTACGCCGGGCTGGTCAGGCATATCATTGAAAACAGCATGCTCAATGGCGAGGTGATCCGTCTCGACGGTGCCTTGCGCATGGCCGCCAAGTAAGGAGGATTTGTCATGACAATGTCCAACGATCCAATTGTTATCGTCAGCGCCGTCCGCACCCCGATGGGCGGCTTCCAGGGCGAACTGAAAAGCCTGACCGCGCCGCAACTCGGTGCTGCCGCCATCAAGGCCGCGGTTGAACGTGCCGGTGTTGCCAGTGAAAGCGTCGATGAAGTGCTGTTTGGCTGCGTACTGCCGGCTGGCCTCGGCCAGGCCCCTGCGCGTCAGGCGGCGCTGGGTGCCGGGCTGGATAAATCGACCCGCTGCACCACCCTGAACAAGATGTGCGGTTCGGGCATGGAGGCGGCGATTCTGGCCCACGACATGCTGGTGGCCGGCAGTGCCGACGTGGTGGTCGCCGGTGGCATGGAAAGCATGTCCAACGCGCCTTACCTGCTGGACCGCGCCCGCGCCGGCTACCGCATGGGCCATGGCCGGGTGCAGGACTCGATGTTCCTTGACGGCCTCGAAGACGCCTACGACAAGGGCCGCCTGATGGGTACCTTCGCCGAAGACTGCGCCGAAACCAACGGCTTCAGCCGTGAAGCCCAGGATGCGTTCGCCATCGCCTCGACCACCCGCGCGCAGCAGGCGATCAAGGACGGTAGCTTCAAGGACGAAATCGTCCCGCTGACCGTGACGGTCGGCAAAGAGCAGGTGGTGATCAGCAATGACGAGCAGCCACCAAAAGCCAGGCTGGACAAGATCGCTTCGTTGAAGCCGGCGTTCCGCGAGGGTGGCAGCGTGACGGCGGCCAACTCCAGTTCGATCTCCGACGGTGCCGCCGCGCTGGTGCTGATGCGCCAGTCCCAGGCACAGAAGCAAGGCCTGAAACCCTTGGCGGTGATCCATGGTCACGCGGCGTTCGCCGACACCCCGGGCCTGTTCCCGGTGGCGCCAATCGGTGCAATCAAGAAATTGATGAAAAAAACCGGCTGGTCGCTCAATGACGTCGATCTGGTGGAAGTCAACGAAGCCTTCGCCGTGGTCGGCATGGCCGCGATGACTCATCTGGAAATCCCCCACGAGAAGCTCAACGTGCACGGCGGTGCTTGCGCCCTCGGTCACCCGATCGGCGCGTCCGGCGCGCGGATTCTGGTGACTTTGCTCTCGGCCCTGCGCCAGAAAGGCTTGAAGCGTGGCGTTGCAGCGATTTGTATCGGCGGCGGTGAAGCGACGGCCATGGCCGTGGAATGCCTCTACTGAAACTGACGCCAATCCCATGTGGGAGCGGGCTTGCTCGCGAAGAGACCGTGTCAGTCGACATCTTTGTTGAATGACACACCCCTTTCGCGAGCAAGCCCGCTCCCACAGGGACTCGCATTTAGATTGATTCAAGGATTCACCATGATCCCCAATGACGACCAACAACAAATCCGCGACATGGCCCGGGACTTTGCCCAGGAACGGCTGAAGCCGTTCGCCGCCGAGTGGGACCGCGAGCACCGCTTCCCCAAGGAAGCCATCGGCGAGATGGCCGGGCTGGGCTTCTTCGGCATGCTGGTGCCGGAGCAGTGGGGCGGTTGCGACACCGGTTACCTGGCCTACGCCATGGCGCTCGAAGAAATCGCCGCCGGCGATGGCGCCTGCTCGACCATCATGAGCGTGCACAACTCCGTGGGCTGTGTGCCGATCCTCAACTACGGCACCGATGAGCAGAAGGAGCGCTTCCTCAAACCGCTGGCCAGCGGCGCGATGCTCGGCGCTTTCGCCCTGACCGAACCCCAGGCCGGTTCCGACGCCAGCGGCCTGAAAACCCGTGCCCGCCTGGAAGGTGATCATTACGTGCTCAACGGTTGCAAGCAGTTCATCACGTCCGGGCAGAATGCCGGTGTGGTGATCGTGTTTGCGGTGACCGATCCGAACGCCGGCAAGCGGGGCATCAGCGCGTTTATCGTGCCGACCGATTCGCCGGGCTACACCGTCGCAAGGGTCGAAGACAAGCTCGGCCAGCATGCGTCCGACACCTGCCAGATTCTCTTCGAAGACGTGAAAGTCCCGGTGGCCAACCGTTTGGGCGAGGAGGGCGAAGGGTACAGGATTGCCCTGGCCAACCTTGAAGGCGGTCGTGTCGGCATCGCTTCGCAATCGGTGGGCATGGCCCGCGCCGCGTTCGAAGCGGCGCGCGATTACGCTCGTGAGCGCCAGAGCTTCGGCAAGCCGATCATCGAGCACCAGGCCGTGGCCTTCCGTCTGGCGGACATGGCCACCCAGATCGCCGTGGCGCGGCAAATGGTGCACTACGCCGCCGCCCTTCGTGACAGTGGCAAGCCGGCGCTGGTCGAGGCGTCGATGGCCAAACTGTTCGCCTCGGAAATGGCCGAGAAGGTATGCTCCTCGGCGCTGCAAACCCTGGGCGGTTACGGTTACCTCAACGATTTCCCGCTGGAACGGATCTACCGCGATGTGCGGGTCTGCCAGATCTACGAAGGCACCAGCGATATTCAACGCATGGTCATTTCACGCAATTTATAAGAAGGAGTCCGCCCTGTGAGCGACAAAGAGCAGAACTACGAAACGATTTTGCAGGAAACCCACGGCCGCGTTGGCCTGATCACCCTCAACCGTCCACAAGCGCTGAATGCGTTGAACGCGCAGATCGTCAGTGAGCTGAACCAGGCCCTCGATGGCTTCGAGGCTGACTCGAACATCGGCTGCATCGTCCTGACCGGTTCGAAAAAAGCCTTCGCCGCCGGTGCCGACATCAAGGAAATGGCCGAGCTGACCTATCCGCAGATCTACATCGACGATCTGTTCAACGATAGCGATCGCGTGGCCAACCGCCGCAAGCCGATCATCGCGGCGGTCAACGGTTTCGCTTTGGGCGGTGGCTGCGAACTGGCGCTGATGTGCGACTTCATTCTGGCCGGCGACAACGCCCGATTCGGCCAGCCGGAAATCAATCTCGGCGTGCTGCCGGGCATGGGCGGCACCCAGCGCCTGACCCGTGCCGTGGGCAAGGCCAAGGCCATGGAAATGTGCCTGAGCGGGCGCCTGATCGATGCCGTGGAAGCAGAGCGTTGCGGGATTGTCGCGCGTATCGTGCCGAGCGATGAACTGCTGGATGAAGCGCTGAAAGTCGCGGCATTGATCGCCAAAAAATCGTTGCCGATTGCAATGATGGTCAAGGAAAGCGTCAACCGTGCCTTCGAAGTGAGCCTGGCCGAAGGCGTGCGCTTTGAGCGCCGGGTGTTCCATGCGGCGTTTGCGACACAGGATCAGAAGGAAGGGATGGCGGCGTTTATTGCCAAGCGTGAGGCTGAGTTCCAAGGCAAGTAATGCGGCGTCTTTGCTGACGCCTTCGCGAGCAAGCCCGCTCCCACAAAGGGATCTCATAAACGCCGGGATCCAATGTGGGAGCGGGCTTGCTCGCGAAGCTTTTGATTTTTACCGAGTCAAACCAGGTAATTCTTCAGTTCACGGGCAATCACCATCCGCTGAATCTCGCTCGACCCTTCGTAGATCTGCGTGATCCGCGCATCGCGGTAGTACTTCTCCACCGGATAGTCTTCCAGGTAGCCATAGCCGCCATGAATCTGAATCGCGGACGAGCAGACCTTTTCCGCCATTTCAGAAGCAAACAGCTTGGCCTGTGAAGCCTCCGACAGGCAGGGCTTGCCGGCCGTGCGCAGGCGCGCGGCGTGCAGGATCAGCAACCGCGCGGCGTTCAACTGCATGTGCATGTCGGCCAGCAAATTGGCGATGCTCTGGTGTTCATTGATCGTTTTGCCAAACTGCACACGATCACGGGAATAGGCCAGTGCCGCTTCGAATGCCGCGCGGGCGATGCCCAGCGCCTGGGCGGCGATGCCGATGCGGCCGCCTTCGAGGTTGGACAAGGCGATGGCCAGGCCCTTGCCGCGTTCGCCGAGCAAATTGGCCTCGGGGATGCTGCAGTTGTTCAGGGTGACGGCGCAGGTATCGGAAGCACGGATGCCCATCTTGTGTTCGGTGCGGTCGACGATAAAACCGGCAGTGTCGGTCGGCACCAGGAACGCCGAGATGCCACGTTTGCCCAAGTCCGGATCGGTCACGGCAAACACGATCGCCAGCTTCGCTCGCTTGCCATTGCTGACGAATTGTTTGGCACCGTTGATCACCCACTGGCCGTCGCGCAGTTCGGCGCGGGTGCGCAGGTTGTGCGCCTCGGAACCGGCCTGGGGCTCGGTCAGGCAGAAGCAGCCGATGACCTGGCCGCTGGCAAGGTCCGCCAGCCAGGTCTGTTTCTGCTCTTCGCTGCCGTAGTTCAGCACAGGCCCGCAGCCGACGGAGTTGTGGATGCTCATGAAGGCGCCGGTAGCACCGTCGCCGGCGGAAATCTCTTCCACCGCCAGGGCGTAGGCCACGTAGTCGACATAGGTACCGCCCCATTCCTCGGGGACCACCATGCCCAGCAAGCCCAGTTCGCCCATCTTCGCCACCAGACCGTCATCGATCCAGCCGGCCTTTTCCCAAGCCTGGGCATGGGGCGCGATTTCGCCGCGGGCAAAATCCCGGGCCATGTCGCGGATCATGACTTGTTCTTCGCTCAATTCGATATCGTGCATGGCTCAGCTCTCGCTCTGGTCAAACTCGCTGAAGAAGCTCGCCACGTGTTCGGCGTCCAGCGCCTGAAGGGTGGGCGGGTTCCAGCGCGGTGTCTTGTCTTTGTCGATCAGCAAGGCGCGCACGCCTTCGATCAGGTCGCCGCGCTCGAACCACTGGCGGTCCAGGTGCAGCTCTAGGGCGAAACATTGTTCCAGCGGCAACTCGCGTCCGCGACGGAGCATTTCCAGGGTCACGGCCATGGCCAGCGGCGAGCGGGTTTCCAGCAGGTCGGCGGTGGTGACGGCCCACTCATGGCTGTCGGCGACCGTTACCTGGCGTAGTTGCTCCACAATACTCGGCACGTCGGGTTGGGCGAAGAAGTGGTCGATGGCCGGGCGCAAAGTCGCCAGTGGCGCATCAGGCAGTTGCTGCACGCCGAGTTTTGCCAGCAGGCTTTGCAGATCCTTGAGTGGTGTGTCGTGCCATTGGAGCTGGTCGAGTTTTTCGTCCAGCGTGCCCAGCTTGTCGCTTTCGAGGTACCAGTCGGCCAGGCCGCAATACAGCGCATCGGCGGCGCGAATCTGTACGCCGCTGACGCCGAGGTAAATCCCCAGTTCACCGGGGATGCGCGGCAGGAAGTAACTGCCGCCGACGTCCGGGAAATAGCCGATACCGACTTCCGGCATGGCCAGGCGGCTTTTCTCGGTGACCACCCGCAGGTCCGCGCCTTGCACCAGGCCCATGCCGCCGCCGAGGACAAAACCGTCCATCAGGGCCAGCACCGGTTTGCGGTAGTGGTGGATCGCAAGATCCAGGGCGTATTCCTCGACGAAGAAATCTTCGTGCAGGGTGTCGCCGCTTTTGAAGCTGTCATGCAGCGAGCGAATGTCGCCGCCGGCGCAGAAGGCTTTTTCGCCTGCACCGCGCAGGACCACGGCATGGACTTGCGGATCCTGGGACCAGGCGTCGAGCTGGCGGTGCAGGTTGCGCACCATGTCGAGGGTGAGGGCATTGAGGCCCGCGGGGCGGTTGAGGGTCAGATGACCGATGTGGTTGCGAACCTCGGCCAGCACTTCGTTCTGCATGGCATCCAGGGACAGCGCCCCCTTCGATGAAACCTGAGCAGTCATCACTAACTCCCTGCTTTTATTGTTCTTTATCGAGATGCTCGCGCGCGAGCGATGGCGGATCGTAACAGTGCAAATTTGCCTTGTACAACCCGGATAAGTGCAGGTTATCTGCGCATTTTTGCATGTTGATGTCCGATATTGTTACAGCGTAGACCAAGGCGAAATCAGGCAAACGCCGCGAGCAGATCCTCTTCGAAGGCGTTCTGCGCATCGCCGGCCACCTGTGCCCGGTGCCGGGCCAGATGAAACGCGACATCGAAACTCATGTCGTCTCGGCGCACGGCCCTGAGTAAACCCTTGTCTTCCCAACCACGGGCGAAGTGGTTGGGCAAGTAACCGACATGCTTGCCGGAAAGGATGAAGGCGAGGGTGCCTTCGACTTGTTCGGAGCGCGCCGAACACAACTTGCCCTGGAAAGGTTCGTCACTGCGCAGGAAACGGTAGGGGTGATCGACCCGGTCGCAGGCCTGCAGATCCTGATCGTTGGGGGCCGGGTTGGTGAACAGCGGATGGCCGGGGGCGCAATACAGATGCTGGGTTTCAATGAACAATTGGCGGTAGTCAAACGCGCTTTGCACTTGCGAGAAATAGCCGATGGCCAGGTCCAGTCGTTGTTGCAGCAGCAAGCGCTCCATTTCACCGGGCATGGCGCTGATCAGTTCGATGCGCACTGACTCGTCCCGCTCACGGAAGCGCCGGATCGCCTCGGCTACCCGTTGCAGCACCGATTGATCCAGGGCTTCGGACAGACCCAGGCGCACTTCGCCGATCAGGCGCCCGGCCACGCCGTTGGATTGATGACGGAAGGCTTCGATGGACTGGAACAATCCACGGGTGGCGCTGAGCAGTTGTTCGCCCTTGGGCGTGACCCTGAACCCTCCCTTGCCGCGACTGCACAAGCGATAGCCAAGGCGCGTTTCCAGCTTGGCCATTTGCTGGCTGATGCTTGACTGGCTCAACCCCAAATCGCCCTGGGCGGCACTGAAGCCGCCGCACTCCACCACGCTGACAAACAGACGCAACAATTGCAGATCCAGATCATGCAGTTGGCCGAGCATCAAACATTACTCCGTCATAAAGTCAGGTTAATTAACTTGATATTTCACCAATGTATCCGACGACGCATCCTGCAACCACTTCCTCCGGTCAGGTGTTCGTCATGGCTCCCATGTTCAAGCTGTGTTTACCCGCGCTGTTTCTAGCCATGGCCGCATCGGCCCAGGCCGAAGACAAGGTGGTCAATCTGTACAGTTGGGCCGATTACGTCGCCCCCGAAACCCTGCAACGGTTCGAGCAGGAAACCGGCATTCATGTGCGCTATGACACCTTTGATTCTTCGGAAGTGCTGGAGACCAAGTTGCTCACGGGCGGCAGCGGTTATGACGTGGTGGTGCCATCCTCCAGCGTGCTGGCCCGGGGTCTTGCGGCCGGGGCGTTGAAACCGATTCCCCACGAAGGCCTCAAGGGTTACGCCAACCTCGATCCGGACTTGCTGGAAAAACTCGCCGCCGTCGATCCGGGCAACCGTTACGGCGTGCCTTACACCTGGGGCACCCTGGGTTTGGGCATGAACGTCGAGGCGATCAAGCAACGCTTGCCGGATGCACCGCTCAACAGCCTGGATATGCTGTTCAAGCCCGAGTACGCGAGCAAGTTGAAGGACTGCGGCATCGCCATTCTCGACTCGCCCCAGGAGGTAATCGGACTGGCGTTGCACTACCTGGGTAAAGATCCCTACAGCACGGACAAGAACGATCTGTCAGCCGCCGAGGCGTTGCTGCATCAGTTACAGCCGAATGTGCTGTACGTCGCCACCGGACGGCAGATCAGCGACCTGGCCAATGGCAGCGTGTGCCTGGCGCTGACCTACAACGGCGACGCGAGCATGGCCGCCGATCAGGCACGCAAGGCCAACAAACCCTATGAAATTGCCTACCGCATTCCCAAGGAAGGCACCCTCGTATGGCAGGACAACCTGGCGATTCCCAAGGACGCGCCGCACCCCGAAGCCGCCCGTGCCTTTATCGAGTTCATGTTGCGCCCCGAGTCCGTGGCGGCACTGACCAACACCTTGTTCTTCGCCACCGCCAACCAGGCCGCCACGCCGCTGGTGGATGAAGCGGTGCGCACAGATCCGGACATCTACCCTCTGGCTGACGTGCGGGAGCGGCTGTACGCCGACCGCAGCATGGGCCTCAAGGACATGCGCCAGCGCACCCGCCTGTGGACCACTTTCCGTAGCCGCCAATAAGAAAAGAGAAGGAGCCTTCAATGGACGTCCCGATGCAGAACGATCAAGCCCTTACCCGTGACAGCCTGTACGGCACGGCCGCCGAAAGTACCTACGCCGGCATTACCAGTTTCATGCGTCGCCGTTACAGTCGTGACCTGCGAGGCGTTGATGTGGCTGTCAGTGGCGTACCGTTCGACACCGCCACCAGCAACCGCCCCGGCGCACGCTTCGGGCCACGGGGCATTCGCGCCGCCTCGGCCGGGATCGCCTGGGAACGGCACTGGCCGTGGACGTTTGACCCGTTCGATCACCTGGCGGTCATCGACTACGGCGATTGCGACTTCGATTACGGCTCGCCGCAGTCGACACCGGAATGCATAGAGGCTCACGCCGAGCGCATCCTCAATGCCGGCGCTGCGATGCTGACGTTCGGCGGCGATCACTTCATCACCTATCCACTGCTCAAGGCCCATGCCCGCAAGCACGGGGCGTTGTCGCTGATTCACTTCGACGCCCATAGCGACACCTGGCCGGACGAAGAGGGCAAGCGCATCGACCACGGCACCATGTTCTGGCACGCGGCCAGGGAAGGGCTGGTGGATCCGTCGCGCTCGGTGCAAATCGGCTTGCGCACCACCAATGACGATCATCAGGGCTTTCAAGTGCTGGACGCACGGCAAGTGCATCGCCGTGGCTGCGAAGCGATTGTCGAGGCGATTCGCGCGCGGGTCGGCGATAACCCGGTGTACCTGACCTTCGACATCGACTGCCTCGATCCGGCATTCGCTCCTGGCACCGGAACACCGGTGTGCGGCGGCTTGAGCACGGTGCAGGCGCTGGAGATCCTCGGCGGGCTGCGCGGAATCAATCTGGTGGGCATGGACGTGGTGGAAGTGGCTCCGGCCTATGACAGTGCGGAGATCACGTCACTGGCGGCGGCGACATTGGCGATGGAGATGCTGTGTCTGTATGCGGCCAGACATAAGGTCGATCGGTAAACGCTGAACCCCTGTGGGAGCGGGCTTGCTCGCGAAAGCGGTGTGTCAGTCAACAATAATGTCGACTGACCAGACGCCTTCGCGAGCAAGCCCGCTCCCACAGGTTTGATTGGTGTCAGGCCACTGGAATGATCGGCAGGTCGAGGATCCGGCCACCGCTAAACCGCGCGACCGAACCGGCAATGGATTCGTGCGGCACGCCTTTGGCCACGTCACTGACGCCGTCCAGTCGTGCCAGTTGTTCGGTGCTCAATTGCACATTCAGCGCGCCCAACGTGGCGTCCAGTTGCTCCCGGGTCCGGGAACCGAGGATCGGAATCAGCGCCGTGGACGAACGCTTGGCCTTTTCCCGCAGCCAGGCAATCGCCACGTGGGTCGGGCTGGCGTCCAGTTCTGCGGCGACATCGATCAAAGTGTCGAGCAGGGCGGTTTCCCGGGCGCTTTTTTCGGCGTGGATCAGCACACCGAGCTTGTTCGCGCGATTGTCACCCTCACTGTTGCGATACTTACCGGTGAGAAAGCCGCCACCCAGCGGCGACCACAAGGTCGCGGCCAGGCCCAGGGCTTGGGCCATCGGAAGTTGTTCACGCTCAGCGGTGCGTTCGGCGAGGCTGTACTCGACCTGGATCGCGGCAATCGGTGCAAAACCACGTACCTCGGCCAGCAGGTCGGCACGGGCGATGCGCCACGCGGGGAAGTTCGACAGCCCGGCGTAATGAATCTTGCCGGCACTGACCAGATCGTCGAAGCCGCGCAGGATCTCTTCCATAGGCGTGACGCCGTCGCTCATATGGGCCCAGAACAGGTCGATATGCTCGGTCTTCAGCCGTTTAAGGCTCTCTTCGACGGCGCGCACCATGTTCTTGCGGCTGTTGCCAGTGTGGGAAATGCCGGCCGCCGGTGTAGTCCCGAGGGTGTATTTGGTGGCGATGACCAGGCGATCCCGTTCAGCGGCGATGAATTCGCTGAGCATGGCTTCGGACTGCCCGCCCTGATAACCATTGGCGGTATCGATGAAGTTGCCGCCGGCTTCCAGGTAGCCATCAAACATGCGCCTGGCTTCGTCACGCTCGGCGCCATGGCCCCAGCCGGTACCGAAATTACCGGCGCCCAGCGCCAGTTCGGAAACACGCAAGCCGGTTTTACGACCGAAAACTTTGTAATGCATGGGATGGCTCCAGAGGGATGGCGACAAGATTTAATAGATTTCAATAAACATCTATTAAATATGATGGTAATAATCTAATGCGTCAAGGCGCTTTCCCTTCCTGCATTAATTCGCCGATCACTGGTCGCGCTATCGATACGCAATGGCATACTGCCGCCCATGACTATCGAATCCCCCTTGAGCGCCTGGCAGCATGCCATCGAACAAAAGGGCTTTGTCCAGGACGAGGCTCAGGAACATGCCGTGTGGGCTCTGCAAAAGTGCCACGAGGCGCTGTACGAAGGCCGCGCGCCCATTTCCGGCGTGTACCTGTGGGGGCCGGTGGGGCGGGGCAAGACCTGGTTGATGGACCAGTTCTACCAAAGCCTGCGGGTACCGGCGCGGCGCCAGCACTTTCACCACTTCATGGGCTGGGTGCACCAGCGCTCGTTTCAACTGACCGGCACCGCCGATCCGCTCAAGGCGCTGGCCCGTGAACTGGCCGAAGAAGTGCGGGTGCTGTGTTTCGATGAGCTGTTCGTCAATGACATCGGCGACGCGATCATTCTCGGGCGCCTGTTCCAGGTGATGTTCGAACAGGGCGTGGTGGTGGTCTGCACGTCCAATCTGCCGCCGGACCAGTTGTACGCCGACGGCTTCAATCGCGACCGTTTCATGCCCGCCATCGCGGCGATCAAGCAGCATATGCAGGTGATTGCGGTGGATGGCGGGGAAGACCATCGCCTGCATCCGGGGGCGGGCTTGCAACGCTACTGGGTGGCCGAGCCCGGCAGGCCCGGCGCGCTGGATGAAGTGTTCCAGGTGTTGAGCGTCGGCCAGTCAATATCGTGCGACCCGATCCAGGTCGGCCACCGCTCCCTCGGGGTGGTCAAGGCCAGCCCGACGGTGCTCTGGACCCGTTACGCCGCGCTGTGCGAGCAACCCTTCGCGGCCATGGATTTCATCGCCCTGTGCGATACCTACGGCGCTATTCTGTTGAGTGACGTGCCCAACCTCAGCGCACAGAAACGCGCCGGGCGCATTGCCCGCGGCACCGAGGACGGTGTCGAGCGGGTGGACGCGGGGGATCGCGAGTTGCCGCAGTTGTCGGTGCATGACGACGGTGTGCGACGGTTCATTGCCCTGGTGGACGAGTGCTACGACCGCAAGGTGCCGCTGTACCTTGAAGCGCAAGTGCCCATGGCGTCGCTTTACACCGAGGGTTATCTGGAATTCCCGTTCCGCCGCACCCTCAGTCGATTGCAGGAAATGCAACTGCAGCGGTTTGCCGAAGTCTGATCGGGAGCAGCGAAGATGAATCAGCCCCTGTCGCACCATTTGCTGACCATGGCCTATCAAAACGCCTGGGCCAATCACCGACTGGCCAAGGCCTGGCGTCAGTTGAGCCCGCAGGAACTGAGCGCACCCCGGGTCAGTTTCTTCCCGACGATCCGCGCCACCCTCAACCACATCCTCACCTGTGACTGGTTCTATGTGGATGCTCTGGAGCGCGAACTGCGTGGCGACGACCCGCATCCCGATTGCCGGGTGTTTTTCAAGGAAGACGAGCCCTGTCTCGTAGCGACGGATCTCATTGGCGAACAGGCCCGCGTCGACCGCCGGCTGATCGCCTACTGTGAGCAGATGCGCGATGCCGACCTCGGCAAAATCGTGACCATCGCCCGGGACACCCCGCAATACGACAGTCGCTTGCGCCTGCTGTCCCATTTGTTTGAACACCAGATCCATCACCGCGGCCAGGTTCACGCCATGCTCAGCGGTACGTCGGTCAAGCCACCGCAACTCGACGAGTTTTTCTGCGCCGGTGAGTCGCACTTGCGCGCCGAGGACTTTGCCGAGCTGGGATGGACCGAAGCCTTGATCTGGGGCGCTTGAGCGCCAAAAGATTTCCTCGGTTGCGATTGTCGTCGGCACGGTGCTCGCGCTATGGTCAGCGCGCACTTCAGCGTGAAATACATGCTGGGGGCTACTTCATGTGTGATCGAGGATGGAAATGGACTCCGCAGAAATTCTTGTGCTTCAGGCCAGTTACACCAATCCGGTGCATGCCGAGGCTATTTGTCTGGTGTTGAACCACTACGCCGAGGACCCGATGGGGGGCGGCCAGCCGTTGCCGGCCAATGTACTGGAGCAACTCCCGGCAGAGCTTGCCCGGCGTCCCCACGCCTTCAGTGTGCTGGCCTTTGTCGGTGGCGAGCCGGCCGGGCTGGTCAATTGCTTCGAAGGGTTCTCGACCTTCGCCTGCCGGCCGCTGGTCAATGTGCACGATGTGTCGGTGGTGAAAAAATTTCGCGGCCTGGGCTTGAGCCAGAAGATGCTGCAAAAGGTCGAGGACATCGCCCGTCAGCGTGGCTGCTGCAAGCTCACGCTGGAAGTGCTGGAAGGCAATGCCGTGGCCCAGGGCTCCTATGAAAAAGCCGGTTTCGCCGCCGGCATGTTCGACCCGGCTCACGGGCGGATGCTGTTCTGGACCAAGAGCCTCTGATTCAACAGGCAAAAAAAGGGCGTCCATCAGGACGCCCGACAGTCTTGTGCGACCCTGGCGTCGCAGTCAAAAGACCATGGATCATTTCGGTCTGTAGGTTTCAGTCATTTGTGCGGTTTGATCGTCCGGAACCCGCAGCTCAGTGCTTTGGATAGGGTGGCCCAGGGCTTCTTGCTGGGCCAGTCGCAGGCTTTCGTAGTAATAGCGCATGCGTTCGGCTCCGCCTTCGGCAAAAGCGCTGGTTGAGCCCAAGGCCATCAGGCCGGCGAGAATCATTGCAGTGCGTTTCATGGTTTGCCTCCCACTACAGATGTCGGATGCCTTTCGTCCATGAATCAATGAAGCAGTGTCGAAATGGCATTATCCGCCGATTCGGTTAAATGGGAATGAACTTCACCAACGACCTGCATGGCTGCAACGAGGACATGAAAAAGGGGCCGGAACCGGCCCCTGAAAGGATTACTGCTGGACGACCGTCGGTGGCGTCCTGGGCTTCATCAAACTGAAGTCGATCAAGGCCCGTTGCTCACGCTCATAGGGATTGCCGATCATCAATGGCCGGGCCTTGAAGCTGTCGCTGACCACGCTCTTGCTGCGATCGAGTTCGTCGAAACTCAGGCCGGCCAGGTCAGCCCAGGTGTGGATCAGGTGCGAGCTGCTGTAAGGACGCGACAGATCACCGACGAGGTTCCAGTCATGGGTTGCGCGCCATTTCGGCGAAGCCCAGGCCATGAACGGAATGGTGTACATCGGTGCTGTCGGCTTGTTCTCGTTGCGCCCCAGGGTGCTGTGGCCCACGGAATCGAACACGTCTTCGCCATGGTCGGACAGGTACAGCAGGAAGCCGTTCGGCTCGGTCCTGGCGTAGTCCTTGATCAGGCTGGACACCACGAAATCGTTGTACAGAACGGCATTGTCATAGCTGTTGTACGTCGGCAACTGGTCATCGCGAATACCGGCAGGCACGCCGACACGGTCCTGGAACTTGTCGAAGGTCGACGGGTAGCGGTACTGGTAGCTCATGTGCGTGCCGAGCAAATGCACGACGATGAGTTTGCGCGGTGCCCCGTCGGCCAGGGCCTTGTTGAACGGCTCGATCACGTCGCCATCGTACTGGGCGGCGTTCTGGTTGCGGTTGTTGTTCAGGTACACCTGCTCGTCGGCCTGTTGGGAGAAGGTCGTGAGCATGGTGTTGCGCTTGGTCATGGTCTGCTGGTTGGTGATCCAGAAGGTCTTGTAGCCCGCTTGTTTCATCATGCTGACCAGCGATGGCGTCGACAGGTACAGGTCCGGGTTTTCTTCGTCGGCGAAGGTCAGGACCTGTTGCAGCGCCTCAATGGTGTAGGGGCGCGGGGTGATGACGTTGTCGAAAACGTCCAGTTGATCCTTGAGCTTGTCCAGTTCCGGCGTGGTTGCCCGGGGATAGCCGTACAGGCTCATGCGCTGACGGTTCGTGGACTCGCCGATCACCAGCACCAGGGTCGCAGGCGCGTTGGCCATGGCGTCCTTGAGATTGTGCAGCGGTGGAATCTTGCTGGCGCTTTCCAGCATGTCCTGCATTCCGGCCAGGGTGTCGAGGTAACGGTGATAGGCCACGGCCATCTGCCATGGCACCGCCGGTTCGATGCGGGTTTCGAACTTCTCGAAGCCGGCGGCGAAACTGCCGGTGCGCTGGGTCTGCTTGATCAGCGGATAGGCGACCACCGCGAACAGAAGGGCTGTTGTCGCGACCAGCGCCTTGCCACGGGACAGGTACACCGGGCGCAGGCGTGTCCACAGGAACCAGGAAAAAGCGGTATGGGCCAGGAACGCCGGGACCATCCACCAGGCAAAGTACTGGGTCATGTACTCGCCGGCTTCAGCCACGTTCGATTCGAACATGATGAAGATGACGCTCTGGGAGAATTCCTGCTGATAAATGAAGAAGTACCCCAGGCTCGCCATGGAGCACGCCCACAGCACGACGCCGATCACGGCGGCCATGACACGGGTTTGCCGGGGGAACAGCAGCATCGGCGCCAGCCAGATGGCGCTCATGACGAAGGCCTGGCGGAACCCGGTAAAGCCGGAGGTGCCAGTCAGCTGGATCAGTAGTTGGGTGATGCCGGAAAAGTACCAGAAGAATACAAACAGCCAGACAAATCCGGCCCAATCGAAACCTGCCGCAGTCGTTTTGCTGCGTTTACACAAAGACATTCAGCGCTCCAGCCGAGAATTCACTACCACCGCCGGGACTTGGATACCGCGGACGACGAACGATGGCCGCGCGGAATCAGGCGACCTAAACGTGTAATTGTCGTGTAACAATTGTGAAAATTTTGTGAGTTGCCAAGGGTGGCAGGGCGTGAGCCGGTGCGGAAGCAGTGCAGGCTGCTCCCGCTTCAAAGGTGGGAATCAGGCGAGTGGGGCGCGTTGCACCACAGCCAGGGGCTGCACTTGACTGACTTGCAGCAACAGCCGCAGTTGCGCCAGTTCCTGTTTCAATTGATCGCATTCGTCTTTCAACTGGCGCAATTCATCGCGACGGATAGTGACGTAAAGAGTTTGTGCTGGCAGTGCGGTATGTACTGTGCCCATTGCTCACCTCGCAAATGGCGTGTCTCAACTGTAGGTGCGCCTCGAAATCCGGGGCTGACCTACTATCGGCGCCAATTTTGATTTCTTTTGCCCCCAAAGGGAACTTTTTTATTTTTCATGGTCGTTGTGTCTTCGGTTTGATTCCCGACGTTATCCATCAGGATCGGGCACAATGCCCGGAAACTTCACGCCAACGCTCTGGACTAACCTCATGAGTCGCGTTGGGCTATAACCTTTGACACACTTTAATTTGTAGTAGGGAGCATCAGCACATGCAACTCGGGATTATTGGACTGGGCCGCATGGGCGGCAATATTGCGCGACGCCTGATGCTCAACGGGCACACCACCGTTGTTTACGATCGCAATACCGCCTTTGTCGAAGCCTTGGCCACAGAGGGCTCCACTGGCGTCACCGATCTGTCGGCGCTGGTCGCTGGCCTGGCCAGGCCGCGTGCGGTCTGGGTCATGCTGCCGGCCGGCGCGCCGACCGAAGAAACCATCGACACCCTGAGCACCTTGCTCGAAACCGGCGACACCATCATCGACGGCGGCAACACCTTCTATAAGGACGATATCCGCCGGGCCAAGACCCTGTCGGAAAAAGGCCTGCACTACATCGACGTCGGAACATCCGGCGGCGTCTGGGGCCTGGAGCGCGGTTACTGCATGATGATCGGCGGCGATGCCGAGACCGTTAAGCGCCTCGATCCGCTGTTTGCAACCCTGGCCCCGGGCATGGGCGACATCCCGCGCACCAAGGACCGCAAGTCCGACGACGATCGTGCCGAGCGTGGCTACATTCATGCAGGTCCGGCCGGCGCCGGGCATTTCGTGAAGATGATCCACAACGGCATCGAATACGGAATGATGCAGGCGTTTGCAGAAGGCTTCGACATCCTCAAGACCAAAAACAGCGAGAACCTGGCGCAAGACCAGCGTTTCGACCTGAACGTCGCCGATATCGCCGAAGTGTGGCGCCGTGGCAGCGTGGTGTCCTCGTGGTTGCTGGACCTGACGGCCGACGCCCTGGCCAGCGATCCGAAACTCGACGGTTTCTCCGGGTCCGTGGCCGACAGCGGTGAAGGACAATGGACCATCGAAGCCGCCATGGAGCAAGCCGTGCCGGTGCCGGTGCTGTCGAACTCGCTGTTCTCCCGCTACCGTTCCCGCGGGCAAGGCACCTTTGGCGACAAGATTCTCTCGGCCCAGCGCTTCGGCTTTGGTGGCCATGTGGAGACCTCGAAAAAATGACCCACACGATCCGCAGAAAATCCAAGGCTGAACCCGCACCGCCGACCACTTTGTTCCTGTTCGGCGCCCACGGCGATCTGGTCAAGCGCCTGCTGATGCCGGCGCTGTACAACCTCAGTCGTGATGGTTTACTCGGCAATGGACTGCGGATCATCGGCGTTGACCACAACGCCATCAGCGATGAAGGCTTCGCGAAAAAGCTCGAAGACTTCATTCGCAACGAGGTGGCCACCAGGACCGGCAAGGGCGATCAAGCCCTTGACCCGGCACTGTGGACCAAGCTCGCCAAAGGCATCAGCTACGTCCAGGGCGATTTCCTGGACGACAGCACTTATCAAGCGCTGGCGGCGAAAATCGCCGACAGCGGTACCGGCAATGCGGTGTTCTACCTGGCCACCGCGCCACGTTTCTTCAGCGAAGTGGTGCGCCGCCTCGGCTCGGCCGGCTTGCTGGAAGAAACCCCCGAGGCCTTCAGAAGGGTGGTGATCGAAAAACCCTTCGGCTCCGACCTGCAAACGGCCGAAGCCTTGAACGCTTGCCTGCTCAAAGTGATGACGGAAAAGCAGATCTATCGCATCGACCATTACCTGGGCAAGGAGACCGTGCAGAACATCCTGGTCAGCCGGTTCTCCAACAGCCTGTTCGAAGCGTTCTGGAACAATCACTACATCGACCACGTGCAGATCACCGCCGCCGAAACCGTTGGCGTGGAAACCCGTGGCAGTTTCTATGAGCACACCGGTGCGTTGCGGGACATGGTGCCCAATCACCTGTTCCAGTTGCTGGCGATGGTGGCGATGGAGCCACCCGCGGCGTTTGGCGCCGATGCGGTGCGCGGCGAGAAAGCCAAGGTCGTTGGCGCGATCAGGCCCTGGACGGTGGAGGAGGCCCGCGTCAACTCGGTGCGCGGCCAATACGCCGCCGGTGAGATCGACGGCAAGGCACTGCCGGGCTATCGCGAGGAAAACAACGTCGCCCCCGACAGCAATACCGAAACCTATGTGGCCCTCAAGGTCATGATCGATAACTGGCGCTGGGTCGGCGTGCCGTTTTACCTGCGGACCGGCAAGCGCATGAGCGTGCGTGACACCGAGATCGTGATTTGCTTCAAGCCGGCGCCCTATGCGCAGTTCCGTGATACCGAGGTCGATGAGCTGCAGCCGACCTACCTGCGCATTCAGATCCAGCCGAACGAAGGCATGTGGTTCGACCTGCTGGCCAAGCGCCCGGGTCAGGCCCTGAAAATGGACAACATCGAGCTGGGGTTCGCCTACAAGGACTTCTTCGAGATGCAGCCGTCCACCGGCTACGAAACCCTGATCTACGATTGCCTGACGGGCGACCAGACGCTGTTCCAGCGCGCCGACAACATCGAGAATGGCTGGCGCGCCGTGCAGCCGTTCCTGGATGCCTGGCAACAGGATTCCAGCGTGCAGCGCTATGCCGCCGGAGAAAACGGCCCCAAGGCCGGCGAAGAACTGCTCACCCGTGACGGTCGCGTCTGGCACCGCCTCGGATAATGTGGGAGCGAGCTTGCTCGCGATAGCGGTCTGTCAGGCACTTGGATGTGAATGTGCCGCCGCCATCGCGAGCAAGCTCGCTCCCACAGGGTTGGGGAGTTACAGCCAGTAGCTCACCGCATACCACCCGAGCAAGCCCATCACCACGGTGTACGGAAACGCCATCCAGACCATTCGCCCATAAGACAGGCGCACCAGCGGTGCAATCGCCGAAGTCAGCAGGAACAGGAACGCCGCCTGCCCGTTGGGCGTCGCCACGCTTGGCAGGTTGGTGCCGGTGTTGATCGCAATGGCCAGGGTTTCGAAATGCTCACGGGTCATCTCACCCGCCATGAAAGCGCGTTTGACTTCGGTGATGTAAATGGTCGCCACGAACACATTGTCGCTGATGGCGGACAACAGGCCATTGGCAATGAACAGCATGCCCGGTTGCTGGTCCGCCGGCAGCGTCAGCACCCAGTGGATCAGCGGGGCGAACAGTTGTTGGTCGTGGATAACCGCGACCACGGCGAAAAACACCACCAGCAATGAGGTGAACGGCATGGCGTCCTTGAACGCGGTGCCCAGGCGGTGTTCGTCGGTGATGCCGGTAAAGGCGGTGATCAGCACGATGACCATCAGACCGATCAAACCCACTTCAGCGATGTGGAACGCCAGCCCGGCAATCAGAATCAATGCGGCAAAGCCTTGTACCAGCAGTGCTGCACTTTGACGCGTGGTGCGCTCGGCATTGTCTTCGGCGGCGTAGTTGGCCAGCACCGCACGGACGTTATCCGGCAGCAGCGTGCCGTAGCCGAACCAGCGCAGCTTTTCCAGCAGGACGCAGGTTACCAGCCCGGCAACCAGGACCGGCAGGGATACCGGTGCAACCCGGGTAAAGAACTCGGAAAAGTGCCAGCCCATTTCATGGCCGATCAGCAGGTTCTGCGGTTCACCGACCAGCGTACAGACACCGCCCAGTGCGGTGCCCACGGCACCGTGCATCAGCAGGCTGCGCAGAAAGGCGCGGAACTGTTCCAGATCGCCCTGATGCAGGGTGGGCAGATGTTTGTCGTCGCTGTACTCGCTGTCCTGACGCGGATCGTTGCCCGAGGCGACGCGGTGATACACCGAGTAAAAGCCTACGGCGGCACTGATGATTACGGCGGTTACGGTCAAAGCGTCGAGGAACGCCGACAGAAAGGCCGACAGAAAGCAGAACATCAGGGCCAGCAGGGCCTTGGAGCGGACCCCGAGCAACAGGCGCGAGAACAGGTACAGCAACAGGTCCTTCATGAAGTAGATACCGGCCACCATGAACATCAGCAGCAGGATCACCGGGAAGTTGTGCAGCAACTCGTCGTACAGCGCCTGGGGTGTGGTCATCTTCAGCAGCAGGGCTTCAATCAGCAGCAGGCCGCCGGGCATCAGCGGATAGCATTTGAGCGCCATGGCCAGGGTGAAAATGAACTCCAGCACCAGGAGCCAGCCGGCAGCCACCGGACCTGCGGTCCACAGCACCAGGGCATTGAGAATCAGAAAGCCGACGATGCAGGCCTTGTACCAACGGGGCGAGTGCCCGAGAAAGTTGTGCGCGAACGCCTGGGCCATTGAACCGGACATCGGCTGCTCCTTGTCTTGAGAAGCGCGCAACTTGCCGTAAGCACGCCAGAAGATCAAGCGCAGTAAAAAAGCCGGTGTTTAACCCTGGAAGCGAGCGATGACCGCCTTGTAGTTTCCGTGCAGCGAAAAGCCTCCCACGACAATGTTTCCATCGGCTTGCGCGGCGACACAGGTGGCGGTATCCAGGCTGGGGCCGAGGCGGGTACGGGTATAGCCGCTGCCTTTGCCAAAACGGCGATCGGGAAGGCCATTGGGCAGGCACCGCCCGAGAATGAAGTCTGCTTCGACGCCGCCGATGGTGGCGCCCGCCGTCAGTACACTGCCATCGGGCTGTAACTGCGCGGCGGTCCACTGGCATCCGTTGTGACCGATTTCCCGCCGCTGGGGGTGTCCTCCGTTGCAATGGCTGTCGGCTCGACCGTTGCTGTGCAATTTGAATGTCAGGCAGTGCATCGGCTTGCGACTGCTGCCAAAGCACAGGATTTCGCCTTCGTTTTGCTGGACCACCCGGCTGACCCGGGCGCCATGCCCTTGCGCCTTGAAGGTCATGAATCCGTCCACGGCAAAACGGTCGTCGAGGCGCCCGTCCGGGTGATAGCGTGCCAGCAAGCCTTCCTCGGGAAAGTTGATCGATCCACCGACCAGGATTCGGCCATCACGTTGTACCGTCAGACTGCTGAGCCAGGTATTCATCAAAAGGTGCCTGACCATCACGAAGCCGCGGCCATTGAACGAGCAGTCCAGCGAGCCTTCGACATCCAGTCGTATCAACATGCCGACGTGATCGGCCAGTTCGAAGTGATGGTTGGCCAGGATCAGGATTCGGCCGTCTTGCTGTACGGCCACATCGCAGGCTTCCGCGCCGGGCACACCGGGAGGCAGCCAGACATCGCGCATGCCCAGGGACAGACCACCAGGCAATCGCACGACACGGCGGCCATTATCGCCAAAGCCTTGCACCAGGCCGCCGTCCTGATCCAGCAAAGCCAGGGCCGGGAGTGTGCGGTGCGCGTTTTCGTATTGCAGGCCGGCCAACAGGATATTGCCGTCGGACAGGATCAGGACCTTGGTGCCCATGGCTTCGAACCCCGGTTCGAATTGCCCGATGACACTGCCTTGTTTACCGAACGTCAGGTCTGCGCAACCATCCGCCAGTAAGCGGGCCACGCCAAAGCGGCTGCCATCGGCCATGCCAACTTTTGCGGCTACCAGCAAGCGACCTTGTGCATCGATCGCAACGTCATTGGCCAGGCTGAAAAGGCTGTCGGCGAAATAGACCTGGGTTTTGCCGTTGGCGGCAAACGACGAGTCAAGGGCCCCGGCGTTATGCCGGGTGGCGGGGTAGGCAAAAGCGGACCGGATAGACATGCACCGCATCTCCTTGCGAGTCGTCATGCTCCAGAAGTTTGGGTGGCGACTTGATAAGGAGATTATTCAACCCCTGAATGGGAATATGCACAACTGCAAGAACTAACAGACGGAGGGTCGTTGTGTGCCACAACAGTGTCTTTTCGAACCAATGGCGAGCCTGCAAAGTATCAGGCGCATGCAAAGTTTGAATTAAACAGTGTCAAGTAGTGCCCACGGCCAGAATAACCTGTGAACTAAAGACTGGAGAAGGGCGCGGATTACCCCGGAGTAATCCGCAAAACGATTAGTGCGGCATCGACCACGACTGCAGCGTGTAACCTTCCTCGCTCAATTCGGCGCGAGCCTGTTCCAGCAGCAATTCGAGTTGCGCGGGATCGGAATAGGCGCTGCTTGGAATCTGCTTGCGGCCAATGCTGGTGCTGGTGCGGTCGATAACGGTCAGGCTGAGCTCACCATTACCGTCTTGTGGAGCCCAGGCCACGCACTTGAATGGTTTAAATGCGCGGTCGGCAATCAGAAGTGCTTCGTTGATACGCAACGGGGCGTTCATAGGGTCTTCTCTCTGTATGCCCAATCAAGTGATGTGCCGAGGGTTGGGCTTACCGTTCGGCGGGTTACTTGTACTGATGCCCGCAACCGGGGTTCGGGTCACACACAATCAAAAGAAATTTCCACTTTATTTCACAGACTCAAAAATGAGCCTGACATTGAAAGCTGGATGAAAGGAAAGAGTCGTTAGGTGACTAACATATTCGAAACTTATAACTGCTTTTCTAGCACCCCTATAGTCAAACAGTACAAGGCCCTGTCAAATTCTTGCTAATGTTACAGTCGGGTCTGCCAAATGACTGTTTTTAATAAAATTTCGTAAATTTGGCGCCAAGGAACAGTCATGAGCGATGTGCCTGCCTTACGACGTTTGTTAGTGGTTGACCCCTGTGACGATTGCTATCGCCTGCTCCCTGGATTGCGCGATATTGGTTGGGACGTTGACAGCTGCACGTTGGAGAACGCCGTTGACCGGGCCTGTGACGTAGGCTTGCTACGCTTGCAGCCCTCGCACCTTGAGCACCCGGAGGCAGTCAAAGAACTGATCAGCCGCAGCGGTACCGAGTGGATAGCCGTACTCAATCAGGAAGTACTGCGACTGCAAAATGTCGGTGACTTTGTCTGTGAATGGTTTTTTGACTTTCATACCTTGCCGTTCGACGTGCACCGGGTTCAGGTAACACTGGGTCGGGCGTTTGGCATGGCGCGGTTGCGCGGGCAGGGTACGGTCCATGTTGACCAGCCCGAGCACGAATTGCTGGGCGACAGCAAACCTGTCCGTGAACTGCGAAAGCTCTTGAGCAAACTGGCCCCGACCGAATCTCCAGTACTGATTCGCGGTGAAAGCGGCACTGGCAAGGAACTGGTCGCACGAACCCTGCATCGTCTGTCCCACCGTCACAGCAAACCCTTTATCGCGATCAATTGTGGGGCGATCCCTGAACACTTGATCCAGTCAGAGTTGTTTGGCCATGAGAAAGGCGCATTTACCGGCGCACACCAACGCAAGATCGGACGGATAGAAGCCGCCAACGGTGGCACTTTGTTTCTCGATGAGATCGGTGACCTGCCACTGGAATTGCAGGCCAACCTGTTGCGCTTCCTCCAGGAAAAACACATCGAGCGGGTCGGCGGCAGTCAGCCGATTGAGGTGGATGTTCGGGTTTTGGCGGCGACGAACGTTGACCTGGAAGCCGCCATCGAGAAGAAACGCTTTCGCGAAGACCTGTATTACCGTTTGAACGTACTGCAAGTGGCGACCGTTCCGCTGCGCGAGCGTCATGGCGACCTGGCGGTGCTGGCCAACCACTTCTCCCATTTCTACAGCCATGAAACCGGGCGTCGCCCACGCAGTTTCAGCGACGACGCGTTGATTGCCATGGGCAAACACGACTGGCCAGGCAATGTTCGCGAGTTGGCCAACCGCGTCCGTCGCGGGCTGGTGTTGGCCGAAGGGCGGCAGATCGAGGCCCGTGATCTGGGGTTGATCAGTCAGCATGCGATCGCCGCGCCGATGGGCACCCTCGAAGAATACAAGTCCCGGGCCGAACGCCAGGCGTTGTGCGATGTTTTGAATCGCCACAGCGATAACCTGAGTGTCGCCGCCAAAGTCTTGGGTGTGTCGCGACCAACCTTCTACCGGTTGTTGCACAAGCACCAGATTCGCTGAACCCCGGCCGCAAACCAAAAAACCGTTGCCATTGCAGCGGTTTTTTTGTTCGGGTCAGAAGTAGTAAGGGAGTTTCAGGCTGAACTGGAAGTCCGGGGCGTCGTCCGTCATGCCGATGGACAGGTTGGGCACGATGGTCAGGTTGTCGGTGGCGGCAATGGTCATGCCGATGTTGTAGTAACCGGCGTTGGCATCGCTGGAAACCACCGATTGCCAGTCCCCGCCGTCTTCCTTGAGCTTGCTTTTGCGTTGCACCAGGTCAGAGACCGAGAACGACATGCTCATCTTTTCGTTCAGGGCGAACGCGATACCGGCGCCAATCTGGAAGCTGTCGCCAATGCGTACTTTACCCGGTGTCTTGACCGCCGGGTTGGAACTGATGTCGTCGAAAGATTCTTCCAGGTTGTGCGTGTAGGACAGGCTGCCGAACAGCACTGCCGGATCGAACGTCTTGACCAGCGAGATCCCCGGCGTGATCGACCAGACGCCATTACCGGTAGGCAAGGATTCAGGCACGGCCAGGTTTGAGTTGTCGGCCACCCGGACCAGCTTGATGCCGAACGGGTCTTTGCCGGTAGGTGCCTTGACGCGCAAGGTCACCACGGCATCCGGCGTGTTGGCCGATTCGTCGAGGAATTTGTAGGCGATACCGAAGTTGACGTCACCTATGGTCGGGTCTTCCTTGACGGTTTCTTCGGTCGTGATGTTTGCGGCGCCGCTATTGCCGCCACCGGACTGATACGTGGACTCACGGTAGACCACAGGCACGTTAAGGTCGAACTGCCAGCGATTGTTGTAGTTGTAGCGGCCGGTGAGGTCAAGCGTCCAGGTGTCGGCCTTGATCCGGTCCAGGTTGATGGCACCCAGGAAGATCGAGTCCAGGGCGAGAAACCCGTTGAGGATCAGTTGGCGGGTATCGTACCGGGAGTAGGTGATCCCGGTTTCGACGCTGAACTTGCCTCCACCGAAGAACCCGCTGGCCTCGTCATACAGGTTTGAAACGCTTTGCGCCGGTTGCGAGTCACTGACCAGCGATTGTCCATAAGAACTGCCGCTGCCCCCGGCGGCGACCCCTGGATTGCCTTTGAGATCCGCTGGCGACTTGGCCAGGCGTTTGGGTGGGGGCGAAGCGGGCTGCTCTTCGACCTGGCGAACTCGCTGCTCGAGCACCGCCAGGGCCTTTTGCTGGACTTCGTATCGTTGTTTCAACTCCAGAAGCTCTTGTTTGAGCGCCACCAGTTCCGGGTCAGGTGCTGCCTGCAATATCGCTGCCGGGAGTAGAGCACTCAAGCATGCAACTGCACGCAGTGATACTGATCGGTACATGAAATAAACCGTCCATTTGTGCCCAATGGTCCAGACTCAGCGTAGTTCAATACCCCATGGTCCGTAATGCAGCGAGTTGGTTGAGGTTGCACTCCAGTACACCCGCACTCGGGCCATTATTGTTGAGCACCACGTTGAGTTGAGTCATGTTGTCCACAATATTGCTGCTGCCCAGCAACCGGGTGTTTTGCAGCAACCCGCCTTGGGCGACCTGTTGCAGGCTTGTGCCCTGGTTGTTGTTGGCGGTAATGGACATCTGAACACCGCCGCCGGTCGCGGATACGGCGACACTGCCTGCGGCATTGCTGCCGGTAATGGTTTGACCGGCTATCAGCGCCTGGCCCTGGCTCGGCACCAGTGCAGGGGCCGTGCTGGCCTCCTTGACGTTGATGGCGATGTTGTTGTTTGCGCTGTTGTCATCGCCTGCAGCCCGTGTGACCTGGGTTATCCCCCGGGAAGTGCTCAGCGCATCGCCCCCCGACACGTGACCGCTGCCCGACCTGGACGAACCGCCATGGCCGGATTGCTTGATGGTTGAAACATAGAACTCGGGTTTGACCGTTGCGGCTTGAAGCTGCATCGAGGTGGACGCTCCGATCAGGTCACCACTGGCATTGCGCCAGGTACTGCTCATGACAACACCGAAGCTGATGACCCGCCCCGGCATCACATACCGGCCACGCAACTCGGCCAGTTCCTGGTCCTTGATTTCGATGGGCCTGAACTCTTCAGCAAAACCTGAAGTGTTCGCTGCCAGACAGGCAGCGACCACCCAATACGAGGTTTTCATTTGCTGCTCCCGGAGCATCCTGCCCCCTATCATCTTGTTGGCGATTAAAAGAAGTCGCTCTGTATGAAACCAAAATCCATCAATTCAGCATCTTTGACCGGGTTGAAGTTATCCATCTTGTTCTTGGCAGTCAGCGGTTCCGGTGGACTGCGTAACGCATTGGTTTTGTCGTAACCGGGACCGACGATAGCGAAAATAATGCCATTCCAGCCTTTGACAAAGTCATCATGGGCGTAGCGTTTGTGTCCGAGTACCGGGTCGCCGATATAGACCCAGTTCTTGTCCGCCCTCTGTAGCACCACAAAATGCTTGTAGCCGCGAATTTCCATCAGTACCACCACCGGAATCGTCACGGCTTCGAGCCTTTGCGGCGGGATCCTGTAGCCCCGGGCGCGCATGCCGATGCGCTCTATGTAGCGCTTCATGTCCAGCATGGAAAAACCCTGGGTACGCACAAGGTCCTGGTCTGCGGTGACCAGCATGCCTTTGATGATGTGCTCCTCGTCGACATCGAGCCAATAGGCCTGGCGCAGTATCGTTGCCAGCGCGGCGGCGCCGCAGCTGAAATCGGTTTTTTGTTCGACGATGTCGCTGAACTTTCGCTCGCGCAAACTCTGTACGTGCTTGTACACCAGCACACCACCCGGCAGGGCGGCGACCGGCATCTGTGCGGCCTGGGTCAGGCCAGACAGGCAGAGCAGGGCGAAAAGGACAGTCTTACGCATGATCGATACGCCTTGGGACTGTGGAAAAAAAACCGTCGCCGGAGCTTGCGTTGCCATCGCGATTACTGACAAGACTTGCAGCCCGCGGCGATGGACAGCGAGTTGCTTTGCTGGTTGCCCACGCCAGACGATACGTTGGCTCCGCCGTTACCGGAGAAGTTGTTCATCGAGCCCGTTATCGAAGAATTGTTGGTGACAGGGGGTTTCCAGCCCTCCGGCGTCATCACTTGTTGAGTGGTTACGCCAGACAGACCCAGTACACCTACGGCTACGAAATCAGTCGTCTGGGCGTTGTTGGTGACGTTCAGCCCGGACGTGCTTTGGTTGGCTGCCGCCGCAGCTACTGCTACACGACCGCCCGAAACGGCAATCGCCAGGTTGTTTTTCTGTTGGTTGAAGTCGCCGGTGGTCACGTTGATGCCGATGTTGCCGGAACCGCTGTTGCCTGCGTTATTGAGCGTTGTGTTGTTAGTGTTGGAGTTGTTCCTGGCGGTGTTGCCGGTGCTCTTCTGAGTCGCGCTGGAGACGGCGACCGCGGTGCCGAAGATGAAGCTTTCGTCAGCCGTGGCAAGGGCGGCGGCGTTGTCTTGCTGGTTGCCGTTACCGGCTGCAACGTTGGCGCCCATGTTGCCGTTGGAGTTGTTCAGGGAGTCATCGATTCGAGCGTCGTTCGTGGTGTCCCGATTCAATACGCTGTTGCCACTGCTTTTCTGCGAGTCCAGCACGGCGGCCCCGGCACCTGCTGTTATCTGCATGATTTGTTCCAGCGTCGGGCCTTTGGGCTGATGGTTGTTATCTTGTCCATTGCCCTGCTCGTGATCATCAAGACCGCCGGCTTGTGCTGCGAATGCCATCACGGCTGCCAGAGCGAAAGCCAGAGGTTTGAGAGCCGTTGTCGGGTTCATGGTGTTTCTCCGTGCTCATTTGTCTGTCAAGTGTTGGTACTTCCCTGAGCGCACTGTATCGGGGGTCAGTCTGCGACCCGGATGCTCAGGGTGTTAGCCATTCGGTTCCCCACCCCGGCACTCTGGTTCACCTGGATCACTCCCCGGCTGCCGGTGAAGGCCTGGTCGCTTGTCACGACCTGGCGACTGCCGTTTGGGGTGCCAGTTGCTCCTGAGTTCGGCAGCAACGCCACGTTCTGTTGAGAAAGCGCGCTATCGTCAATGGCTTGCGGTGCAGCGCTGATGCTGACGCGCATGGCGTTGGCCATCTGGTTGTTCGCCCCGACGCCCTGGTTGACGCCCAGCACACCGTTGCCATTACTGAAAGAGGAGCCGCCGATAGTGGCCGTCGCATCCATGGACGGATTGGCGGGCGTGGTGATGTTCTGCTGGACGCTGGTGGTCGCACCCGCCTGGGTACCAATGGCGATCGCGCGGACGTTGGCCTGCTGCTGTCGGTCGCCAGCCGCCTGGTTGACGTTGAAGTTGCCCCGGTATTGAGTACCGGAATCCTGAAGGGTGGCGTTGTTCACCGAACTGACGACCGAATCCGCCATTACGCAGGTGCAACCGAACAGGGCAAGTAGCAGCAGGGATCGACTCATCTCATTGGCCTCCCGCCATTCTGCCCAGTGAGCCGAGGCCGCTGCTCATGGCGCGGTTGATGGTTCCGGAAATCGCGCTGCCGCTGCCACCGCCGTGGCCGACGGACATGCCGGGCAAACCGTTGGGGTTGGTGACGACGTTGAGGCCTTGCATGCCACCCGGGCTTTGACCGTAGTTGTGGCGAAGGGCCGTTCCGGTGGTGACCCCGGCAATGTCGGCGTCGCTGAGTTCGCCGGTGACGCGGGTCGACGGGTTGGCATTGACGGTGTTCGGGTTCGGATCTCTGCCGCCGCTGCGACCGATAGGGGTTGAGTGAATGGTGCGATCAAGCACGATGACGCCGTTGCCTTCGGCTTGAACGGCGAAACTGAAAAACGTGCCCGCACTGCTTGCGATCAGCAGCAGGCACGTCAAGACTCTTTTATCGAGTATCCCCACGACGCTCTTTCCTTCTCATGTGGGCTGGCTCTGGTCGGCTGTGTGAAGGAGAGAGCGAAAGCTGTGCCGTTTTTTGAATGTCGTGTTGATTCAACGGTTTATTGATGTTGGCCGGATACCCTTTGTCGAAGATGTTTCAACGCTGAGACAAAAAACTGCGCAGGCAGCACGCAAATGCAGATAAATCGCTCTGGAACAAGGGTTTCAGCGATGCTGTATCAATGACTTAACACATCCGATGATCAAGCGGTGCAGGGCGCTGAAACAGGTTGTTTGAGACAGGGAGGGTGTTTCAGGACCGGACACTTTCCCCCGGGACAGGGGGGATGGTGGGGAAATTGCCCCAAACGCCCGTCAGGCGCCGAGCAATCGGGTCACGGCGTGCAGTGCCTGGATTCGGCGCTCGGCCCAATCTCCGTGCAGTACTTGAACCGGTTGTGCGTGGCGCTCGAGCCAGGCCAGTGTCTGGTCGAAAAATGCCTGGCGCTCACTCAATCGGGGCTGGCAACGCTGGCCGTCATCCGTCCATTCGACATGTTCCGGCGACAGCAGCAAGTGCAAGTCGTAATGCCGGGCCAGTAGCGCTTGTTCGATCCAGGCGGGGCAGTCGCCAAACAGGGTTTGGCTCCAGAGAATATTGCTCAGCAGGTGCGTGTCGAGGATGAGCAAAGACGGTTGTTGCGCCCGTGCTTCGTCCTCCCATGCCAATTGACCGCGGGCGATGTCCGGAATGTCGGCCAAGGTGGTGTCCCGCGGATTCTGCTCGATGAACCAGCGCACATACTCGTCGACCAGAACCCCGCCGAAACGCTGTTGCAACTCGGTCGCCAGCCAGCTTTTACCGCTGGATTCCGGGCCTGTGAGTACCAGGACTTTCATGCGCGCAACGCCGGGTCGGCGCGCCATTCGCGCCAGCCCTGCACGGCGATCACGGTGAACAATCCGTACAGGGTGGCGGTCAGGTACAGGCCTTTATAGAGGAACAACCCGACGAAAATCACATCGAGGGTGATCCACAGCGGCCAGCACTGGAGGCGTTTTTGCGCCATCCAGACCTGCGCCACCAGGCTGAACCCGGTCAGCGCGGCATCGAGCCAGGGTTGCGCGGCGTCGGTCCAGTGGGCCATGGCCGCCCCCAGCAACAGGCTGCCGAGTGCGCCAATGGCCAGGCTCAACGCCATGGAGGGGCTATCGAGCCGACTGACTTCGCGGCCATGGGTCGTTTCACCCACCCGTGTCCATTGCCACCAGCCGTAAAGCTGCAAGGCGGCATAGACGACTTGCAGCAACATGTCCGAGTAAAGTTTCACCTCAAAAAAGATCCAGCTATAGAGCAGCACCATGACCAGGCCGATGGGCCAGCACCAGGGGTTCTGTTTGACTGTCAGCCAGACGGCAATGACACCGAGGGCGGCGGCAAACAGTTCAAGCCCGGACATGGAGGCTCCTTGGGAAAATCGAAAAGGGCGCCGATTGTAACCGGATTGGCGTCGGGAATCCCGTGGCGCAGGGTGTGCTTCAGTGGCGTGTGATAACGCGGCAGCGCCAATCGGACTTGTCTGATAGGATTTCGGCCCCGCACGGATAAGCCCGGATCAGGATTGTTTTTTTCACAGGATTTTGACGGTTCTGTGGTGATCCTTGATGCGTGGGGAATCAGCTACGCTGATTGCATTTAAAGCTTTGAAAAATACTGACGGGGCATGCCGGCGCGCATAGCCTTTTGGGGGATTGATGGATTTTTGGACTGCCTTTCAGGCATTGATTCTTGGGGTTGTAGAAGGGCTGACAGAATTCCTGCCCATTTCCAGTACCGGCCACCAGATCATCGTGGCCGACCTGCTCGGTTTCGGGGGCGAGCGGGCGATGGCGTTCAACATCATTATCCAGTTGGGTGCCATCCTGGCGGTGGTATGGGAGTTTCGACGCAAGATTTTCGACGTGGTCATCGGCCTGCCGACCCAGCCGGGCGCTCGGCGGTTTACCGCGAACCTGTTGATCGCGTTCTTGCCGGCCGTGGTGTTGGGTGTGATCTTCGCCGACCTGATCCACGAATACCTGTTCAATCCGATCACCGTGGCATCGGCGCTGGTCGTGGGCGGGTTCATCATGTTGTGGGCCGAGCGCCGTCAGCACGAAGTCCACGCCGAAACGGTGGATGACATCACCTGGAAAGATGCCCTGAAAGTTGGCTTCGCCCAATGCCTGGCCATGATTCCGGGCACTTCCCGTTCGGGCTCGACGATCATTGGCGGGTTGCTGTTCGGCCTGTCGCGCAAGACCGCTACCGAGTTTTCATTTTTCCTGGCGATGCCGACCATGGTCGGCGCGGCTGTGTACTCGGGCTATAAATACCGTCACCTGTTTGTCCCGTCTGATTTCCCGGTGTTCGCGGTCGGCTTCGTTACGGCGTTCATCTTCGCGATGATCGCGGTCCGCGGGCTGCTCAAGTTCATCGCCAACCACAGCTATGCGGCGTTTGCCTGGTATCGCATCGTGTTCGGCCTGATCATCCTGGCGACCTGGCAGTTCGGCTGGGTCGACTGGAGCGCGGTCAAGCCGTGAGTGACTCAAGCTCGCGCAATAACCCCGGGCGCCAGCCCGGGGGACAGATCCGCCATCCGCGGATGAAGTGGCTGGTGTTCGCAATCTTGTGCACATTGCCGCTGTCGGGTTCGGTGTCGTCATGGCTGCACGGGGTGTCGTTGATTCCCTTGGCGGCCTACGGCATCGTCAGCGTCGTGACGTTTTTCCTGTACTGGAGCGACAAGCGCAAGGCCCGCGCCGAGCAATGGCGGACGCCGGAGAATGTCCTGCATGCGCTGGAACTCGCCGGAGGCTGGCCCGGTGCCTTGCTGGCTCAGCAAGCGTTTCGGCACAAAACCCGCAAAGTCTCCTACCAGTTGGTGTTCTGGATCATCGTGCTAATGCACCAGGTGTTCTGGATCGATCACCTGTTCCTCGGTGCACACCTGTTCGCCTTGATCTGATAAAAAAACGCCCTAAAGCAACAGGCCGACTTGAGTGCGCTTAGGCAGTTTGCTCACCACCAACTGGTGGGAACGCTGCAGCAATCCCTGTAGTTCTTCGCTACCGAGCGGGTAGGGCGTTTCCATGATGATCCACTGGGCGCGCGCCAGATAAGGCGCCGGATGAATTCCCGGGCGGTCGCAATGACCCAGAAACAGATCCTTGTCGACCTTGAAGGCCAGGGAATTACCCCGCAGGCCCTGCAAGGCGAACATCTTGTTCCCGGCAATCGAAAATACCCGTACGCCTCCCCATTTATAGTCTTCCCGCGCTCCGGGCAGGGTAAGGCAGAATTTCGCGACATCCTCTTCGCTCATCCGTCCGGCTTTCATAACAATCGTTCCCCACAGGCATTGAATGACTCGACCAGATGGTCAATCCAGGCGCGTACCGCCGGCATGACCCCGCGTCGATGAGGATAGACCGCTTGCAGCCAGCCACCGGGCAGCGACCAGTCGGGCAACAACTGCACCAACGAGCCGTTTTCCAGTTCCTGTTCGCAATACATCATGGGCAGCATCGTAAAGCCCAGGCCGGAGAGGGTGCTGGCCTTGCGCACGATAAAGTCATCGATGCCCAGCCGGGCCTCGAGCGCCAGTTCACAACTTTTGCCTTTTTGATTCAGCAAGCGGATGTGCACCATTCGGTCGGCTTCCAGGGCGCCGAGCACCGGCAGGCTTTTCAGATCCTCGGGATGGTTGATCTCACGGCCAATGAGGAAGCCGGGACTGGCAACCATCAGCATCTGCGCCTGACGCAGGCGGCGAGTGACCAGCAGCGGATCTTCGTCGCCCAGTTCCCGTACGCGCAGGGCCACGTCGATGCCTTCGTTCACCAGATCGACCCGCCGGTTGAGCAACATCACCTCCAGCTGGACTTGCGGAAAGCGTTCCAGAAAGTCGCTGATCACCCCCGGCAATATTTCATGGGCCAACCCTACGGGGCAAGACACCCGCAAGCGCCCGCGGGGCTCGCTGGACATGCTGGCCACGGCCTCGTCGGCCATTTCCGCCTCCAGCAGCATGGCCTGGCAGTGCCGGAGGTAACGCTCACCGACGGCAGTCAGCTTCAATTGTCGGGTGGTGCGTTGCAGCAGCCTTGCGCCAAGGCGCTCTTCCAGCTCGGCGATGCGCCGTGACAATCGGGATTTGGGAATGCCCAGCAAACGCCCGGCCGCGGCGAACCCACCGGCTTCCACGACTTTTGCGAAGTAATACAGGTCATTGAGGTCTTGCATGATGTGAATCCGATTGTTCTATCTGTGGGACGAACTATCGCATTGTTACCATCTAATCAGCTATTGGTTTTGTCTGTAGGATTAGTCCCATCAGATCGCCCTTGTGGGCGATCCTCACTTGGAGATCCCACATGAAACTGCTGCATATCGATTCGAGCATCCTGGGCGACAACTCGGCTTCCCGTCAGCTGAGCGGTGAAGTCGTCAAGGCCTGGCAAGCCGCCGAGCCAACCGCCGTGGTGACCTACCGCGACCTGGCCGCCGACGCCATCAGCCACTTCTCCGCCACCACCCTGTTCGCCGCAGGCACCACCGCTGAACTGCGCAACGCCGCACAACAGCACGAAGCCGAACTGAGCGCCTCGACCCTGGCCGAATTCCTGGCTGCCGATGCCGTGGTGATTGCCGCACCGATGTACAACTTCACCATCCCGACTCAACTCAAAGCCTGGATCGACCGCATCGCGGTTGCCGGCCAGACCTTCCGTTACACCGAGGCCGGCCCTGAAGGCCTGTGCGGTGGCAAGAAAGTCGTGATCGTCTCGACTTCCGGCGGCATGCATGCCGGTCAGGCCACCGGTGTTGCCCACGAAGAATATTTGAAGCTGCTGTTCGGCTTCATCGGCGTCACCGACATCGAAATCGTCCGCGCCGAAGGCCTGGCTTACGGTGACGACGTTCGCAACAAAGCCATGAGCGACGCTCACGCGCAAATCAGCGAGCAGTTGTTCGCCGCTGCGTAAGGCTTGCGTAAAAGTAGGCAACCGTTCAGGTAAAGCCCAAAAAACTCTGTATTCTGGTTACGCAAGTACCAGGTACGGAGTTTTTTGTTTCTGGTCGTTTCAGATTGTGGCCCGACTTATGCTATCCAGGGTGTACGTCTCAAGTCCGGTAACAAAGTGGGGCATCCATGATGCGTCTTTGTGCAGCTTTACTGATTTGCCTGCTCAGCAGCCTGAATACAGTGCACGCCGCGCCTGCACCGCCTCCTCACTGGAGCGTCGGTTTCCATGAGATGACTTTCCTCGACCCGCTGGACCTGCAGCCGATGCGCGCCATCGCCTTCTATCCTTCCAGTGATCGGGAGCACACCAGCAAGCTCGAGGGTTACACGGTCGAAGCCGGGGAGGACACCAAGGTCGCCATCGGCCGGTTCCCGATGCTGATGCTGTCCCACGGAAACACCGGCACCCCATTGGCCCTGCACGACCTTGCCACGTCCCTGGCGCGCAAAGGCTTTGTGGTGGTGGCGGTGATTCACCCCGGTGACAACTCCAGAGACCACAGCCGACTCGGTACTTTGAGTAACCTGTACGGCCGTCCGATCCAGATTTCCGAAGCCATTACCGCGACCTTGGGCGACCCCATGCTGTCGCCGTTCGTCAATGCCGACCAGGTAGGGGTCATCGGTTACTCGGCCGGTGGCGAGACTGCATTGATTCTGTCCGGTGCGACCCCGGACCTGGATCGCCTGCGCCGCTACTGCCAGGAGCGCCCGGATGACCGCGATGCCTGCAACACCCAGGGCGAATTGATTGTCGACCGCGACGACCTGCAACCGGTGGCCGATTCTCGCGTCCACGCCTTGATGCTGATGGCGCCGTTGAGCCTGAAGTTCGGCCGCCATACCCTGGCCGATGTGCATGTGCCGGTGCTGCTTTACAGCGGTGATGGCGACAAACTGGTGGCTGTCGACAAGAACGCCGCGGCGCTGGCGCGCAAACTGCCGACGGCGCCTGACTTCAAGTTATTGGCCGGGGCAGGGCACTTCGTCTTCATGGCGCCGTGCAATGACGAGCAGATCGTGATCATGCCCGCGCTGTGCACCGATGCCGATGGCGTCGATCGGCAGGACATTCACCGCAATCTGATCTCTGAAGCCGGAAGATTCTTCTCGCGCACCCTGGGCAGGGCGACCCGGGCCGGGATGCAGACCGCCGATCAGTAAGTTTCCTCGACCCTCTGTGGTGGGGCTTGCTCGCGAAGGCGGTGTGACAGTAGGCATATGTATTGCCTGACACACCGCCTTCGCGAGCAAGCCCGCTCCCACATTAAGCCATCGCCCGGCGCTTGAGCAGCAGGGTCAGCCCCAGGCCCGTTACCGACAACAACGCCGCACTGAAGAAAATCCACACATAACCCAGGTTCAACGCCACGGCGCCCATCAACGGGCCGGCGATGGCCAGCGCCAGGTCGAAAAACACTGCATAAGCACTCAGGCCCGCGCCCCGGCTGGAGTTGGGTACCTGCTTGATGGCCTCGACACCCAGCGCCGGATACACCAGGGACAGGCCGAATCCAGTCAGGCCGGCGCCAATGAGCGCATACCCGGTTGAAGGTGCCAGCCACAGCAGCACCAGGCCAACTGTCTCAATGCACATGCACGCGATGGCCGAGGTGAAGCCGCCAAAACGGCTGATGGTGGAAATGAACAGCAGTCGCGACAGGATGAAACACACGCCAAACACGGTCAGGCAGTAGGCCGCGCCGGTCCAGCCGCGATTGACGTAATACAGGGTGATAAAGGTCGTCAGGGTGCCGTAGCCAATGGACGCCAGGCTCAGGCTCGCACCAAACGGCGCAATGCGTCCGAACACTGACCAAAACGGCAGGCGCTCACCGCGCACCACGGGTACCGAGGGCTTGTTACGAATCAGCAACAGCGCGGCCAGGGCCAGCAGCGACAGGGCGATGCCCAGACTGGCGAAGCCGAGTTGTTGCACCATCACCACGCCCAGCGGTGCACCAATGGCAATCGCCCCATAGGACGCGATGCCGTTCCAGGAAATCGACCGCGCGGTATGCTCGGCACCGACCTGGCCCATGCACCAACTGATGGTGCCGACGCCGATCAACCCTTGGGCGATCCCCAGCAACAGGCGCCCGGCGATCAGGATCAGCAGACTGAGCAAGGGAAGGCCCTGCAACAGGGTCGACAGCCAGGTCAGCACGCCACTGAGCACAATCCCCGACAAGCCATAGATGATTGCGCGCTTGGTGCCGACGTTGTCCGACATCCGCCCGGCCATGGGCCGGCTGAGCAAGGTGGCGAGGTATTGCGAGCCGATGGTCAGCCCGGCGACGATGGCGCTGAATCCGAGTTGTTCGTGGACATAACCCGGCAACACCGCAATCGGCAGTCCGATGCAGAGGAAAGCAATAAAGGTATAGAAGACGATGGAAACGATCTGCAGGGTGATCGCCATGGAGCTTTGCGGTGGCACTTGCTGCGCAGACATGAGGGCTCGTTCGCGGGCGGCGGTGGGAGAACTGCATCATGGCGCGGGACAGTGATAAAAGGAAGCAGGCTAACTACTTTTGCCGTGACATTATCGCTGTTTCTCACGGCCTCATCGCGAGCAAGCTCGCTCCCACATTTTGGAATGCATTCCCCCTGTGGGAGCGAGCTTGCTCGCGATGATTTATACACCAACAAGAAACCTTGGCCCGGAATGCAAAAAGCCCCGTCACAAAGGACAGGGCTCTTAACTTGAAGCCAGTGGCTAAAGGCTTGTAGCTGCCCTTAGAACACCACACCCTGGCTGCGCAGGTAGTCGTCGTAGGTGCCGCTGAAGTCGGTCACGCCGTTCGGGCTCAACTCGATGATGCGGGTGGCCAGGGACGAAACGAACTCACGGTCGTGGCTGACGAAGATCAGCGTGCCCGGGTAGTTTTCCAGCGCCAGGTTCAGCGCTTCGATCGATTCCATGTCCAGGTGGTTGGTCGGTTCGTCCATCACCAGTACGTTCGGCTTTTGCAGGATCAGCTTGCCGAACAGCATGCGACCTTGCTCACCACCGGAGATGACCTTGACCGACTTGAGGATCTCGTCGTTGGAGAACAGCATGC
Organism: Pseudomonas sp. GW821-FHT02A08; assembly: GCF_059422045.1. Lineage (NCBI taxonomy): Bacteria > Pseudomonadati > Pseudomonadota > Gammaproteobacteria > Pseudomonadales > Pseudomonadaceae > Pseudomonas > Pseudomonas sp. GW821-FHT02A08. The sequence continues at coordinate 90,441 of NZ_JBWKWD010000022.1, forward strand.
GGCCCAGGGTGCCACGGATGACCTGCTCGCCCTGAGTCCACTGGCCCATCCAGTCGAACAGGCTGACGTCGTCTTCGAAGTCATGGGCGTGGTCCTGGGCGTAGTAGCCCAGCTCCGCGCTTTCGGTCCATTTCACGGAACCGGCGTCCGGGGTCAGCTCGCCCATCAGGGTGCGCAGCAGGGTGGTCTTGCCGATACCGTTCGGGCCGATGATCGCCAGGCGCTCGCCGGCTTCGACGGTGAAGCTGAAGTTCTTGAACAGGGTCTTGCCGTCGAAGCCCTTGGACATCTGCTCGATGGTCACGGCCTGGCGGTGCAGCTTCTTGGTCTGTTCGAAACGGATGAACGGGCTCACGCGGCTCGATGGCTTGACTTCGGCCAGCTGGATCTTGTCGATCTGCTTGGCGCGGGAGGTGGCCTGCTTGGCTTTCGAGGCGTTGGCCGAGAAGCGGCTGACGAACGTCTGCAGTTCGGAGATCTGGGCTTTCTTCTTGGCGTTGTCCGACAGCAACTGCTCGCGGGACTGGGTGGCCGCGGTCATGTACTCGTCATAGTTGCCCGGGAACAGACGCAGCTCGCCGTAGTCCAGGTCAGCCATGTGGGTGCAGACGCTGTTGAGGAAGTGACGGTCGTGGGAAATGATGATCATGGTGCTGTTACGCGCCTTGAGAATCGTTTCCAGCCAGCGAATGGTGTTGATGTCCAGGTGGTTGGTCGGTTCGTCGAGCAACAGTACTTCCGGATCGGAGAACAGTGCCTGGGCCAGCAACACCCGCAGTTTCCAGCCTGGAGCTACTTCGGACATCGGGCCGAAATGCTGTTCCAGGGGAATACCCAGGCCCAGCAGCAGTTCGCCGGCGCGGGATTCGGCGGTGTAGCCGTCCATTTCAGCGAACTCGGTTTCCAGCTCGGCCACGGCCATGCCGTCTTCTTCGCTCATTTCCGGCAGCGAGTAGATGCGGTCGCGTTCGGCCTTGACCTTCCACAGCTCTTCGTGACCCATGATCACGGTGTCGATCACGGTGAATTCTTCGTAGGCGAACTGGTCCTGGCGCAATTTACCCAGACGCACGTTCGGCTCCAGCATGACCTGGCCACCGGAAGGCTCGAGGTCATCGCCCAGAATCTTCATGAAGGTCGACTTGCCGCAACCGTTGGCACCGATCAAGCCATAACGGTTGCCGCCGTTGAATTTGACCGAAACGTTTTCGAAGAGCGGCTTGGCGCCGAACTGCATCGTGATGTTAGCTGTAGAAATCAAAGGTTTTTCCTGCGAAGCATTCAGAGTAGCTAGGGTTGCGGCAGTACCGGTTCAGTACCCGTTTCCACTGTCCGGACCCCGGGACATTCATCCCGATCGGCAGTGGAAGATCCATCTGGCATTAAGTGGACAGCAGCATGTGGCGCGCCTGGCCCGAGTCAACGTGCGCTGAAAGGGGATTTTCCCGCTCTCAACCTGGGGGCGCGTAAAGTTTGGCGGCAATTGTACTGGTCTGGCTCTTTAAACGATAGGGCGATAAGGTCTCTGCGACGTTTTGGTGGTTTTTGCGGACACATTTTCACAGTTGCAGGTTAACTATTGGTTACAAACTGTAGCTAAAATGCCATCTATCAGCTGAAGGCCGTCCATCGGCGTGGCTCGATGGCACCAAGGGGCCGCTGTTTCGTATTCAGCCACTGCACAAGACCCGGGGACCGGCATGCCGGTAAAGGGCGCAGTTTGATTAATTCCGACCTGTGACGATTTCCGTGAAACTGATCATTGCCGTTATCTACGTTGTCTCTATTGCGTATGTCCACCTGCGTGGCCGAGTGCGCCACAAGCTGGGGCGCCAGTTGAGTGATCACTCGACGTTTCTGGCGCCGATCAACTGCTTTCTTTATCTGTTTTCGAAAATCCCCAACAAACCGTATCTCGAGCCGGCTGACTTTCCCGACCTGAGCCCGCTGCAGGCGCATTGGGAAGAAATTCGTGCCGAAGGCCAGAACTTGCTTCACGCCGGCGAGATCAAGCGTTCGAACCAGTACGACGATGTCGGTTTCAACTCGTTCTTCAAAACTGGCTGGAAGCGCTTTTATCTGAAGTGGTACGGCGATAGCCACCCGTCGGCCATGAAGCTCTGCCCGCGCACCACCGAACTGGTGCAGGGCATTGACTCAATCAAGGCAGCGATGTTCGCCGAGTTGCCACCGGGCTCCAGACTGGTGCGCCACCGCGACCCGTATGCCGGTTCGTACCGTTATCACCTCGGACTGGACACACCCAACGCTGAAGGTTGCTACATCAATGTCGATGGCCAGAACTACCATTGGCGTGATGGCGAAGCGGTGATATTCGATGAGACCTACATTCATTACGCAGAGAACACCACGCCGCACAATCGCATTATCTTGTTCTGCGACGTCGAGCGGCCGATGAAGTACCGGTGGGCAGCGGCATTCAATCGCTGGTTCAGCCGCGCTGTCATGTCGGCGGCAGGTGCACCGAACGAGGACGGAGACCGGACCGGCGGGCTCAACCGACTGTTCAGCAAAGTCTACAAGGTTCGCCTGCGCGCCAAGGAACTGAAAAAGCGCAACCGCAAGCTTTACTACCTCCAGAAGTGGTCGATCTTTGTCGGGGTGCTGGCGGTCTTCATCCTGATTTGAGAGGAGTGTTCGCTCCGGCGATGAGGCCGGAACATTCAGCCTGTTACATCGTGCCGGGGAGTTTTTGGTTAACAAATCCGAACCTCGGGCGTAGCGTGGTATCGAAGTCCTTATCCACGCGGACGCAGAGAGGCACCCCATGAACCGATACGTGTTTGGCGCCATCGCGCTGGCCTTGAGCGGCGTACTGGGCCCCTTGGTCCAGGCCGATGTCTCTGTTGCGTTGCAATTGGCCCAGAACCTGCCTGGCAGCACCAACAGCAACCCTTACAACAGTCCGATTCGCCGGGCCAATCCCAACAGCATGCAAGGCACTCAACCCAGTGCCCCGGCCATACGCGGCCCCAATACCGTGCCGGTCCCGCGCCCGCCGACGCTGGACAACGGAGGCATCGGTAATCGCTACCCCGACCGGACAGCGCCCGCCGGCCCACCGAAATTCATTCCCAATCCCCCCCCTAGAGACACCGGTACCAGCAACCGTTGAGTGGCAGGCATGACGTCTGGCCGCTACTTTTCAGCAAGTCTCATTTTCATCGGAAAAGGAATCCTGCATGTTGCGTAAAAACCTTTTGGCAACTCTCTGTGCCAGCGTATTGATCAGCGCCACTGTCCCTGTGCTTGCCGCGCAGTCCCAGACGATGAAAAGCGAAGACGGCACCCTTGAGGTCACTCCCATCGTGACGGGGCTGGAGCACCCCTGGGCCCTGGCATTCTTGCCGGACAGCAAAAACATGTTGGTGACCGAACGGCCCGGCAATCTGCGGCTGGTGACCGCCGACGGCAAACTGTCGGCACCGCTCAATGGCGTACCCAGGGTCTGGGCCAAAGGGCAGGGTGGATTGCTCGACGTGGCGCTGTCGCCGGATTTCAGACAGGACCGGATGGTCTATCTGTCCTATGCCGAAGGTGACGGTAAAGGAGACAAGGCCGGCACTGCGGTGGGCCGCGGCCGGCTCTCCGACGATATGACGGCGCTCAAGGATTTCCAGGTGATCCTGCGTCAGGAACCCAAACTCTCGGTCGGCAACCATTTTGGCTCGCGGCTGGTGTTCGATCGCGACGGCTATCTGTTCGTGACCCTGGGGGAAAACAACGACCGTCCGACCGCCCAGGACCTCGACAAGCTGCAAGGCAAGGTGGTGCGAATCTACCCGGACGGCACGGTGCCCAAGGACAACCCCTTTGTCGGCCAGGCCAACGTGCGCCCGGAGATCTGGTCCTACGGGCAGCGTAACCCGCAAGGCGCGGCGCTCAACCCGTGGAACGGCACGCTGTGGGAAAACGAACACGGACCTCTGGGCGGCGATGAAGTCAACATCATCGAGCGCGGCAAGAATTACGGTTGGCCGCTGGCCACCCATGGCATCAACTACTCCGGTCAACCGATACCCGAAGCCAAGGGCGAGACCGTCGAAGGCACCGTCGCCCCGAACCACGTCTGGGAAAAATCCCCGGGCCTGAGTGGCATGGCGTTCTACGAGGCCGATCGTTTCAAAGTCTGGCAGCGCAATGTGTTTATCGGTGCGTTGATCAGCCAGGAACTGATCCGCCTGGAGTTCGATGGCGACAAGGTGATACACGAAGAGCGCTTGCTCGGGGATCTGAAAAAACGCATCCGCGATGTGCGGCAGGGGCCGGACGGCTATTTGTATGTTTTGACCGATGAGGAGAGCGGCGGGTTGTACAAGGTGGGTTTGAAATAACCTGCCGTTGGCGAGTTCTGCGGCCGCGATAGTCAGTGGCCGCAGATTTCAGGGAATCTGTTTTTCCAGTCTTGCATATCCAGTGTAGGAGCGAGCCTGCTCGCGATTGCAATTTCAAGCCCATCACTGGGGGCGGGTCAGATCTGCCCAGTCGCGGCTACTGATCTCTTGCGATCCTGAAACCCGCGTACCACCAGATACAACAATGGCCCAATCGAAACAAACACTGCGGTGATCAGCAGATAAGGCACCACCGAAAGCACCGACTGCCCGCGCTTTCGCGCATCCTGGTACATCCAGAGCCCCGCAAGCGTTGCCAGCAGGTAAAGGTCGATCACCACTTGCGCAGTATCGGGGCGTGACATCAGGCTGATGCCGAAGTCGATCAATGATTGTTCGGCCTGGAGCATCACTGAAACCGTGTAGCCGGCAAAAGCGATCAAGGCGATAAGGGGCAGGGCAATGGCTTTCATGTTTTCCTTCCTTGGGCAATGAATAGAACCGGTAGCCTATAGCATAGCGACCACCGCAAACTTGCCATTGACTTGCCATTGACTTGCCATCAACGCCCGGCTAATTTCCAGTCATGACTTCCACTGTATTGCGCTGCCAGCCAAGCATTATTACCGCCATTCCTCATTTGGCGGGCTAGCTCACGACTGCAGCACCCAACCCGCCCTGGAGGCGGGTTTTTACTTTCTGTCTCCCGGGCCCCGAACACTGTCAGGAGACGACCATGAGTTTTACGACCGACCAGCAAAGCCTGCTTGAACACTACGTCAAAAAAATCCTTGCCGCGCCGGTCTATGAACTGGCCGTGCGCACGCCATTGCAACCGGCGCCAGCCTTGTCCGAAGCCTTGGGCAACCAGATCCTGCTCAAGCGCGAAGACCTGCAACCAACCTTTTCCTTCAAGATCCGCGGCGCCTACAACAAGCTGGTGCAACTGAGCGAGGCGCAAAAGGCTCGCGGCGTGGTCACGGCGTCTGCCGGCAATCATGCGCAGGGTGTGGCACTGGCGGCGCGGGAACTGGGGATCAACGCCACCATCGTCATGCCCTGCACGACGCCCCAACTGAAGGTCATCGGGGTGCGCAGTCGCGGTGCCGATGCGGTGTTGCACGGCGAAAGCTTTCCGTTCGCCCTGGCCTATGCGCTGGATCTGGCCGGAAAAACCGGTCGCACCTTCGTTTCGCCCTTCGACGACCCGGAGGTGATCGCGGGTCAAGGCACGGTGGCCATGGAAATCCTGCGCCAGCATCAGGGGCCGCTGGATGCGATCTTCGTACCGGTGGGCGGCGGCGGGCTGATCGCGGGCATCGCCGCCTACGTCAAATACCTGCGGCCGGAAGTTCGCATCATTGGCGTGGAGTCGGAGCATTGCGCGTGTCTGCAAGCGGCGATGCATGCCGGCGAACGGGTCGTGTTGCCGAGTGTCGGCACCTTCGCCGATGGGGTGGCGGTGGCACAGGTCGGCGCTTACGGTTTTGAGGTCTGCCGGTTTTGCGTCGATGAGGTCATGACGGTCAGCAACGATGAGCTTTGCACGGCAATCAAGAATATCTACGACGATACCCGCTCGATCACCGAACCATCCGGTGCGCTGGCGGTGGCCGGGATCAAGAAATATGTCGCGCAGACCGGTGCCTTGGGGCAGACACTGGTGGCGATCGACTCGGGTGCCAATATCAATTTCGACAGCCTGGGGCATGTGGCCGAGCGCGCCGCGTTGAGTGGCGCCCCGGCATGACGCCTGGACCGGTCTACAGCGGACGTCGCGAGGGTCCGCCCAATGGCCGGGTTATTCCTGAACGGCTTTCTCGACCTTGGTAGACGCCGACCAGATCCGGTAGCGCACTTCGATGTCCTTGGGCACGTACAGCACCAGCGGCAGTTTGCTGTTGTAACGCAGCAGGAAGCCGTCACCGACCACCGGTACAAAACCCTGTTTGCTCGTGCCGGCCGGGCAAGCCATCAGCGTGCTCATCGGCCCGATGACTTTTTCCAGGCGATAGAACGGATAACCCCAACCCTCGAGGTTCTTCTCTTCGAGAATGCCGCCCAGACGCGGGTTATTGCAGTCGACGGTCATCGTCTTACCGGCCAGAATCTCGACCTGGAAGTCGTTTTCCCGGGTCTGTGGCGCAAGGTGGATGACCTGGCGGGTAAACCCGCTTTCTGCCTTCGGATAGGGTGCGGTGTCTTCCAGTTTTGCGGCGTGCGCTACGCCGGCAAGCCCCAGTGCAACCAGCGCTGTGCAAGTGTTAATGGTCAAAGAATTCATGATGCCTCCTTGCTTGAAGTGAAGGGCGGCATTTTCACTGTCGTGTGCAGTGAATGCAAACCCGGGATCCCGGGTTGCAAATTGCAGGGTCGCCAGGGGCGCTTATTGCGAACTGCATGGCAGGCTTTACAGGTGATTCGCCTAAATTCTTGAGTTGCCGATGAGTTGCACCGCGAAACTCAGGGTATGTTTTATGCTGTAGCTGTCCTTGAAGCTTGCCGGGATTTCAAATGAGCAAGCATTGATCGTCGGCAGTTTCATAAAGGAGGGAGTCGCCATGTTTCTTTCTGCCTTGGAAATTCGCAATATCATCGAAAGCAGTTTTCTGCCCAAGCGCTGCCAGTGCACCCTGTCACCGGATCTGTCGATGACCGTCAAGGTCTATGCAGACGGGCAAACCGATCAGCTCGATCTATTGGTCACTGGCATCGATGCCTCCGGACTCAATGGTTGCCGGGAAATAAACGAATTGATTGCCCAACTGCGTTCCAGACAACATCACGTCGAGGTCGAGCCGCACTCCATGTTGGGCAAAGCACTCTAGCCTGCTGTTTCGGGTTCCAGGGACACGCGCCGGGTCTGGAAGAACGCCAGGCCCAGCGCCACTTCAAACCCGACCGCCAGCAAAATCCCCGGCCCGACATGGCCACTGAGCCATTCGGCAAAACCCAGCACGGCCAATCCCCAGCTGCCGACGACGAAGCCGAGGCTCAGGGCATTGCGGGTTGCGCAAGGGGGCGCGTTGCGAACCAGAAAAGAGAACACGCTCAACGCCCCAAACAGCACGGCGATGCGTCGCGCGACCAATCCCACCGCGAATGAAAACTCGATGTCCCAGAACGACAATAACCATTGCGGTGTCAGGCCCCAGACCAGGCTCAGCACCAGACATATGGCGGCGATAAACATCGACAACGTGCGAAACGACAACTGCATGGCCAATCCTTGCGGGCAGAGAGGGAGGCGCTAGAGCATAGCGCCGCAACCCTCAAAGGAATACTGCCAAGTGCCAAATCAGACTTTTCAGTCAGCTCTGGTTCTCGCAAGCGTCGGAAAGTTTACGGTAGGAAATTTCTGCGGGTTTCCCCGAGTCATCGATGTACTTCATCTCGGCCGTCACCACTTTGCACTCCAGGGTGTCCGGCTCGGAAAGTGAAATCACTTTGCTGACATGCAATGGCATGCCGTAGTGATAGGGCGTGGCTTGAGAGTCAGTGGTGTCATTGGCCTGAGCCAGGCCGGCAAACGCGGTGCAGGCGAGGGCGGTGGTAATCAGCAGGGTGCGAGTGTTCATCAACGATCTCCGGTGCGGACGGAATGTCAGTTCGATGTGTCGCTTGTCGAACTTGCCGCACTGGGCGTCAGAAGAGTCTGAGGGCGTGCGGTCCAGTGAAGTGTTGGATCGCACGGTTAAGCGAGGGTTAACCCGGCTGGACACCGCCTGTCGCGGATGCGCGATCCTGTGTATCAGTTAAGACCATCGGGCGCCTGATGGAAAGTCATCGCGAACAAGGGTGGACACAAATGCTGTGAACGACCCGCAACCCTGTGTGGGCGAACTTGCTCGCGATGAGGCCCTCGAACTCAGCGCAAATCCAGTTGCTTGCGATAAGGCAAATCCGGCCCGGTCTTGCTGCACGTCAGTGCCGCCGCCTGCACCGCGAACTTCAGCATGCGGTCGATCTGCTCGCGGCCAAGTTGCTTCACGCCCTCCACTGAGTCCAGCTGCTGTTCGGTCAACCAGGTAATCAGCGCCGCCTGGAAGGTATCGCCCGCGCCTACGGTGTCGGCGATTTTTACCTCACAGGCGGGAGTCGACCACGAACCGTGAACCCGGCTGAACACACTCGCGCCTTCGCCACCCCGGGTCAGGAATACCAGCTGACAGCGGTGCTGCAACCAGCCTTCGATCACCTGCGCCGGGTCCTGGCCGGGGTACAACAGATGCAGGTCCTCGTCGCTGACCTTGATCAGGTCGGCCAGCTCCACCAGCGTAGCGATCCGGTTACGCCACAGGTCGATGTCCGGCTCCGGGTTCAGGCGCACGTTCGGATCGAGGCTGATCAGGCGCCTGCCGCTTTCCCGGCGCACCAATGCCAATAGCGTGTCGGCAATCGGCTGCACCACCAGGGAAAACGAGCCGATATGCAGGCCGCGCACTTCAGGCCCGAGTGCCGGCAGGTGTTGCGGTTGCAATTGTCGATCCGCGCAGCCTTCGCCACGGAAGCTGTACTGCGGCGAGCCATTGGCCCCCACGGCGACCATTGCCAGGGTGGTCGGTGCGGTGAAATCCAGCAGGTAGTCCTGGCACACGCCTTCATCTTGCAACACTTGCAGCAGGCGCCGGCCCAGATAGTCGGTGGACAACCCGGCCAACAGTGCCGCATCCACGCCCAACCGGCGCAAGCCCACCGCCACGTTGAACGGCGAACCACCGGCGATGGCTTTGAAATTCACTTTGGAAGCCAGACCGCTTGCGTCGTTTTCACTGAAAAAATCGAACAGCGCTTCGCCACACACCAGGTACATAGTTGATCACTCTTTAATCAGGGTTGCGACTTGCTGTCGATAGCGTTCATACGCCTGTTGGCAGGCGTGTACATTGTCGGCGACCGGCAGGGTTTCACTGGCCGGGTCGAGTTTTACGCAGCGCTCGCACAATTGCGCCAGGCTGTCTTCGCGCCCGTTCACCCGGGATACGCACCAGGCTGCCTGAATCCCCGCCCCTAAGGCCGCGGCCTCGCTTTGTTCGGTGCAGATCACCGGTGTATCCATGGTGTCGGCGACAATCTGCCGCCAGACCGCACTTTTTGATCCGCCGCCGATCAGCCGAATGCTGCGGCTTTGTAAGCCATTGTGGCGCAGCAGGTCCAGTCCGTAACGTAAACCGAATGTCGTGCCTTCGACCACCGCGCGGCACAGGTTGGCCCGGGTCAGGTTGGTCATGGTCAGGCCCGACAGGCTGCCGCTGGCATGGGGCAGGGCGGGCACCCGCTCGCCGTTGAAGAACGGCAACATGCTCACGCCTTCAGCACCGATGGGCGCTTTGGCAACCAGTGCGTTGAACTGATCGATATCGAGCTCCAGCAGGTCGCGAATCAGGCCGGTGGCATTGGTCAGGTTCATGGTGCAGATCAATGGCAGCCAGCCGCCACTGGAAGAACAGAAGTTGGCGACCGCGGCATCTGCGGCGACGTGCGGCTGATCGGCGTAGGCGTACACCGTGCCCGACGAACCGAGGCTCATGGTGATTGCACCAGGCTGGATGTTGCCCGTGCCGATGGCGCCCATCATATTGTCGCCGCCACCGCTGGAGACCAGGGCCTTCGGGTTAATGCCCAGGTGTTCGGCGATACCCGGCAGAATCGTGCCAACCGGCTGGTGTGCATCGATCAACTCGGGCAGCGCGGCTTGCAGGCGTGCGCTGGGGTCGATGTCACGCAGCAATTGCAAATCCCACTGGCGCGTACGCACGTTGAAAAACCCGGTGCCGGAGGCATCGCCGTATTCGCTGCAACTGCGGCCGGTCAGCCAATGGTTGAGGTAATCGTGGGGCAGCAAGATGCGGGCGATCCGGGAGAACACCTCGGGATGCTGTTCTTTGGTCCATAACAGCTTGGAGACGGTGTAGCCCGGCGCGATGACCACGCCGAGGCGCTCCAGCGAACCCTTTTCGCCGCCCAGGTGTGCCAGAAGACGGTCATTCTCCGGCGTGGTTTCGGTGTCGCACCAGAGCTTGGCCGGACGCAGCACCTGGCCCCGATCGTCGAGCAGCACCAGGCCGTGTTGTTGGCCGGACACGCCAATGCCCAGGATCGACTGGCCATCGACTTTGGCCGCGAGCATTGCGCGGCGGGTGGCGGTGGCGAAGGCTTCCAGCCACTGCTGGGTGTCCTGTTCGCGGCGGCCATTGGGGCCGCTGATCAGGCTGTGGCTGGCTGCTCCCTGGCCGAGCACTTCACCACTCACTGCGTCAAGGATGATGGCCTTGGTGCCCTGGGTGCCGCAGTCGATTCCGAGGAAGAGTTGTTGGTTTGGCATAGTGGATCCTTGGATCATTCAACATAAATGTCGCCTGTCAGGCCGCCTTCGCGAGCAAGCCCGCTCCCACAGTAGATCTGTAGTGAACACGGTATTTGTGTTCGACAGCGCTTCAGTGTGGGAGCGGGCTTGCTCGCGAAGACGGCAGCAGCTCCACCGCAGGACTTACTCCAAAACTCGTTCCAGAGTCCGCGACACCCCAACCTCGCGCAAACTGTTGCAGCACCACTCGAACGCCGCGACAAACTCCGGCGAGCGCGCAATGGCCGTACCGAAAATCTCCTCGACCGCCAGCAAGCGCTGGGTAATCAGCACGTCGTCGGCCACCAGTGCCTGGCAGAACGCCGCCCGCGGATCCGCAATCGAGTAGGTCTCGCCTTGCTCATCCACACCCTTGAGGTACAGCGCCCACGCCGCCACCACCAACGCCGTGCGCTTGGTTTCGCGGCCATCGGCGATCAAACGGTTGATGGTCGGTACGGTGAATTTCGGAAACTTTGACGAACCGTCCGAGCACACCCGTTCAAGCTGATCGGCAATCGCCTGATTGGAAAACCGCGCCAGCAGGGTGTTCTTGTATTCGGTCAGGTCGATTCCCGGCACCGCCGGCAGTTGCGGTGTCACGTCCAGGTCCATGTAGGCGCGCATGTAGCGCACGAACAGCGGGTCGTTCATGGTCTCGTGGACGAAGCGGTAACCCTTCAGGAAACCCAGGTACGTCAACGCCAGATGACTGCCGTTGAGCAGCTTGATCTTCATTTCTTCGTAGGGCGTGACGTCGTCGGTGAATTGCACGCCGACCTTTTCCCAGGCCGGTCGACCGTTGACGAACCGATCTTCCAGCACCCATTGCGCGAAGGGTTCGCAGACCACCGGCCAGGTATCGTCCACGCCATGTTGTTCCGCCAGTTGCAGACGGTGCCGTGTGCTGGTCATCGGCGTGATGCGGTCGACCATGGCGTTGGGGAAACTGACGTTGGCGTCGATCCAGTCGCGCAATTGGCTGTCGTGCAAGGCGGCGAAGGCCAGCAGGGCCTTGCGGGTGACGTCGCCGTTGTGGGGCAGGTTATCGCAGGACATCAGGGTGAAGGCCGCTGTGCCAGCGGCGCGGCGCCTGGCCAGAGCGGCACAGAGGAATCCGAACACGGTTTTCGGGGCGCCAGGGTGCGCCAGGTCATGCTGGATCTGCGGCGAGTGCGCCATGAACTCACCGGTGCTGTCGTCGATGCAGTAACCGCCTTCGGTGATGGTCAGCGAGACGATGCGGATCTCGGGGCTGGCCAGTTTGTCGATCAATGCCTGGGCACCGTCCTCGGCCAGCAGCATGTCGCGAATGGCGCCGATCACCCGGACTTCGGTGTTGTCGCTATCGCCGAGTTCGAACAGGGTGAACAAGTAGTCCTGATCCTTTAGATCGTCACGGGCACGGCGGTCTTCGGCGCGCAGGCCGACACCGCAGATGGCCCAGTCCAGGCCTTCGCCAGTATTCATCAAGGCGTCGGTGTAGTACGCCTGATGGGCACGGTGGAAACCGCCGACGCCGATATGCGCGATGCCTTGGCGGGTCTCGCCCAGGGTGTAGGCGGGCAGGACCACTTCAGGGGCGAGGCGGCTGAGGTTGTGTTTGTTCAGTTTCATCGCAGGCTCTCTGAAATTAGGCAGCAACGCGCAGCGGGCGGGTCAACGCCACGCCGTCGGCATCGAATAAATGGCAGTGTTGCGCATCCAGATGCAGGCTCAGGGTTTCACCGTAGCGGCTGGCCAGATCGCCGCGAACGCGCAGGGTCAGGGCTTCTGCGGATGCCGTCCGGACGTGGCAGAAAGTGTCGCTGCCCAGGCGTTCGCTGACATCGGCGGTGACCTGCAGGGTGCAGTCGCCCGGTTTGGCCAGTTCCAGGTGTTCCGGGCGAATGCCCAGTGTCACCGCACTCCCGACGCTCAGATGCCTGCCGCTCAAGAGCAGGTTGATGCGGGTTCCGGCGTCCAACTGCACTTCACAGCCCTGGTTGTCGACGCGAGTGACCTTGCCCTTGAGGAAGCCCATTTTCGGCGTGCCCAGGAAACCGGCGACGAAAAGGTTGGCCGGTTGGTGATAGAGATCCAGGGGCGAGCCGACTTGCTCGATCTTGCCGCCATTGAGTACGACCACCTTGTCGGCCATGGTCATCGCTTCGACTTGATCGTGAGTCACGTAGATCATCGTGGCTTGCAGTTCTTTGTGCAGGCGCAACAGTTCCAGGCGCATCTGCACCCGCAGGGCGGCATCGAGGTTGGACAACGGCTCATCGAACAGGAATATTTTCGGGTTGCGCACGATGGCCCGGCCAATCGCCACGCGCTGGCGCTGGCCGCCGGACAGTTGCTTGGGCTTGCGCTCCAGCATCGGCCCCAGCTCGAGGATGCGCGCCGCTTCGCTGACTTTCTTCTCCACTTCGGCTTTCGCCACGCCGGCCAGGTCGAGGGCGAACGACATGTTCTTGCGCACGCTCATGTGCGGGTACAGAGCGTAGGTCTGGAACACCATCGCCAGGTCGCGCTTGGCCGGGCTGACTTCGGTGATGTCGCGGCCGTCGAGTTCGATGGTGCCGCCGCTGACTTCCTCCAGCCCGGCGATCAGGCGCAGCAGCGTGGATTTGCCGCAGCCCGACGGGCCGACGAAGACCACGAACTCCTTGTCGTTCACTTCAAGGTCGATACCCTTGATGATGGAAAAGCCTTCGAAGCCTTTTTGCAGATTCTTGATTTTCAGATTGGCCATGGTGGCGGTCCTTTTGTGCTTATTCTTTTGGGGGCTATTTCACGGCGCCGAACGACAGGCCGCGCACCAGTTGTTTCTGGCTGATCCAGCCGAAGATCAGGATCGGCGCACAGGCCAGGGTCGAGACGGCCGACAACTTGGCCCAGAACAGCCCTTCGGGGCTTGAGTACGAAGCGATCAATGCGGTCAGTGGTGCGGCTTTCGACGAGGTCAGGTTCAGCGACCAAAAGGCCTCGTTCCAGCACAGGATCAGCGACAGCAGCACCGTGGATGCCAGGCCGCCCTTGGCGATGGGCAGCAACACCCGGAGCATCTCCTGGGCCAGCGTCGCGCCGTCCAGCCGCGCGGCTTCGAGAATGTCCCTGGGGATGTCCTTGAAGTAGGTGTAAATCATCCAGACCACGATCGGCAGGTTGATCAGCGTGTAGATCACGATCAGCGCGATCCGCGTATCGAGCAGGCCGAAACTCTTGGCCAGCAGGTAGATCGGCATCAGCACGCCCACCGGTGGCAGCATTTTGGTCGAGAGCATCCACAGCAGGGTGCCTCTGGTGCGCTGGGTTTCGTAGAACGCCATGGAGTAGGCTGCCGGCACCGCGATCAACAGGCACAGGGCCGTGGCGCTGAAGGAAATCACCACCGAGTTCCAGGCAAAGCTGAAATAGTCGCTGCGCTCGTTGATGTGCAGGTAGTTCTCCAGCGTGGGCATGAAGATGAATTGCGGCGGCGTGGCGAAGGCATCGATTTCGGTCTTGAAACTGGTCATGACCATCCAGAAGATCGGAAAGAAGATCACGATCGCGATGGCCCAGGCCAACGTACCGAGCAGCAGGCTTTGCAGGCGACGGGATTGTTGAAGAGTCATGGCAGGCCTCAGGCTTTGTCGGTCAGGTTTTTGCCGATCATCCGTATCAGGATGATCGCGGCGATGTTGGCGATGACCACGGCGATAAGGCCGCCCGCCGAGGCCATGCCGACGTCGAACTGCACCAGCGCCTGGTTGTAGATCAGGTACGCAAGGTTGGTCGAGGCGTAGCCGGGGCCGCCGTTGGTGGTGGTGAAGATTTCGGCGAACACCGAGAGCAGGAAGATGGTTTCGATCATCACCACCACTGCAATAGGCCGTGCCAGGTGTGGCAGGGTCAGGTGCCAGAAAATCGCGATGGGCCCGGCGCCGTCCAGGCGCGCGGCTTCTTTCTGTTCCTGGTCGAGGGACTGCATGGCGGTCATCAGGATCAGGATGGCGAAGGGCAGCCATTGCCACGAGACAATGATGATGATCGACAGCAGCGGGTAATGCGCCAGCCAGTCCACCGGTTGCGCGCCGAACAGCTTCCAGACGTAGGCGAGAATCCCCGACACCGGATGGAAAATCAGGTTTTTCCAGATCAGCGCGCCGACGGTGGGCATGATGAAAAACGGCGAGATCAGCATCACCCGCACGATGCCGCGACCGAAAAACTCACTGGCCTCAAGCAAAGCACTGATCAGCACACCGAACACCACACTGATCAGCAGCACGCTGCCCACCAGCAACAGGGTGTTGGTGGCGCCGGGCAGGAAGCCCGAGTCCGTCAGGAAGTAGGTGAAGTTCTCGATGCCGACAAATTCGTTTTCGCCGGGGTTGAGCAGGTTGTAGCGGATCATCGAGAAGTAGAGAGTCATACCCAGCGGTACGATCATCCACAACAGCAGCAAGGCCACCGAAGGGCTGACCAGAAACCAGCCGGGATTGGCCACGCGGCTTTTGCGCTGCGGTTGGACAATGTCCATGTGAGCTTTTGCAGTTGATGTATTCATGGCTTAAACCGATTCATTCAGACCTATGAGGATCCAATGTGGGAGCGGGCTTGCTCGCGAAGGCGATGGTTCAGTCACGAATATTTGGCGGATGCGCCGGCCTCTTCGCGAGCAAGCCCGCTCCCACACAAGGCAAGAGCAGGGACGTGCGGGGGTTACTTGGGATAACCCGCACGCTTCATTTCGCGTTCGGTGGTTTGCTGGGCCGCCGCCAGCGCCTGGTCGACCGTGGTCTGGCCGATCAGCGCCGCCGAGAAGGATTTACCGACCTGGGTACCAATGCCCTGGAACTCGGGAATGGTTACCAACTGGATGCCGATGTACGGCACAGGCCTGGCGCCCGGATTGCTCGGGTCCGCGGCCTTGAGCGATTCCAGCGTGACCCTGGCGAACGGCGCCGCACTCAAGTACGCCTCGCTGTAGGTCGAGGCCCGGGTTCCCGGCGGCACGTTGGCGATGCCGTCTTTTTCCGCGACCAGTGCGCCGTATTCTTTGGACGTGGCCCAGGCACTGAAGGTTTTCGCTGCGTCCTTGGCTTTGGAACTGGTCGGAATGGCCAGCGCCCAGGAGTACAACCAGGCCGAGCCCTTGTCGGTGATCTGGTGCGGCGCATAGGTGAAACCGACGTGATCGGCGACCTTGCTCTGGGCCTTGTCGGTGACGAATGAACCGGCGACGCTGGCATCGACCCAGATCGCGCATTTGCCGCTGTTGAACAACGCCAGGTTTTCGTTGAAGCCGTTGCTCGACGCCCCCGGCGGGCCGGATTTCTTCATGGTGTCGACATAGAAGTTCAGCGCGTTTTTCCATTCGGGACCGCTGAATTCCGGCTGCCACTTCTCATCGAACCAGCGCGCGCCATAGGCGTTGGCCACGGTGCTGATCAACGCCATGTTCTCGCCCCAGCCAGCCTTGCCCCGCAGGCAGATGCCGTACTGTTCCTGCTCGGGTTTGTTCAGTTTGGCGGCGAATTCACCGATCTGCTCCCAGGTCGGGCGCTCGGGCATGGTCAGGCCGGCGTCCTTGAACAGGTCGGTGCGGTAGTAGGTGATCGAGCTTTCGGCATAGAACGGCAGGGCGTACAGCGAGCCTTTGACCGACAGACCTTCGCGCACCGACGGGAACACGTCGTCGAGGGCATAGCTGGCCGGCAGATCCTTCATCGGCTCAAGCCAGCCCTTGGCGCCCCAGAGTGCGGCTTCGTACATGCCGATGGTCAGCACGTCGAACTGCCCGCCCTGGGTGGCGATGTCGGTGGTCAGGCGCTGGCGCAGGACGTTTTCTTCGAGCACCACCCAATTGAGCTTGATCTGCGGATGCTCGGCCTCGAAGCTTTTCGAGAGCTTTTGCATGCGGATCATGTCGCTGTTGTTGACGGTGGCGATGGTCAGCGTCTGTGCGCCAAGGCTGACGCTGCTGAGGGTCATGCAGGTGAGGGCAAGCAGAGCTTTTACCGAAGGTTGCATCGTGCACTCCTTTTCTGCACCCGGCGGGATACAGAAGGACAGTTATTGTTTTTGTGTCTTCCGATGACAGGAAGAATGTGCACTGATTACATCCTTCAATGGTGGGCGAGACAAATCATCCATCGCACTTTGATCGATACTTTTTTGCACTGAACTTTAGGGGGGTAGACGCAAGGAAGGGGTTTCAGCGATGGGGCAGTATTGAAACTGTACAGGTTTCAGGGCTTGGCGCTGTACCTGTGGGAGCGGGCTTGCTCGCGAAAGCGGTGTGTCAGGTTGAGAAATATCGCCTGACACACCGCT